>VGSZ01000406.1 GCA_016874845.1 Deltaproteobacteria bacterium
CGACGGCGCGTTCGACGGTGACAGCGCGTTCGACGGCGCCGGCGCGCGCGCCCGCGCCCGCGCCCTGCTCGCCGCCGCCCGCGCCCTCGCCGGCCGCGCCGTCGACGACATCGCGCCGCCCGCCCCCGACAGCGCGCGCAACAAGGGCGGCGCCGGCCAGCGGCTCGAGGCCGCGCTGGGCCTGTCGCCCCGCTTCGACGACGTCGACGACCCCGCGTCGGGCGTCGAGCTGAAGACGCTGCCCCTGCGTGTCGACGCCGACGGCCGGCCGCGCGTGCTCGAGGCGACGTTCGTGACGTCGGCGACGGCGGCCGACCTCGTGCACGAGACCTGGGCGACGTCGCGAGCGCACAAGAAGCTGCGGCGCGTGCTGTTCGTGCCGGTCGAGCGGGCGAGCGGCCGGGTGGGCACGGCGTTTTTGTACGAGCCCGACGCGGCGACGACGGCGGTGCTGCGCGCCGACTGGGAGGACCTGGCCGACCTCGTCGCCCGCGGCCTCGGCTTCGCGTGCTCGTCGCGGCGCGGCACGATCCTGCACCTGCGGCCCAAGGCCAAGGACGCCAGCGTAGTCACCCACGTCGACGTCGTCGACGAGGCCGACGCGGTGCTGCGGCCGCAGGGGTTCTACCTGCGCCGGTCGTTCACGCAGGCGCTCGTCGATGCGCTGTTTCCGTCCGGGTGAGCTTGAGGCGCCGCGGCGGCCGCGCTATCCCGCCTACCTCATCACCAAGGAAGACGACATGCTCGACGACATCGTCAAAGAGACCAAAGACAACATGGACAAGGCCATCGACGCCTTGAAGAAGAGCCTCGCGACGATCCGCACCGGGCGCGCGAACCCGTCGATGCTCGACGGCGTGCGCGTCGACTACTACGGCTCGCCGACGCCGCTGAACCAGCTGGCGACGGTGTCGGCGCAGGACGCGCGCATGATCATCATCAAGCCCTTCGACAAGAAGGCGCTGAAGGACATCGAGCGCGCCATCGTCGAGGCGAACCTCGGCTTCAACCCGACCAACGACGGCGACTACGTACGCTGCGTGATGCCGCCGCTGTCGGGCGATCGGCGCAAGGAGTACGTCAAGCTCAGCAAGACCAAGGGCGAGGACGCGAAGATCGCCGTGCGCAACGTGCGCCGCGACGCCAACGAGATGATCAAGGCCGCCACCGACGAGAGCGCCATCACCCAGGACGACGAGAAGCGCGGCCTGAAGACGGTGCAGGACCTCACCGACCAGTACGTGAAGAGCGTCGACGACCTGATCGCCAAGAAAGAGAAAGAGATCATGGAGGTCTGAACGGCTGACGGAAGATCAGGCTCGACCCTTCCCTCTGGCTCGCTCCGTTTGATCTTCCTCGCCGCGGGCGGCCCTCTGGCCGCCCGCCTCGTTTCCAGCGTTCCGCCCGCGGAGCCCCGATGCACCTCGACGCCACCACCCTGCCTGCGCGCGACGCCTACGCCTGGCTTACCGGGCTGGTGGTGCCGCGCCCCATCGCCTGGATCACGACCCGCGACGACGACGGCCACGTGAACCTCGCGCCGTTTTCGTACTTCAACGCCCTCGCGTCGGACCCGCCGATGGTCACCGTCGCCTTCGCCACCCGACGCGACGGCAGCGACAAGGACACGCTGCGGCTGCTGCGAAAGACGGGCCGCTGCTGCGTGAACCTCGTCGAGGAGCCCGACCTCGACCGCATGAACGCGACCTCCGCCGAGCTGCCTGCCCACGAGAGCGAGGCCGCCCGCTACGGCATCGACGTCGTCGCCTGCGACGGCTTCGACGGCGTGCGCGTCGCGTCGGCGCGCGCGGCGCTGTGCTGCGTGCTGGTCGACGTGCACCGCTACGGCCGCAAGCAGGGCGTAGGGCTCGCCGTGCTCGAGGTGACGCGGCTCTTCGTCGACGACGCGCTGCTCGATCCTGCGGGGCGGCTGGTGCCCGAGCGCCTGCGGCCCGTGGCCCGCCTGGGCGGCAACGCCTACGCCCTGCCCGGCCCGCACACCAGTCGCGACCGCCCATGAAGCTGACGGCGTGGACGACGCCGTCACCCGCTCGTGCACCGGGAGGACGGGCGCGGCGACGTCACGGTCACCACGCACACGCTGGCGCCGCAGCGGCGTCGGTGGCCTGACGCCGGACGTCGGCCAGGGTGGTCAGTGGGTCCAGGTCTCGCCGACGTGGACCTCGACGAGGGGCGGCACGCGCTTGAGCAGCGTGCGGTGCGCCTCCTCCATCTCCTCGCGCACGCAGGCGGCGACGACGTCGGCGGCGACGGCGTCGCACTCGACGACGAGCTCGTCGTGCACGGTGTTGACAAGGCCGGCGGCGCCTTGGCACCGCTCGAGCAGGCGCTCGTGCAGCCGAACCATCGCCAGCTTGGTCATGTCGGCGGACGTCCCCTGGATGGGCATGTTCTTCATCAGGCGACCGAGCTCGCCTCGGGCGTTGTCGGCGGCCAGCGCGTCGGGGTCGAAGAAGAGGCGGCGACCGAGGACCGTCTCGCTGTAGCCGCGGGACAGCGCCGTCTCGACGCTGCCCTCGAGGTAGCTGCGGATGCGCGGGAACGTGCGGAAGTAGCGGTTCAGGAGGTCTTCGCCGACGTCGCGGTCGACGCCCAGCGACGCCGCCAGCGCCGCCGGCCCCATCCCGTAGACGAGCCCGAAGTTGATGGCCTTGGCGCGCTGGCGCAGCTCGGAGTTCTGGGTCTTCGAGACCGGCACGCCGAACATCGACGACGCCACCGTGGCGTGCAGGTCTTCGCCGCGGGCGAAGGCCGCGAGGAACACCGGGTCCTCGGACAGCTCGGCGACGATGCGCAGCTCGCAGGTGCCGTAGTCGGCGGTCACGAGCACGCGGCCCGGCGGCGCCCGCAACGCCTCGTGGAAGCGCGGGTTGCCAGGCAGGTTCTGCAGGTTCGGATCGCGGCACGAGACCCGCCCGGTGGACGCGCCCAGCGGCACGAACGTCGAGCGGATGCGACCGACGCCGGCCTTGTCGACGTCGACGATGTGGTCGAGGAACGCATCGCCGTAGGTCGTCACGATCTTCTGGCTCTCGCGCCACTGCAGCAGCGCGTCGGCCAGCGGGTGCCGCAGCGCCGCCAACGTCGCGCGGTTGCTGTCGTCGACGGCGTGGCCGATCGCGCGGCCGAGCAGCCCGCGCACCTCGTGCTCGGCGTCGAGGTTCAGCTCGGGGGTACCGAACAGATCGCGGGCGACGTGGTCGCCGGCCAGCGCGAAGATGCGCGCGCGCGCCGCCGCCGCGGCGCGCTTCTCTTCGTCGACGAGCTCCTGCCACCGCGCGCGGCGGATGGGCAGGCCGCGGTGCTCGAGCGCCGCGAAGGCCCGCAGCACCAGGCACTCAAGGCGGGCGACCTTGCGCTGCCCGCGCTGCTCGACGCGC
>VGSZ01000407.1 GCA_016874845.1 Deltaproteobacteria bacterium
CCTGCCACGTCGTCGCCAGCGCCCGCCTCTTCAGGTCGCGCAGACCGGCGAGCGTCAATGCGAGGACGTGCTCGGCGACGTCGTCGGCGTAGATGCCCTGACCAGCGGTCCACAGGCGTCGGCCGTCGAGCACGCCGAGGTAATGCTCGATGCCCGCCCACGGGAGCTGCACCCACGGCAGGTCGGGCCGCCGCGCAAGCAGCGCTCGCAGGCCCTCGGGGTCGCGCGGCGACGTCCACACCAGCGCGTCGGCGATCTCGACGTCGTCCACGACCACGCCGCCACCGTCGGCGACGGCGGCACGCAGGAAGTCACGGGTGCCGGCGGGGGCGACGTGGACGCGCAGGGTCATGACGGGCGCCCTGCCAGCGTCGCGGCCTGTCCCCTTTGTCTCCTCGTGCTGCGGCTGTGGCTCATCGGGGTTCGCTGCTCCTCGCTGCTCCTCGCTGCTCCTCGCTGCCCGGGCCTGGCCGGCGCGCCCGTCGATGCCTCGGCGCCGCGCTGGTTCGCTTCGCCGGCTCCGACGCTGCCGGCGGGTCTGGAACAGACCTGCCGGGAGAACAACTGGCCGCGACGCGCGGCGCTCGCCTCGGTCCTCGTTCCGCGCCTCGTTCAGCGTCTCGTCGCGCTCGGTTCTCCGTGGGCGGACCGGCCGGTCACGCGCGGCCCCGACTTGTCCGACGATGCGTGCGTCCCACCCCGCCGGGAGACCACCGATGACCACGCCGTCGCGCCCGGCACCGGCTCGGCCAAGCACCGAGCCTGCCCAGAAGGTCGCGGCGGAGTCTTCCGGCGGACTCGGCGGCGGACATGCGTCGACGGCGGTGCCCCATCCCGTCCGGCGCGCGGCGGCGCGCCCCGCGCGCAGCTGGCGTGGCGGGGCGCGTCGCGGATCCTCACAAGGGACGTCGTCTTCGACCGCTTGGCCGGTGGGGCCCTCGTCGCTTTCGTCGAGGGCCACCCGCAGGAGGCGCTGGCCACCTGGTGCGTGCTCGAGGCGACCGGCGCCCTGAGCGCGCGCCGCTCCCGCGCGTCGAAGGCCCTCGCCGCCGCCGTCGATGTCGGGGCGCTCGCCCTGCGCCCCGTCGCGGTCTCGTCGCTGCGCAGCCTCGCGCGACCCCGCGCCGGCCGTACGCTCGACGACGACTTCGTGCTCGTCGAACCGCAGGTCCACGCGCCGATGCGGCGCGAGGCCCTGTTGTCTTCGTCGTTCGCGAAGGGCGACGGTGGGGCGGTGCGCCGCGCCCGGGTCCGCGTGGTCGATCACGACGGTGAACGCGGCTTGCCCGCTCTCCCGCCGACGCTGCCGGTCCTCCGCCTGCGCGAGCTCCCGTTTGGCGTGTGGATGCAGCCCGGCGTCTTCGCCGTGCTGCAGGCGGCGTCGGACGAGCAGCTGGTCCGACGCCGCACCTGCTCGTCGCCGTCGCTGTTCCCCGCCGCGCGCCTGTCGGGCGACGATGACGACGACGCGGCGGCCGCGCGTGCTGTCCGGAGCCATGGCCGCGGCGCGGGCGCAAGGTCCCGGCGCCGAGCGGCGCTCGCCCGCGTACATCGACGACGTCGGCCGGCGTGCTGTCCTGGTCCGGGCTGATGCTGCGCGCAACAAGACACAGGAGAGCCCACCAGAAAGAGCGAAGCCTCCCGAGGGGAGGCTTGGTGCCCAGAGCCGGAATCGAACCAGCGACACGCGGATTTTCAGTCCACTGCTCTACCAGCTGAGCTATCTGGGCGCGGCGCGCAATCTGCCCGCGGTGCTCGATGTCGTCAAGCGCTTTGTAGGTCAACCGCAAGCACCGCGCCCCGTCGTGACGAAAGTCGGCGTGCGCGCGCCGCAATCCGCTCTGCCGTCAGCCGTCGCTGGCGTCCCCGGCATCGATGACGTCGACGTCGTCGGCGCTGCCGGCCACCAGGGCCTGCGCGTCGTCGAACAGGCCCGCGGGCGGGGCGAGCACCACCGGTGGGCCCGAGGCGACCACGAGAGGCGGAACGAAGGGCACGAGCACCGTGCCGCCGCCGGCCACGGCGATTTCGGCCACGGGCTGCGCGCCGTTGTCGTGAAAGCGCTCCAGCCGGCCCAGCGGGGCGCCGGCGACGTCCACCACGGCGCAGCCGAGCAGGTCGACGAGCAGGGTCTCAGGGCCGAGGCTCGCGCGTGGCACCTCGATCACCGCGTGCACCAGGGCCTGCGCAGCGTCGCGGTCGACGACGTCCGCGAGGCTCAGCACCCCGCCGCCGCTGGTCCGCACCGCGTACTCACGCTGGCTCGGGCCCTGCGAGAGCCGCAGGACGACGCCCGCGCGGAGCGCCGTGCTCTTCGGGTTGTCGAGGTGGACCTTCAAGGCGCCGCGCACGCCGTGCGGACGACCAACGACGCCGAGACGAACCCAGACGCTCATGCGCCGGCGGGGCGCTCGGCCGACTCGGCAGCCGGGGCCGAGCCCGACGACGTGTCGTCTCCCCCGGAGTCGCCGTCCGATGACGCGGCCGGTTCGGTGGATGACGAGGAGCGCCGCGGACGATCTGGCTCGAGGATTTCGACGGTGGGGCGCAGGTCCTGCTTCGCCGCCGCAGCGGCGATCAGGGTGCGAAACGCCTTGGCCGTGCGGCCCTTCTTGCCAATCACCTTGCCCAGATCGTCCTTGACGACCTTCAGGCGGTACACCGGCTCGTCCGCGGTGCCGGCGGCGAACACCTCGACGGGCGCCGGGTCGTCGACCAGCGCCTTGGCGATGACCTCGACCAGGCCCTTCATTGCGGAGTTCCCGCTCACGCCCTGGGCGCGGCGAGCCGGACGCGGTCGATCAGGTGGCCGACGCTCTCGGACGGCTGCGCACCGTGGCCGAGCCAGTGGTCGACCCGATCGAGAGCGATGTTCAGGCCGTGCGCGGTCTTGCGCGGGTCGTAGGTGCCGAGCTGCTCGATGAAGCGCCCATCGCGCGGGTCGCGCTGGTCGGCGACGACGACGCGGTAGAACGGCTTCTTCTTCGTACCAGCACGGGCAAGACGGATGACGACCATGGGTTCCTTCGTGGCCCCGGGCCAGACCCGGGCAGGGAAACGAGCGCATCGCTGCGCGCAAACGATCAGGCGCGACCGGCTTCTTTCGCGACGTGGGCGACCTGTCAACGCCAGAAACGGCGTCGACCCCAGCGCCTGCGTGGACGCGCCGACGACGAGCGGCGCGCCTCTCTCAGGCTGCTGAAAAGAGCGCTCCACTGGCTCTTTCAGCAGCCTACGAGCTCCCGTTCGCTCTCGTACTCGACGACAGCGAGAAACAGCTCGGCGCGCCGGACCCAGTCCGGCATGCGGGTCGGCTCTCTAGCGCGACGCCGGTGGCAGGGAGCGCAGCGTCGCCTCGACGTCGA
>VGSZ01000408.1 GCA_016874845.1 Deltaproteobacteria bacterium
CCGCCGGCGGCGTCGTTGGCGAAGGCGCGCTCGTCGCGGTCGAGGGCGATGACGCGACCCGTGGGCCCCACGGCGTCAGCGAAGCGGCCGAGGTGACCGCCGCCGCCGGCGGTGCAATCGAGCACGACCATGCCGGTCTGCACCGCGCACTCGCGCAGCACGGCGGCGGGCATTACCGGCAAGTGACCGGGGCGCGTGGTGTGGAGGTCAGACCCCATACTTCTCCGACCACTCGCGCCGCTTCTCATCGGAGATGGAGTCCATCACCTTCCCAATCTCGTCGAGGCGCTCGCGGCTCCAGAGCTCGACGTTGTCGAGCTCGCCGACCCAGATGACGTCGCGGCCGAGGCCCGCGTACTCGCGGAGCCGCTTGGGGATGTTCACGCGCCCGGCGCGGTCGATGACGATCTCGTGGGCTGAGCCGACGACGAACCGCCGGTAGTGCTGGGTGAGCGGTTCGGATCGCGGCATCGCGAGCACCTTCTTCAGCAGGTCTTCGAAGGCGGCTTCGGTCCTCGCCACGAGGCAGCCGTCGAAGGGCTCACGCGTGAGCTGGAACCGGCCGAGGACGTCGCCGTCGTCGCCGGTCAGGCCGAGCGCCGCGCGGAACGGCGCCGGGAACGCGACGCGCCCCTTCTCGTCCATCACGCACTCGTACTGCCCAGAGAGCATGGCGCCTCGCCGCTGTGCGGGATCAACCATTGATCCACGATGATCCACAGCGATCCGCTGCGATCCGCGCGAAACCATACGGACCATGGAAATTGGGTGTCAACGCTACGCCCTGGTCCGCGCACAGCGCGAGACGAGCCCTACCGCTGGCGGTGTGGCGCGCTTGTTCAGCGCTATGCCTGTGAAAGGGGTGAGCGCCTGTTCAGTCTGGCTGCGGGCGGAGGCCACACGGGCGGGGCCTGGTCGATCGCGGTCGCTCTTTAAACCGTCCCCGCCGCCGCGACCAGCAAACTTGACGCGCCGCCGGCGCCGGCACCTAATCCCGCCGATGCGCCTGCTTCCGACCGTCGCCGCCGTCGTCACCGCTGCCGTCGCCGTCGCCGGCCCCGCGCGCGCCGGCGCGATGGACGTGGACCTTCATGGCCTCGTCGACACCAGCGGCGCGGCACCGCAGACGCGTGACGAGGACTTTCGCCTGCTGGTGCGCGATCTCGGCCTGATCTTCACGCCGACGAACATCCAGCCCGCCGAGACCACCGGCGTGTCGGGGTTCGACTTCGCCATGCAGTACTCGTTCCACCCGATGGCGCTCGACAAGCCGTACTGGCAGGACGCCCTCGTGCAGAAGGGCACCCGGCTGCCGATGACGCTGGGCGCCAGCGCCCGCAAGGGCTTCGTCCTGCCGGTGCCGCTGGCCTCCGAGATCGAGATGGGCGCGCAGTGGCTCATCGAGAGCCGGATGCTCAACATGGGCGCCAACGTGCGCCTCGCGCTCAACGAGGGCTTCACCGGCAACCACTGGTGGTCGTTCATCCCCGACCTCGCCGTCAACATGGGCATCAACCGCGTCGTCGGCAGCGACGACCTCGACCTCCTGACGGTCACGGCGGGCGGCGCGGTGTCCAAGGGCTTCGGCCTGTTCGGCTCGGTCAACGTCTGCCCGTACTTCGGCTACCAGAGCATCTTCATCAACGGCGCCACGCGCGTCATCGACGCCGACCCCATCGACACCACCAACGTCGACGACAACGTCGTGTTCACTGTCGTCTCGCTGACCGAGAACCGCGTCGACCGCTTCTCGGGCGGCCTGCGCGTGATCGTCGCGCACGTGATGTTCTCGGCAGGCGTCGACGCCGACGTCGTCGACGCCAACACCACGCTGCTGCACTACGGCATCCGCACCGGCCTGAACTTCTGACGCCCGCGGGGCGCGACGTTGCCCGCGTCGCGCGCCGGCCGCGGGCGCCGTCGTCGATCAGTGGCCGCCGCCCAGCACGCGCGCGAAGATCGCGTCGACGTGCTGCAACTGGTTTTCCAGGCTGAACAGTCGGTCGAGAGCGTCGGCGGGCAGGCGCGCGGCGACGCGCGCGTCGGCCTTCAGGCGGTCCTTCATGCCCGGTCCGCCGAGCGCGGCCTGCTGCACCCACTCGTACGCCTCGTGGCGCGAGGCGCCGCGCTCGACCAGCGCCAGCAGCACGCCGCCCGAGAAGACCACGTCGGAGCAGGCGTCGAGGTGCCGGCGCATGGCGGCATCGTCGACGACGAGGCCGTCGACGATGCGCGTGGCGCGTCGCAGCGCGAAGTGCAGCGCCGTGGTCGCGTCGGGGGCGATCACGCGCTCGACCGACGAGTGGCTGATGTCGCGCTCGTGCCACAGCGCGATGTCCTCGAGCGCGGCGCCGGCGTAGCTGCGTAGCAGGCGGCACAGGCCGGTCAGGTTCTCGGACAGGATTGGGTTCTTCTTGTGCGGCATCGCCGAGCTGCCGCGCTGGCCCTTGCCGAAGGGCTCGAAGGCCTCCTTCACTTCGTTGCGCTGCAGGTGGCGCACCTCGACCGCGAAGCGCTCGATGCAGCCGCCGATCACAGCCAGCGTCGAGAAGAACACCGCGTGGCGGTCGCGCGGCACCACCTGCGTCGCCACCGGCTCGACGCGCAGCCCGAGCGACGACAGCGTCTTATGCTCGACGTCGGGCGGGATGTTGCCGTAGTTGCCGACGGCCCCCGACAGCTTGCCGTAGCGGATGTCGTCGACGGCGACCTGCAGCCGGGCGCGCGCGCGGTCGAGCTCGGCGACGAACGACAAGAGCTTCAGCCCGAAAGTCGTCGGCTCCGCTGCCTGCCCGTGCGTGCGACCAAGGCACGGCGTGCGCTTGTGCTCGACGGCGCGACGGACCAGCGCCTCGCGCAGCTGGTGCACGCCGGCGTCGAGCAGCGCGGCCACCTCGACGAGCAGCAGGGCGAAGGCGCTGTCGACGACGTCCGACGAAGTCATGCCGTAGTGCAGGTAGCGCGCGTCGGGGCCGAGCAGCTCCTCGCACGCCGACAGGAACGCGATGACGTCGTGCTGCGTGGTCTGCTCGATCTCGAGCGCGCGGGCCGCGAGCTTGCCAAGGTCGACGTCGACGGCGGCCTGTTCCAGTCGGGCCGCGGTGCCCACGGGGATCACGCCGCGCGTCTCCCACGCCGCCACGCACGCGATCTCGACCTTGAGCCAGGCGCGGGCGCGGCTCTGCTCGGACCACAGCGCCGTCAGCTCGGGGGTGGAATAGCGCGGGATCATCGGGCCTTCTCCGGGACAGGGCTCGCAGTCGGGGCGGAAGATGCGACGGTCGTCGTCGTCGTCGTCGTCGTCGTCGTCGCGCGTGGCGCGAACAGCGCGAGCTGCCGCTGCAGCGCGCG
>VGSZ01000409.1 GCA_016874845.1 Deltaproteobacteria bacterium
TCGTCGCCGGCGCGCTCGTGGCCCTCGGGCTCGGCGCGGTCGGGCTCGCGGTGTCGCTGGCGCCCGCCACCGACAGCGGCGCGCTCGTCCCGCGGCTGCCGGCGGCGCCCACCCCGGCGGCGCCCACCCCGGCGGCGCCCAGCCCGACCCCGGCGACAGCCGCCGGGGCGGCGGCGCAGGCGCTCGCGTCGCTGACACCGACGCCACCGACGATGACACCACCGACGACGACGGACGACGGCGGGTCGACGGGGGCGTCGGGCGGGCGCGGGCGCCCGGCGGCGAAGGCGACGCGGGTGATCGCGGTGGCCGGCGCGCCGGCGGGCACGGTGTGGCTCGCGGCGGGCCGCGAGGTCGGCCGCGGCGACGGACCGCTGTCGCTGCCGGCAGGCGTCGACCGCGTCGAGGCCAGCTTCGACGGCGCGCGGGTGTCCGTCGTCGTCGAGGGCGGCGACATCGATTGGGACGCGCTGCCGCGCGGGGTGCTGTCGGTGCGCGCCCACGAGGGCACCGTGCGCGTCGGCGCCGCGTCATGGGACGTGCCGGCGAAGGTGCGGCTGGTCGCCGGCCGCTACGTCGTGCGCTACGTCGACGATGACGGGCGCAGCAGCGAGCACCGCGTCGAGGTCCGCGCCGGCGGCACCACCGTGCTCAACGTCGCGGAGGCCCCATGACCCCCCTCGTGCTCGTCGTCGTCGCCAGCCTCGGCGTGGCAGCCGCGAAGCCGAAGCCACCGGCGGCGCCCCCGCCCACGACGAAGGCCGCGCCCACGAAGGCCGAGACGACGGTGACGGCGGCGGCGAAGGGCGCGACGGCGTCGACGAAGACCGAGGGGGCGGCGGACGAGCACCCTCGCGTCGTCGCCGCGCTCCGCGACTACCGCGCGCTGCGCATCGAGCGCGTCATCGACCCCCTCGAGGACCTGCTGTTCGACGGCAGCCTCGACGACGCCACGCGCGCCCGGGCGCTGTACCTGCTCGGCCTCGCCTACGCGCAGACCGGCGAGACCGAGACCGCCCGCGAGCGCCTGGTGGCCGCCTGCACCCTCGACCCCGCCGTCGACCTCGACGTGCCGGTGCCGCGCAAGATGAAGAGCCTCGTGGCGGCCGCCCGCGACACCGGCGCCCGCGCCCACGCCGCTGCGCCTCGCCCGACGACGACGCCGCCGGCGACGCCCCCACCCACGACGACCACGACGACGGCGACGCCCACGACGGCGACGACCGCGGGCGCGGGCGCGGGCCCGTGGCCATGGGTGGTGGCGGGCGTGGGGGGAGCGGCGTTGGTGGGCGGCGGCGTCGCCAGCGGCCTCGGCTGGTCGCTGGCCACCCAGAGCGCCGCCGCCACGACGACGCAGCGCGAGGCCGTGCGCCTGGCCGACGACGCCAACGCCGCCCTCGTCGTCGCGGGCGTGGCCGCCGGCGTGGGCGCCGGCGTGGGCGCCGTCGGCTTCGCCTGGGCGGCGCTGTCGTCGCCGCCCTGATCGCGGGCCGCCGGGGCGCCGCACGCCAGCGCAGTCAAGGGGAATCCTGGCTCCCGCGGTCTCCCCGAAATTGCGGCGCCGACGGGGCGCGAGACGCTTGCAGTCCGTCGGGCAGGCTCACGAATCCGCGCGGGTTTTCCGCCTGCCCCGCGGTGCGACCGCAACGGTCGCATCGGCCGGTCACAGTGACCGGCATGTGTCCGGCGCTCCGGCAGGCAACCCTCGATGACGACGGCGTCACCTTCGACGCCGGCGGCACGCGCGCGATCCGCGTGGACCACACCGACGACGGCTGGCAGTGCAGCTGGGCGCCGGCACCGACGTCCCCGCCCGCGGCGGCGTCCGCGCGCTCGTCGACGGCGCGCTGGCGGCGCTGGTGGCGCCGGCGGCCACGCCCGGATTGCGGGTGCCCGAGGGGGACGTGCTGCTGCCGAGGCCGCCGGTGCCGCTGCCGGTGCACCCGGAGATCATGTTCCTGGCGACGACGCGGGCCCTCGTGCGCGAGGGCGAGCAGATGCACCACTGCATCGCCACGCGCATCCCGCCGGCGTCGGCGGGCGACGCGTTTTCTCTTCCATGTCGAGCACCAGGGGCAGCGCGCGTCGGTGGAGATCGACGGCACGGGGTGCTTCGTCCAGGCGCAGGGCCCGTGCAACCGCGAGAACGCTGCCTCGCGCTTCGGCGCGACGTTCCTCGCGCGGTGGGGCGTCGGCGTGCGGGCCGCCAGGCGGCTCGCACGCCTGGCGGCCCGCACGCCGACGCGGACGGCGACGATGACGGAGACGCCGGCGGTGGCGCGCTCGATCGCGGCGCCGTTGGATCCGCCGCTGCGGCCGGGCGAGCGCCCGCTGCGCACCCTCGACGAGCTGGTGGCGGCCCTGCCGTGGGTCGACGCCCGCTCGACGGCGCTGTGGGGCTTCCTCGAGCGCGTGCTGACCCGGTGCTGCGCCAGCGCCGCCGGCGGCGAGGGCCGGCGCTGGCTCGTCGGAGAGGCGCGCGACGGTCCGATGGTGGGCCTGGTGTCCTTGACCCGCAGCGGCCGGATCGAGGTCTTCCTCAGCCGGGAGCCGCGCGCCGGGCGCCCCCTCGTCGCGCTCGGTCCGCCGCGCGCGGCCGACAGCGACGACGACGACAGACTGGCGCGCGGCGCCGGCGGCGACGACGATCGCGGGCCGGCGGGCCACGGCGCGCGGCCGGCCTGAGCGGCCTCGGCGTCGGCCCAGCGTGGCCGCGGCGTCAGGCGCAGCGTGGCCGCAGCGTCGGGCGCAGCGTCGGGCGCAGCGTCGGGCGCAGCGTCGGGCGCAGCGTCGGGCGCAGCGTCAGACGCAGCGTCAGACGCAGCGTCAGACGCAGCGTCGGGCGCAGCGTCGGGCGCAGCGTCGGGCGCAGCGTCGGGCGCAGGATCGAGCGAGACGTGGCGCGGGACGAGGAGCGACGCGCGCGCCATCCGTCGAGCAGGGGCCGGACGGGAGCGAGCGACGACGGCCGGCCACGAAGGCGACGCCGGTTCTCTGTCCGCCGCTCAGCGGGCGTCGTCGACCAACGACGGGGCGACGGCGCGGGCGTACTCGAGCAGGCGGTGCGGACCCCGCAGCCCGAGCTTGCGGCACACGTTGGCGCGGTGGTGCTCGGTGGTGCGCACGCTGACGCCGATGATGCCCGCCAGCGCGCGGCTGGTCAGCCCACGTCCGAGCAGGGCCACCACCCGGTGCTCGGCGGGCGAGAGCTTGTCGACGCCCTGATCGACGGGCGGCGACGACGCCTGCGCGGTCGTAGGCCGGGTCGTGGTGCATGCTCAGCACCACGACCGCGCCGAGAGGTCGAGGGTCACCAGGGCGTAGGACCGGGACC
>VGSZ01000410.1 GCA_016874845.1 Deltaproteobacteria bacterium
GTCCGTCTTGGTCGCGTCCGTCTTGGTCGCGTCCGTCTTGGTCGCGTCCGTCTTGGTCGCGTCCGTTGCTCCTCACGCCGGCACCCGCGCGTCAAGCACGCGCAGCGAGCCCTTGACGACGCCGTAGCCGCTGGTCGTCCGCAGCTGCTTCAACACGTCCTTCGGCGCCGTCGTGCCGCCGAGCAACCCGCGGTACGCCTGCACCAGCCCGGTGACGTCGGCGGCGCGCTCGCGCACCAGCTCGATGCGGAACCGCTTGACCCCCGCCGTCTGCGCCGCCGGCATCAGCGACGCCGCGCTCTGCGGCTGGGCGTGGAAGACTGTGTTGCGGCAGCCAACGTCGGCCTCGACGGGATGATCCAGCCCGACGCGATCGCGCAGCGCGATGGCGTGCTGCTCGCACGGTCGCCCGCAGGTGCGGAAGTCGTGCCCGCGACCCTCGGACAACGTCGCCGCGAACACGCAGTGCTCGGTGTGGAACAGCGGCATCGGGTGGTGCACCACGAGCTCGGCCGCAGCGCCGACCCCCGACGACAACAGCGTCGACAGCTGCGCCTCGTCGAGATCGAACGATGGCGTGAACGCGTGCAGGCCGCGGGCCAGCACCTGCTCGGCGCTCAGCCGGTTGGCGACGTTCAGCGAGAAGTCGCCGACGAAGAGCCGCGTCGTCGTCATCGGCCCCCGGGGCATGGTCGTCAGCTCGTGCAGCGCGCCGAGGCCGCGCACCAGCGCGCCGTCGACGTCGAGCCCGGCGAGGAACTTCGTGATCTTCTCTTCGCCCGGCTTGCGGATGCGCGGCGGCGCCACGCCGAGGAAACGGCCGGGGTGCTCAGCGCGCAGCGCCTCGATCGCCGTCGACAGCCCGGTGAGCGCGAGGAAGTCGAGCCACACGCCGTCGGCCCCCGCCGCCAGCGCCGCGCGGGCCTGCTCGAGGGTGCGCGCCAGCACGAAGAGCCCCGGCGGCGGCGCCGGCCGCGCCGACAGCGCCTGCGCCGCCGTCGCCAGCAGCGTGGACGCCGTCGTCGTCGTCGTCGCGAAGCGCCGCTCGCCGGCCTTCACCAACGCGTCGGTGAGCGCGCGACGCGCGCGGTTCAGCGACGACAGGGGCAGCGTGCTATCGGCGGGCAGCGCCTGGCGCAGCTCGCCGAGCACGAAGGGCGTGTCGCCGAGGCGGCCGAGCTTGTCGCGCAGCACGTCGACGGTGAGCGGCTGGCTGCGCGCGGCGGACACCGGGGCGTCGCCGCGCACCGTCGCGGTGCGGCCACGGGCGGTGCGACCGCGCAGCAGGAATGGCGCGCCGAGGTCACCCTCGACGACGATGTCGACGCGCTCGCGGGCTGGCGCGCGCTCGATGCGGGCGAGCAGATCGCGGTCGAGCACGGGATCGTCATTGTGAAAGAGGCGCCGGCCCGCCTCGATGTAGTCGACGTCCGTGTCGGGACCGAGCCACAGCGTGCACGGGCCGCGGTCGACGCGCTCGACGGCGCGGCCGTCGACGAAGAGCTCCCAGATCCGGCCGCCGGTCTCGCCGGCGTTCTTGCGCCCGCCCTCGAGGAGCACGCCGTCGCCCCGCTTCAAGGGCGCCTGCAACGTCACGCGCAGCGACCGCCGGTGGCGGTCGCGCTGCACGCCGTCGATGACGCCCGCCTGCACGCCGCGGTGCTCGCAGGTCTTGCCCTCGACGAGCCGCTGGTGGTCGACGCCGCGCAGGAAGCCGGTGTCCGACCCGCGCGAGAACGTCAGCAGGGCCTCGCGGCGCAGCGTGTCGTCTACGACCACATCGCCGTCCCCGGCGGGACGGCCCGTGGCGTCGAGCGCGTCGACCACCGAGCGGTACAGGCGCGTGGCGGCGGCGACGTACTCGGGACCCTTCAGCCGCCCCTCGATCTTCAGGCACTGCACGTCGAGCGCGGCGAGCTGCGGGACCAGCGCGGCGGCCTCGAGATCCTGCGGCGACAGCAGGTAGGCGACGTCGCCGAGCTCGCGCACGACACCATCGACGACGAGGTCGTAGGGCAGGCGGCAGGCCTGGGCGCAGGCGCCGCGGTTGGCCGAGCGGCCACCGATGGCCTCGGACGTGAGGCACTGGCCTGAGTACGAGACGCACAGCGCGCCGTGCACGAAGACCTCGAGCTCGACGGCCGTGGTGGCGCGGATGCGCGCGATCTCGTCGAGGCTCAGCTCGCGGGCGAGCACGACCCGCGAGGCGCCCATCGCGTGGGCCAACTCGACGCCCGCAGCGTCGCTGCAGGTCATCTGCGTCGACGCATGCACTTGCAGGTCGGGGGCGACGGCGCGGGCGAGCGCGACGAGGCCGAGATCCTGCACGATGATCGCGTCGACGCCCGCCTCGGCGCAGGCGCGGATCGCGGCCTCGACCGAGCTCAACTCATGATCGAAGGCCAGCACGTTGAGGGCGACGTAGCCCTTGACCCCGTGCGCATGCAACTCGTGCATCGTCGACGGCAACGTGTCGAGGTCGAAGTTGGCCGCGCGGGCGCGGGCGTTGTGGCCCTTGAGGCCGAAGTAGACGGCGTCGGCACCGGCCTTCACGGCGGCGCGCAAGGACTCGACGTCGCCGGCGGGGGCGAGGATCTCGGGGCGGAGCACCATGCGCGGGGTGTGGCCCGCGAGAAGGGCGATGAGAAGGCGGGTCGGCGCGTCACCGAGGCAGCGGAAGCCGAACGACGAAGACGGTGGTCGCCGTGCGCCAGAGCACGCGGGTACGCCCGCACTGACCGGGAGGATCCTTGAACTCGAAGACCGCCTGCACTGTCTCGTTCGCGTCGAGCCGCGTATCGACCAGCGTGAACGCGAGCTGCTCGACCACGTCGAGCCCAGTCGGCGCAAACGGCGGGAGCGCTTGCCGCTCGGCGTCGATGAACAGAGAAGGCGTGATCGCGCACCGACCATCCCCCGCGAAGTGCGCGCGCACCGAGGCCGTCCCCGCGCTGACCGTGCGGGCGTGCGTCACGGCACCCGACACGAACGTCACGCTGTACGAGCCGCCGTCGCCCGCCGCCTCGCTGACCGGGTCCGCGGGGGCACCCGTGGAGAGGCTGGGCGCTGGACGGGCGCTGGATGGGCGCAGGACTGACGCTGCATGGCCGGCCGGACAGCGGCTGCGCCCCCGTCACGGAGCGTCGTCGCCCGCTCGCGGAAGTCACGCATGACCGCTGCGCTCGGGGCAGAGGGCGCGGTCGCGCCCGGGCTGCCCCGCATCCCGCCGTGGGGCTGGTTGCCGGGGGACCCGTGCTGCCGCTGATCCTCGTGGCGCTCCTGACCCCGACGTCGCCCTGCGTCGCTGTGGCCACGCCC
>VGSZ01000411.1 GCA_016874845.1 Deltaproteobacteria bacterium
GAGCGCCTCGGTACCCACCGCGAGCGCTACGGGCTCGAGCTCGAGCAGATCACGCCCGCCGCGTTCAAGGCCGCGCGCGGCTGACGGCCGCGCTCCCCCGATGGCACCGACCGCTGCGGCCGTCACCCCGGCATCGCCGATCGGTCACCGAACGACGACCCGCAGGCAAGCTCCCCCGGAGAGGCCGTCCTCAACCAACGGCTGGTCCGAAGAAACCCGATGGGCCAGCATCGCGCCCCCAGCGCCCCCACGTTCGCGCCGCCGCCCACGACCCGCCCCACGCCTCGGACCACCGCCCTCGACGCGCCCACGCGCCAACGTGGGCGCCAGTTCCCCGCGTGCCCGGGACGCCGCCCCGATGGTCAACGGTCCCACCCCCGTGGACGCCGGTGGACAGTTGAACATCGGGTCACGGTCCCGGCCTCGCTGTTAACCGGCTCTCGGCTTCTCTCTCCCCGCGGGACGGAGAAGAGAACGCGAACGCCGTCCCGCGCGCCCTCGACGCGCTCGTCGTCGCGCCCGCGGCGCTCTCCGCTCTAACGCCGTCCCGGCCTGCGCAACGCGCGCCGATGCGCGAAGCCCCCGGAAACAAGGCCAGAAACGACGAAGCCCCCGAGGCGCTGACCTGGGGGGCTCCGTTTACCTGACGCCTCTCGCGAAGTTCGCGAGGAGGAAGAAATGGCTCCGACACTTGGGCTCGAACCAAGGACCCTGTGATTAACAGTCACATGCTCTACCAGCTGAGCTATGTCGGACCGCGCAGAGCGTTGTAGCCAACCGACGCAGCCTTCGTCAAGAGAACGGCCACCGTTGACGCTGCGCCCGCTGCCGGCGACGGTTCGCCTCGATGAACGACGATGATCTGGCGCTGAAGGTGCTCGGCACACTGGTCGACGGCGGCGACCCGCGACGCGTGGCGGCGGCCCTGCTCCTGCTGCACCTCGTAGACGCCGACTGCGACAGCGAGCTCGTCGACGAGCCGGTGGTACCGATCGACGCTCACGCATAGTCGTCTTGCGCGCACAGGCCGGACGCTTCTTCGCGTCAGCCCCGCACGGGCGCTACGCTCGCTCCGATGGCATTGGCTGCAGAGCTGCTCGGGGGTCTCGGTGCGGAGCGACAGCGCGACGGGACGTGGCGCATCGACCTGCGGCTACTCCGGCTGACGTCGTTGTTCGGCGGGCAGTTGCAGGGCGAAGGCTCCTTGACCGTGCGTGGCGACGACATGAGCTTCACGCGGCCGGCCGAGCTTGCGGTGTGCGCCGGCTTCTCGTTGCGCGCCGTCGACGACGCGGACGCGCTGCGGGAGCTGATCGCTGACCTGCACGGCGACATGCGTGCGCGGGCCAACGCGCAGCTCGGCAGCCTGCGCCGCCTCGGGTTCAAGCCCGCGCTGACCGCGCCCGTACCGCGGCCGCGCGCCGAGGTGACCCTCGCTGGCAACGTGGTGACCGTCAGCGTCAACGGCAGCGGGCAACTGGTCGTCGACGCCATCGATGGGCAGGACGTCCCGGACGGGCAGGGTCTCGTCGCCAGCGCTCAGACGCTCACCGGCGCTGACGTGATGCAGCGGACCCGCGTCCTCGTCGAGTCGCTCGCTAAGCGCGAACCGACCAGCATCAGCGGCGGAACGCTGTCCAAGGCCGACCTCGACGCCTTGAAGAACGTGCTCGGCGACGACGATCTCGAGGACGACGATCTCGACGATGACGACGAGCGCGACGGGGCCGGCGGCGGCGGGGCCTTCGACGACGCCGGGAACGACGACGCCGACGACGGCGACGACGAGTACGAGCCCACGGTCGCCGGCGTTCCGCCGCCGCAACGGTTCGCGCGACCACCCGACCACCACGAGGCCTGGGACGCCGGCACGGTGCCAGTGCTCCCAGCCGCGGCGCGCGTCACCGACGAGCGACGTGATCCGGCGACGATCGAGGTCGAAGCGGGTGACGTGCTGCGCAGCGGGCGCCCCTCGGCGACGGCGTCAGCGCGGGAATCTGCGACGGTGCCGGCCCAGGTCCCGGTCGTGCCAGCGCCCCCCCCGCCCCGCTCCAGCGAGCTGCTCGACGAGTTCGACGACGAAGAGGACACGGTCCACGGCGCTGGGGACACGCTCGCAGCCGACGCCAGCGATGACGGCTTCGATCTGCTCGACGACAGCGACGCCGTCCTCGAGAGCGAGGAGCCGTCCGACAGCGTCGCCGACGAAGGAGGAGCGGACGACGACGGCGAAGACGCCACGCCGGACCGCCACGCCGCGGCGCGGGCGCACCCGGCACCGACGAGGACGCCCGCGCCGCCCCTCCTGCGGACGCCCGACGAGGCCGAAGACGATCTGCTGGCCGTTCTTGGTGGGCACGAACACGTCGCCGCCGCCGACGAAGCCTTCCGCGAGCGACCGACCACGATCAGCGTGACCCCGCGGGAGGCTCGCGATCTCGTGTCGTCGCCGCCGGCCTTCCCGGTGTCCCCCGCGCCCGGGCCGCCGAAGGCGTCGGGCCCGCGGCCCCTGACCACGACGCTCGCCGACATTGCCAACGGCTTCGACGACGGCGTCGGGAGTCCGCTGCGTCAGCAGGCGTTGCGCAGCTCCGCGAAGGCCAGCGCGGCGCAACACGCGCCGCCGACGTCGGCAGCGCGCACGGTCTCCCCCCCGCCCGTCGTCGCCGACGAGCTCGAGGACGAGGAGGACCTCGACGGCGCCAAGACACGCGCGCTCGCGGTCGACGCTGCGCTGCTGGAGCGCCTCCGCCGCAACGACGGCGAGGCCGGTCACGCCGAACCCCGCGACGCACAGTCGGTGGTGTCGGCGCCGCCGACACCGATCGCATCGGCCGAGGATGCTTCCCCGTCTGGTGACGACGCAGCGCGCGGCAAGGAGACCGCTGGCGGCGGGAGCGCCGGCCCCGCGGCGGACGAACTTGAGGACGTGGCGAGCGGGTTCGACGATCAGGGAGTTTCGACGCGACTCTTCCACGGCGCCGAGCTTTCCTCGGTGGTCGCGCAGCCGCCCCCGATCGCCGCCGAGGCCGCCGAGGCCGACGAGGAAGCAGGAGACGAGGTCCTCGCGGCGCTCATCGTCCGTGCCGCGCGGCTGCGCGCCGAGCTTGCCGACGTGGAGGCGGAGATCGCCGAGCGAAGCGCCGCACGGGGCGACACGGCGCCGAAGACCGCCCCGGCGGCGCCGCTAGCGCGGCCTGCCCGCGGCCCACAGGCCCCGACGGCGACCTGGGCGGCGATCGCGGCCCCGCGTCCGGCCCCCCCTCCCGCCGCGCCCCCCGCCCC
>VGSZ01000412.1 GCA_016874845.1 Deltaproteobacteria bacterium
CACGGCGTCGCGCGCGGCCTCGAACACGAGCAGCTGCTGCGCCAGCGACTCGCCCAGGTCGAGTGGCGGAAAGCGCACGCCGTCGGTGTCGACGACGATCTCGCGGGCGACCGTCGGGGCGCCCTTGCCCTGAGCCTGCGTCAGCGCGTCCAGCCCGCCGCGCAGGTCGCCGCAGCCGGCGCCGACCGCGACGACGGCCAAGGCGGGCAACCTCCGCGGTGACAAGGCGGCGGCGGGGAACGAGCGGCGCTCGCGCGGCGCCTCCTCGACGACGACGTGGGCGTCGTTGCCGCCGAAGCCGAAGGCCGAGACGCCGGCGCGGCGCATGTCACCGTCGGGGCGCGCCCAGGGCGCGAGCTCGGACTGCAGGCGGAACGTGCGGCCGTCGACAGCGTCGATGGCGTGGTCGACATGGATCGTGGGCGGCAGCTGCTCGTGGCGCAGGGCCTCGCAGACCTTCACCAAGCCAGCGGCGCCAGCGGCGGTGATCAGGTGGCCGAGGTTCGACTTCAGCGAGCCGAGGGGGATCGGCGCGGCGACGTCGCCCACGAGCTCCTTCAGCGACGCGACCTCGGTCTTGTCGCCGGCCTGTGTGCCCGTGGCGTGGCACTCGAACAGCTGCGCCGACGACGGCGCGCGTCCAGCCTCGGCCCACGCCGCGCGCAGCGCGCGCACCTGCCCTTCGCTCGACGGGGCGAGCAGGCTCTTGCTGCGGCCGTCGTTGCTCAGGCCCGAGCCGGTGATCACGCCGTGGATCGGGCGCCCGGTGTGCACCGCGTCATTGAGGCGCATCAGCGTCAGTGCCACGCAGCCCTCGGCGGGCACGAGCCCGTCGGCGGCGCGATCGAACGGGCGCGGCGTGCCCGACGTCGACAGCGCCTGCAGCGCCGAGAAGCCGACGTGCAGGAACAGCGCGTCGGCGCGGTTGACAGCGCCGGCGACGACAACGTCGGCGCGGCCGTCCTGCAGCGCGCGGGCGGCGAGGTGGATCGCGTACAGCGACGAAGCGCAGGCAGCGTCGAGGCAGTAGGAGAAGGCGTCGAGGCCAAGGTGCCGCGCAGCCAGCAACGCCGGTAGCCCGCTCATGAAGCGATCGCGGCGGTCACCGACGACGCGCCCGGTGGCGGCGCGCCACGCGTCGTCGAGGGCCAGCGTCTCGCCAAGCCGGGTCATCGCCTCGGTGGGGAATGACAGGTTGCCAAAGACGAAGCCGGCGCGCGCGCTGGCCTGCGTGCCGCGCAGCCCGGCCTCGAAGCCCGCGTCGACGAGCGCGCGGTGCGACGTCGACAGCGTCCACGAGAACAGCGGATCGAGCCCCCGCACGTCGGCGCGGCCCGGAAAGTCGGGGAGATCGGCGACGTCGACGTCGACGTAGCCGCCGCGGGTCGACCACGTGCGATCGACGCTGCTGTTCGGCGTGCCGCGCACCAGATCGGGGTCGAGGCCGAAGCGCCCCGACGGCACGCCGGTGACTGACGAGCGCTTGTCAGCGACGAGCTCCCACAGCGCTCCCGGCGACGACGCCCCGGGCAGAAGACACGCGCGGCCGACGATGGCGATGGGCGAGTAGACCATGGTCCCGCTTACCTGCTGACGAAGACGACGCAACCGCCGTCCAGCGAGTCACGTGGGACATTCGTCGACGACGATCGGCCTCGGCCACGAACGCGCGCGTACGAGCCGCGTCCGGCGCGCGTGGTCGCCTGGCGTGCGCGCCGCGGCGTGGCCTACTCGGCGGCGTCGACACGCGCTGGCGCGTCGACGAAGGCGTCGTCGGACGGCAACCGGTGGGCCTCGACGCCGAGCAGCTCGAACAGCACGCGACCGCGGTCGTCGACGAAGGCGAGATCGGCGGCGGCCTTCAGGTCGGGGGGCGCCTTGCCGCGCAGCACGCAGGTGAGCGAGCCGCGCGCCGGGACGTGTGAGTGCATGACCAGCGCGCCGACCGCCGTCGGCAGGAACGCGCCGCCGGTGGCGTGACGCGCCCAGAGCAGCAGGAGCTGCAGGCCGGCATCGAGCGCGGCGGCATCGACGACGAACCGTCCCGACCAGCCCGCGGCCACCGTCGACGACACCCGCGCCGCTGCGGTGCGCGCGCTGGCGTCGAGCCCGTCGATGTGCTCGACCAGCTGGAACTGCGGCCCGTGGAAGAGGAGCCCGCTCGTGCCCCCCGACGCGTACAGCGGTGCGCGGAGGCTCCACGCCCCCAACGCCGGCAGCGGCAATGCCCGCGGCGCCTGGTCGGCGACGTCGCCGCCGACCACAACGGCGGCGCGGTAGGCGACGACGCCGTCGACCGTCAGCGTCGCGTCCAGCCGCGCGCCGTTGGCGACCAGCGTCACCGTCGCGTGGTGGGCGCCAGTGACGGCGAAGCGGGGCAGGCGGGCGCCCTTCACGACGCGGACGTCACGCACCTCGCGCACGACGAGCCCCGGGCGCGCGGCAGCGGCGGCGGCGGCGATCAGGTCGACGGCGACTACCACGGGGAGCACCACCTCGCCGCGCACGCGGTGATCGTCGAGGTGCGGCATCGACGCGCGGTCGATGGCGCGCACGGCGCGCTCGGCGGGTACCGCCTTGCGCGTATCGGGGGAATGCTCGCCTTCAGCGAGCGCCGCGCCGAGCACGATCTCGACGTCGTCGCTGGCGCCCATCGACAGCTCGTCGACGAACGCGGCGGCGCCGTCGGCGAGCGCGATGGGCGTGATCCCGCGGGCGGCGAAGGCGGCCTTCAGCGCCGGCGTCACCATGCCCGCGTCCCAGGGACCCCAGTGCAGCGCCTTGACGATGAGCTGCGGCCGCCGCGCCTTCTCGCGCAGCAGCGCGCGGGTCATCGCCTCGTTGGCCATCGCGTAGTCGACCTGGCCGACGTTGCCGAAGCGGCCCGCCACCGACGAGAACGCGACGACGGCCTTCAGCGGCTCGCCGCCGGTGGCCACGAGCAGCGCGTTCAGGCCGCGCACCTTCGTATCGACGACACGGTCGACCTGCTCGCGGGTCTTGTCCTCGATCTTCTTGTCGGCGAGCACGCCGGCGCCGTGCACGACGGCGGTGACGCGGCCGAGGCGACCGTGGATCGCGCGCACCGCCTCGTTCACGCTCGCGGCGTCGCGCACGTCGGCGGCGAAGACATCGACTCGGGCGCCGGCGGCGCGCAGGTCGTCAACGACGACGCGCACCTCGCGCTGGGCCAGCACCGCGGCGGCGCGGGCGGCGACCTCTTTCAGCGGAATGGTCTCGCCACGGGCGCGGGCGTCGTCGAGGAC
>VGSZ01000413.1 GCA_016874845.1 Deltaproteobacteria bacterium
GGTCGGCGCGGTCAAGGTCGGCGGGGGCGTGGTCGGCGGGGGCGTGGTCGGCGGGGGCGTGGTCGGCGGGAGCGTGGTCGGCGCGGCCGCCACGAAGGGGGGAGGCAGGGGTTCGGCCGGCTCCCCGCTGGCCTGAAGCAGGGTCAGGGCGCCGCCGCCGCCGAGGATGAGCGCCACCGTGGCGGCCAGGCGTGGCCCGAGCGCCGCGGAGCGTCGGACTGGCAGGGCCGCGCCCTCGCCGATGACCCGCTGCGTGCGTCGACGGCCTTCGGGCAGCGGCGACAGGGAGCGGCGAGGAGCGAGCCGCACGGCGCGGGCGACGACGCGGGCGAGCCCTTCATCGAGCCCGCGCTCGAGGCAGGCGGCGCGCAGCTGGTCGCGGACGACGCGGGCCGACGGCGGTCGCTGCAAGGGGTCCTTGTGCAGCAGACCGGCGACGAGAGCGGCGAGGTCGCCGCCGACGCGCTCGTCGTCGAGGGCGGGCGCCGGCTCCTCGCGTACCGCGCGGACGACGTCGGCGTCGGTGGGGCGGTCCCACAGGCGTCGGTTCTGCAGACACTCCCACAAGACGACACCGACGGCGAACAGGTCGGTCTGCGGTGTCGCCTGCTCGCCGCGCGTCTGCTCGGGGGCCATGTAGGCGAACTTGCCTTTCAGCTCGCCGGCTACGGTCTGCTCGGTCTTCAGGCGTGAGGATGCGACGCCGAAGTCGGCGAGCTTCACAGCGCCGTCTTCGCCGAGCAGCACGTTGGCGGGCGAGACGTCGCGGTGGACAACGTCGAGGCAGGCGCCGTCGCGGCAGGCTTCGTGCACGAAGGCGAGGGCCGACACCAGGGGGACGGCGACGGCGAGCACGAGCTCGACGTCCAAGGGCCGCTCGGCGGCGAGGGCGGCGTCGAGGAGGGCACACAGATCGGTGCCGTCGACGTGCTCGAACACGAGGTAGGGGCCCTGGGAGTCCTCGCCCCGGTCGATCAGCCGTACCACGTGATCGTCGTCGAGCGCGCCGTGGACGGCGGCTTCGTCGGCGAACAAGCGCAGGTAGGCAGAATCGAAGCAGAGCGGCGGGCGGACGCGCTTGATGACGACGGGCAGGCCGTCCGGCTCGCGCACGGCGCGGGCCACGACGGCCATGCCGCCTTCGGCGAGCAGGCCAAGATCGCGGTAGGTCACCGACGTCATTCACCCCACGCTAGCAGGGTGCTGAGGAACGCAGTTCAGGGCCTCTTTCAGAAGCCCGCTCGCGCGCCGAGGGACCGATGAAGATTCGAGAGTGCAGGGCCGCGGACCGTGCCCTCGATGGGTTTGCCTGCTGGACACGTGATCGCGCGACCCATGGGGCACCATGAGGAGCGACGGAGACCGGTCCCGAAGACACCGCTGACGTTCCCTCAGGCTCTCGGTTCCAGCGACGCTGCCAGCGCACCGGCACGCCACCGGAGCGCCGGTGCCCGTGGAATAAACTTGCTTTCCGCTCGGTCTTTGTGCACCTTGCCACCCGTACGGGTTCACCGGACGTTGGCTGCAACTGCTTGTTCCAAGGCGCCCGCAGGGGCGTTCATGATCCAAAAGGTCTTTGAGACAGAACCTTCAGGAAAATCAGGCATTTGACGGCAGCTCGGCGGCGGCGCTGGTACGAAAGGTACCCGAAGCCCCGCATCGACCGACGGCGGAACGTACCTTGCGGCAGGCATCTCCGATCGGATCGGAGTCTGTCGACCGCAAGGACGAGTGAACGCAGGAGAACACGCCCGGATGAAACACAAAGCGCATCTTGGGGCTACGACGCAGAAGACCGTGGTGATCGAGCAGGGGCTGGTGCAGCGCTTCGTCGACGCCCTCGACCTGGCCGACCCGCGGTCTCGTGATCTGGAGGCGGCACAGGCCGCCGGTCTGTCGTCGACGATGCTGCCGCACGGAGCGGCGGCCGCCCTGGGTGACTTCGCTCACCTGCTCTCGCTGCTCGAGCTGAAGCCGAAGCAGGTGCTCCACTCCCGGGAGTTCGTGCAGGTCTTCCAGCCGCTGTGCGTCGGCGACGAGCTCATCGTGACGACGACGCTGCGCGACCTGTACGAGCAGCAGGTCGGTGGCAACCCGATGGGCTTCGTCACCATCGACGTCGTTGGCGCCACGAAGAAGGGCGATGTGCGCTTCGAAGCGCAGCGTGTCCTCGCCATCCGTGGCGGCTTCCCCCGCCGCTGACCGCGTCCGCGCCCGCGGCGCGGGCGCTCGGAGATCACCGCAATGCCTCAGCTGTATTGGGACACCATCGAGCTCGGCGACCCCGTCGCTCCCCTCGCGAAGCCCTCGGTCAGCCGCGTCCAGATCGCGAAGTTCGCGGGAGCCGCCCAGGAGTGGAGCCCGCTGCACCTCGATGACGACTTCGCCAAGTCGGCCGGCTACGGCTCGGTGTTCGCCCACGGGGCCATGTCCCTCGGCTTCGCCGTCGAGGCGGTCCAGAAGTGGATGGAGAACGGCCGGGTGCTGGTCGCCAGCGCGACCTTCCAGAAGCTGGTGTGGCCGGGCGACATCCTGACCGCCAAGGGCGTCGTCGTGAGCCGGTTCGAGAAGAACGGCGAGCCGCGCGTCGACATCGACGTCTGGGCCGAGAACCAGAACCACGACATCGTCATGAAGGGCCAGATCACCTGCGTGCTCTGGCGCAACGACAAGGAAGAGAAGAAGGCCAGGGGCGCACTCCCGCCCGTCGCGCCCGAGACCATCAAGGAACGGCGCACCGCCAAGCCGGTACCGCGCAGCGAGGTCGACGCGCAAAAAGCCCGCCTCGAGGCCGCTGCCCAGGCCCAGCAGAGCCAGCACGCCGCCGAGTTGAAGAAGGGCAAGCCGCCGCCGCGACCTTCGCCGGCTGCGGCGGCGCCGAGCAAGGCTGCTGCACCTGCGTCGGTGCGACCTTTGCCTGCGCCGGCGGCCAGGCCTGCGCCTGCGCCGGCGCCGGCCAAGGCTGCGTCAGCGGCCAGGCCTGCGCCTGCGCCTGCGCCGGCGCCAGCCAAGCCTGCGCCCGCGCCAGCCAAGCCTGCGCCCGCGCCAGCCAAGCCTGCGCCCGCGCCGGCGAAGTCAGGGCCGGCCAAGCCTGCGCCCGCGCCGGCCAAGCCTGTGCCGGCCAAGCCTGCGCCCGCGCCGGCCAAGCCTGTGCCGGCCAAGCCTGCGCCGGCCAAGCCTGCGCCGGCCAAGCCTGCGCCGGCCAAGCCTGCGCCGGCCAAGCCTGCGCCGGCCAAGCCTGCGCCGGCCAAGCCTG
>VGSZ01000414.1 GCA_016874845.1 Deltaproteobacteria bacterium
GGCCAGCGAGATCCTGAAGGACGGCTTCGTCAAGAAGCCCTGAACGGTCTCGTCGATTCGTTGTCGGCCGAGCGGTCGACCATCGCTCGTATACGGTGTGCGTCTACCACCAGAGGGCACACGCCGCCGGAGGACCTCATGGTGTTTCGTGTGCTCGTCTCGGACAAGCTCGACAAGAAGGGCATCGACATCCTCGAGGCCGCGCGCGACGTCGTCGCTGTCGACAACAAGCCCGGTCTGCCGCCGGCGGAGCAGGCGGCGATCATCGGCGGCTACGACGGGCTGATCGTGCGGTCAGCGACGAAAGTGAACAAGGCGCTGCTTGCCCACGCGAAGCGTCTGAAGCTCGTGATCCGCGCCGGCATCGGCGTCGACAACATTGACCTTGCCGCCTGCAAGGAGCAGGACGTCGTCGTCGAGAACACGCCGCGCGGCAACGTCGTGTCGGCGGCCGAGCACGCCGTCGGCCTGCTGCTGTCGCTGGCGCGGCAGGTGCCGCTGGCGTCGCAGACGACCAAGGGCGGCGTCTGGGAGAAGTCGAAGTTCATGGGCACCGAGATCACCGGCAAGACGCTCGGGATCATCGGCACCGGCAACATCGGCGCCGTCGTCATCGACCGCTGCCAGGGCCTGCGCATGAAGGTGGTCGCCTACGATCCCATCCTGACCGACGACAAGGCCCGGGCGATGGGCGTCGAGAAGGTCACGCTGGACGAGCTGTTCGCCCGCGCCGACGCCATCACGCTTCACGTGCCGCTCTTGCCGGGGACGAAGAACATCCTGAACGACGCGGCCTTCGCGAAGATGAAGAAGGGCGTGTTGGTCGTGAACGCGGCCCGCGGTGGCTTGATCGACGAGGCCGCCCTGCTGCGCGCCATCGAAGCTGGCACGGTGCGCGGCGCCGCCCTCGACGTCTTCGAGACCGAGCCGGCGCAGAAGGACCACCCGCTGTTTTCGCGCGAAGAGGTGATCGCGACGCCGCATCTGGGCGCCAGCACGTTCGAGGCGCAGGTCAACGTCGCCGTCGAGGCCGCCGAGCAGATGATCGCGTTCGCGAAGAGCGGCGAGAAGACCAACGTCTGCAACCCCTGAGTCCAGGGCGGGCGCGCGCTTGCGTCGTGGGCTCCACACCGTAACCGTCGCGATACGAAGAAGCCCCCGCATCGGCGGGGGCTTCTTCGTCGGACCGCTGCTTGCGGTCAGCGCGACACGACGCGCGCCATCTCGAGGCACTTGTTCGAGTAGCCCCACTCGTTGTCGTACCAGCTGACGATCTTCACGAAGGTGCTGTCGAGAGCGATGCCCGCCTCGGCGTCGAAGATCGACGTACGCGGGTCACCGACGAAGTCGGTGGCGACGACCTTGTCCTCGGTGTAGCCGAGCACGCCCTTCAGCGCGCCTTCGCTCTGGGCCTTCATCTCGGCGCAGATCTCGGCGTAGGTCGCCGGGTTGTTCAGCTCGACGGTCAGGTCGACCACCGAGACGTCCGACGTCGGCACGCGGAAGCTCATGCCCGTGAGCTTCTTGTTCAACTCGGGGATGACGACGCCGACGGCCTTGGCCGCGCCGGTGCTCGACGGGATGATGTTTTCGAGGATGCCGCGGCCGCCGCGCCAGTCCTTGTTCGACGGGCCGTCGACGGTCTTCTGCGTCGCCGTCGCCGCGTGCACCGTCGTCATCAGGCCGCGCTTGATGCCCCACTTCTCGTTCAGCACTTTCGCCACGGGCGCGAGGCAGTTGGTCGTGCACGACGCGTTGCTGATCACCGCCTCGCCCTTGTACGTGCCGTGGTTCACGCCGAAGACGAACATCGGCGTGTCGTCCTTCGACGGCGCCGAGATGATCACCTTCTTCGCGCCAGCGGCGAGGTGCTTGCCGCAGCTCTCCTTGTCGGTGAACAGGCCCGTCGACTCGATGATCACGTCGGCGTTGACCTCGCCCCACTTCAGCGCCGCCGGGTCCTTCTCGGCCGTCAGCCGGATCGCCTTGCCGTTCACGAACAGCGTGCTCCCCTCGACCTTGACGTCACCCTTGAAGCGGCCGTGCACGCTGTCGAAGCGCAGCATGTAGGCGAGGTAGTTCGGCTCGAGCAGGTCGTTGATCCCCACGATCTCGACGTCGGGGAAGCTCTGCACTGCGGCGCGCAGCACGTTGCGGCCGATGCGACCAAAACCATTGATGCCGATCTTGATGGTCATGTCTGTCTCCGTCGTGGATGGGGAGGAACGCGCCGGCGACGCTAGCCGTCTCCAGCGTGGTGTCAACGCGGCGACCGCAGCTCGCAGCGCTCTCGTCGACGTGCGCGCCGCCGTGCGGGTCGCCGTGCGCGCCGTCGCGGGCGCCGCGCGCTACCGCACCGTCGTCGTCGGCGCGAACACCAGCAGGTACTGGTCGGGCAGGAAGTCGTGCGTCGCCACCAACGCGTACCCGGCCTTCGCCAGCTCGACGGTGACGAGCTCGGGGGCGAGCTTGTGCGCCTTCGGCGGGCCACGCTCGCTGTCGACGCGGAAGTCGACGATGGCCACCCGGCCGCGCGGCGACAGCCGGGGCCGCAGCGCCCCGAAGTACGCCACGCGGTCGGCGATGTGGTGGAACGTATCGACCACCAGCACGAGGTCGGTGCCGGCGTCGACGTCGGCGCGGTCGGCGGGGGTCACCCGCGCGGCCAGGTTGTCGAGCCCCTCGGCGCGCGCGCGCTGCTCGACGTAGCGCACCATGCTGCTCTCGACGTCAAGGGCGAGCACCCGCCCCTGCCGCAGCGACCGGGCGAGGCGCACCGCGAAGTAGCCGGTCCCCGCGCCGACGTCGGCGACGACGGCGTCGGCGGGCAGGGCGAGGGCCGCGACGACGGCGTCGGGCTTCTGCCACGCGTCGCGCTCGGGATCGTCGAACCGCTGCGCCCAGAAGGCGGCGTCGTCGAAGCGGTGGGGCATGCCGCCTTCGCCAGGCGCGGCTCGGTGGCCGCCGCCGTCGTGGCCCCCTCTGCCGGTGCGTGGGCCGCTGCCGTCGTGGTTGCCCTGGCCGTGGTTTGCGCCCTTGCCGTCGTGGTCGCCCTTGCCGGTGCGTGGGCCGCTGCCGTCGTGGTTGCCCTGGCCGTGGTTTGCGCCCTCGCCGTCGTGGTCGCCCTTGCCGGCGCGTGGGCCGCTGCCGTCGTGGTTGCCCTGGCCGTGGTTGGCGCCCTCGCCGTCGTGGTCGCCCTTGCCGGTGCGTGGGCCGCTGCCGTCGTGGTTGCCCTGGC
>VGSZ01000415.1 GCA_016874845.1 Deltaproteobacteria bacterium
CGGGCTGTCTGGGCTGTCTGCGGACTGTGCGGGCTGTTTACGGGGCCCCAGAAGCTCCGTGCCCGCAGGCGCGCGTGCTCGCTGAAACCTGTCTGGTTGTGTGCCTTGGTGCTTCACGTGCTTGGCTGGGAGCAACCCTGGGCCTGGTTTCACGTGAAACACCCCAATCCTCGACCGGGACGCTCTCGTTCGGCAAGCGCGGGCGTCTGTCAAAGACGCACGGTTTTTCGGCCATTTGACCAAGATCTGGCCTGTGTTTCACGTGAAACACAGGCGAATGGCAAGACTCCACAGGATCATCCCTGCTTTTCCCCAGCCCTGCGTGACGATCTCCCTTCGGAGCGAGGATGGGAACCGAGCCGCGCGTGAGGGCCGCGACGACTTCAGGGTCAAATGCTGAACCGAGGCTGGCTCTGGGCCCGCGCTCGAGCTGCTCCAGGGTTTCACACCGGCTGCGGCTTCGCTGGTTGAGGTCCGGAGAACGGAGAAGTGACGTTCGAACGCCGGCGCCGCTTCCTGCCGCCATGCTGGACGAGCGATGAGCGAAGCGAGTGCGGAGCGAGAGGGAGGCCTCTCCCAGACTTGGGAGCGGCCGGCGGCGAAGCCACGGGTGAGGGCGATTCAAGGCAGCCCGCTCCTCGCACCAGCTCCGACGGCCCACCGGCTCTTCCATTTGCTAGCCTTCAGAGAACCCACTCTCAAACGAACCGCCCAGAGCCGCTCATCCTGGCTGGCTGTGCTCCGGGGTGGCGGCGCTCCGTTCCAGGATTGCGATCCAGCGTTCACCCACACCAGCGAGTTCGTAGCCATGCCACCGCAGGGTCGCATCTGGCCATGTGGAGACAAGCTCGCGCCACGTGTCTTGTTCGACGGTGGTCGTCCATACCCACAGCTGACCGCCGTGGGCAACGTAGGGCCACAGCTCGCGGCGGGCGGTCTTGCTGAACGTCGCGCGGGACAGGACCCAGTCGAAGGCGGCGCCAGCGCCCGTGCTGCCGGGGTGATCGCGGCGCGGCGGCTCTACCCGGGCGGTCAAGCCCAAAGCGCCGATGGCGAACGTCAAGAACGACGCCCGTTTGCGCGCCGGTTCGATGAGCGTCGCTGGCTGCTCACGGCAGACGAGAGCAGCGATCAGCCCGGGAAAGCCGGCGCCGGAGCCGACGTCGACAAAGGGCTGCCGTGGTGGCGAACCGGTCAAGACCGGCAGGGCGCAATCGAGGTAGTGGCGCACGGCGGCTTCGGACGGGTCAACGATGCGGGTCAAGTTGTGGGTGTCGTTCCAGCGGCGCAACAACTGAAAGTGCAGCCGGCAGGCCTGAACGAGCCGAGGCTCAAGGCCGGCCGCGAAGAGCGGGGTCGTGAACGAGGACTCGTCTGCGGCGGACCAGCTGTCAGAGGAGGTTTTGCCGGGTCTTGTCATGGTCACCCCGCCGGTCGCCGGCTGTCGAGCCAGAGGGTCACGGGGCCATCGTTGACGAGCTCGACCTTCATGTCGGCGGCGAAGCGACCGGTGGCGATGGTCAACGAAGGGAGAAGCTCGCGCAGCCGACGTACCACGGCTTCGATCTGCTGTCGGGCGCGGTCCGGTGAGGCCGCCCCGGTGAACGAGGGTCGGGTGCCCTTTGCCAGCCCCGGGCTCAGGTCGGCTGCGAGCGTGAATTGCGACACGACGAGCATACCGGCGCCGCCGCTGGTGGCGTGGGCCTGGGCGTGGTCGATGATGCTGCGGCTCATCCGGCCGGCTTGGTCGGGGAAGACGCGCAGCGCCGCGAGGCGGCCGGTCAGCCACGCTTCGTCGTCTTCGCCGTCGCCGCTCATGGCGCACACGAGCACGAGCAACCCGCGGCCGATCGCGCCGACGACCTCGCCGTCGACGGTCACGCGGGCCCGTTCGACCCTTTGCACGACGGCACGCACGTGGCCTCCCTATCGGTCTGTGCGCGCGCTGCCAAATTCGTCGCCCGCTGTGTGTCGCTTCAGCGTGCACGCAGGACGCACGCGACGCGCACGCGACACGCACGCGGCAGGCAGGCCTGGGTCGAAAGAAATCGGAAGAGATCGGAGGAGATCGGCAGACTCGCTGCGCAGCGACGGCGAGCCGCGCCGTCATCAGGATGGAACGCCGCTCTTGCCGTCTAGGGTCTTCCATACCGCTGCCGGGTCAAAAGTGGCTTTGCACTGCCAGATTGGTCCTGAATCCACGGTGGCACCGTTGCTGCGTCTGGATCGGTCGCGGCGCCAATCGACAACCTTACCTCTGGCGCCGCGGGAGGACACGATGACGAAGATGAAGAAGCAGAGCAGCGAGCCCGCCACCCGTTCGATGTCGTTGAATCCGCTGGACGGCGCCCCGACCGCGGGCTTCGACGGCGAGTTCGAGGACATCGAGGTGCCGGTCGCCGCCGATACGCACGAGGCTCGGTCGCGCCGGTTCAAGGAGGTGTGGCTCGTCGAGGATCGCAAGAACGCGCGCTCGGTGTGGACCCGGGTGGGTGCAGCTTTCGAGAACGCCGATGGTAGCTGGAACATCAAGCTCTCGGCGGTGCCCCTTGGTGGTCGCTTGAACGTGCGCGACCCGCTGCCGCGAGAGCGGGCGGTGGAGGCGTGAGCGCCGTCGTGGCGATGGCCGCGTGGCTGGCGCTGGCTGGCGCGGTACCTTCAGGAGACGGCGAAGCGGTCGTCGTCGTCGACCTGAATACGGCGGACATGACGACCTTGTGCACCTTGCCTGGCATCGGCCCGAAGAAGGCCGCCGCCATCATCACGCTTCGAGAGAGGCGGCCGCTGACCCGGGTCAGCCAGCTGCTGCAGGCGCGAGGGATCGGGCCGCGGTTGCTTGAGCGCTTGAAGGGCAGGGTGACGTTGCGGCCGGCTCCAGCGTCCGCGTTCGGTCCATCGACCACAACGTCACCGGGTTTTCAGCAGGACGCCCAGCGCGTGCGAGGCACATTCATCTCGCCTTAGCGACCTGGCGCGAAGACAAGCGCGGTGAAGGAGAGGAGCCCGATGTCCCGGCGGTCGATAGCCGCCGGGACATCGGGTCCACGGATGCAGGTGCTGAGGTCTGTGCGGGCGTTGGTACGAGCATCGGCTCCCGCGAACCGGGGTGAGAGGCTGCAGGTCGCTAGACAGCTTCGCGCAGCCAAAGAGCACGGACGAAGAGCACGGACGAAGAGCACGGACGAAGAGCACGGACGAAGAGCACGGACGAAGAGCACGGACGAAGAGCACAGC
>VGSZ01000416.1 GCA_016874845.1 Deltaproteobacteria bacterium
CCAGGTCGTTGCGGGTGGCGAGCCCCTTGGTGACGGTCTCGAGGGTCACCGGCGGGTCGCGGGCCAGGGCCGGGTCGCCGTAGGCGAGCTTGTAGGCGTACGTCCCGGGCGGCAGCCGCAGCGTCAGCGCGTACACCGGCGCGCTGTCGACGGTCTCGTTGGTGGGCTCGAACCGGAAGCCGTCCTTGCCGGCGACGTCGGTACGACCAAGCACGCGCCGGTCGGCGCCGTCGGTGGCGCGGGCCTCGCGCATGACCGTACCCGTCAGGTACAGCCCCTTGCCCGGCGGCAGACCACGGCTCGCGCCGTCGACGGACAGCCAGGCGAAGTCGACGACGGCCTTGAACGTGACCAGCGACAGCACCAGCGCGCGCGTCTCGAAGCTGACGTCGGCGGCGACGTTGCCGGCGACATCGAACACGCCGCGCACGCCGACGTCGTAGTAGTAGCCGCGCTCCTGCGGCGCGGTGACGAGCAAGACCTGCCGCCCGCGCTGGTAGGCGGCGTGCACCACGAGCTCGCCGCCACCCGCAGGCGTGACGACGTAGTTGCGCGCGTTCTCGGCGGCGACGCGGTCGAGCTCCTCCGAGAAGGTGAGGACGAAGACCTCGCCCGTGCCCGGGTCGGACGGACGCGCCGCCGGGTTGATGTCGACGATCGAGCCGCCGCGGACGTCGATGACCGTGGGGGGCGAGCGATCGGGTCCGACGACCAGCGACGCCCCGGCGGCCACCGGGTTCTGCTGCAGCGACGCGTCGGTGACGTCCTTGACGGTCACGCGATGCAGGGCCCGCGGGTCGACGCGGTCGTGCGTCAACACGACCGCGCTGCCCTGCACGCGCGCCTGCCGCACACGCACCGCCTGGTTCTCGCCGTCGACGAGCAGCCAGTTGCCGGCGAGCCCCGCCGACTGCACGTCCACGTCCTCGGAGAACACGACGCGCGTCTCGTCGACGCCGACGAAGCTCGCCGCCACGAGACGCGGGGCCTCGTCGTCGTCAGCCGAGACCGTCAGCGGCGCCGGGCAGCGGGTGCAGGCCCCGTTCTCGCGCGCCTCGGGGACACCGGCGGGCGAGAGCGGCGCCGCCGTGCGCGTCCCGTCGACAGGCAGGCCGCCGCCGGGCAGGAGCGCCACGTCGGCGGCGGGCACCAGCGCGCCGCCGCCGAGGTCGTCGTCGTAGCCGAGGTCGCCACCGCCGAGGCGGGCGTTCAGGTTGACGAAGTTCTTGTTGCTCGCCTCGTCTCCGAAGCTGTCGCGGCGGATGACGAGGCAGTCGGGCTGCCCCGACGCGCTCGACGTCAGCAGGTCCTCGACCTGCAGGATGCGCGCGTTGCCCGGCCACTCCTCGGTGCCGGTGAAGCCCTCGTTGGGCGAGCCGTTCGTGTACTTGTAGAGCACGCGCATCCCGCGCGGCAGCGGCAGCACGGTCGAGAACACGCCGTCGCCGGCGACCTCGTCGCCGTGGGTCGCGTCGTCGAACATCTCGGTGCGCGGGTCATTGGGGGTCAGGCGCGGTCGCAGCGCGCCAGCGCTGTCGGGCACCGGCGACTGGGGGTCAAGGGTGATGCCGAGGAACACCTTGCCCTCCTTGGCCGGCTGGCGGATCGACTGCGGCGCGCCGTTGCCGTCCTTGCCCTGCCCGCTGGCGTCGACGGTGAACAGCACGTTGATCTGGCTCGGGTCGCAGACCACCGGCACCAGGCTCGCGTCGACGGCGGCGTCCAGCGCGCTCCGGTACGTGATGGGGTCGACGCCCGCGAGCGCCAACGCCGCGTCGGTCGCTGACGACGACGTGCGGTCGAAGCCCGGATCACCGTTCGACGGGTCAAGCGCAGTGAACACCTCGCCGACGACGGCGCGGAAGGCGACCACGCGGGGCTCGTCGCCCAGCGCGTTGTCACGTACGGCAGACAGCGTCGACGGCGGCGTCGACGCCAGCGACTGGCGCTCGCGCACCGCGTAGCGCTCGACCACCTGCGCCGCCGCCGTCGACCGCACGCCGAGCCCGGGCAGGCTCGTCACCGTGCCGGCGGCGGCCTCGGCGACGAAGTCCTTGGCGACGAAGGAGCCGCTCTCGACGACGACGCGGACGTTGAAGTGATCGAGCCCACGGCCGAGCGCCAGCTGGAACTCCTCGTCCAGGCCCACCGTTTTCTCAACGAGCACGGCGCCATCCACCGACAGCGCGCGCGCTACGAATTGGCGGCCGGCCACGCGCGCCCGCACGGCGTCGGGCAGGTCGTCGAGGCGACCCTTGAGCACCGCCTCGGCCTCGGGCGTGGGTTCGAAGTCGCCGAGCGAGCCGCAGGCCTCGAGCCCGCAGCCGCCGACGCCGGGCAGGCCGACGGCGACGAGGATCAGGGCCGCGATCCGGGGCATGGTCATGGGTCTCATCGGGTCACCACGGTCAGCGGGCGCTTCTTGCCTTCGGCGTCGACGGCGAACGCCTGCGTCAGGGACACCGTCGCGTTGGCGTCGATGACCAGACGGGCGACGGCGCCGTCAGCGACGGGCAGGCGGCGCGTGTCGGCGAGCACCAGCGTGAAGCGGTCCTTCGGGCCACCGCCGGGGTTTTCCGCCGAGGCCTGCAGCCCCGCCTCGACCACGTTCCACGGGCCGACGGCGGTGACGGCGCTCGCACGCCCGCCTTCGACAGCGATGTCCACCTGCAGCGCGCGCAGCGGCGCCAGCAGGCCCGAGAGCGACAGCTCGGCGGTGGCGCCGTCGACGACGACGCGAAGATCGCCGACGGCGTCCCGGGCCGGCCGGTCGGGGGGCGGCGGGTCGCACGAGCAGGCCGGCGCCGAAGAGACCGCGCCCGCAAGGACGAGCAGGAGCACGCGCAACATGGGTCAGTCCTCCACCGCGATGGCCGCGCCGATCGCGAGGTCGAGATCGACGACGTCGACAACGCCGTCACCGTTTTCGTCGACGTCGGCGCTGGCGTCGGCGCCAGTGGCGATGGCCACCGCGATGCGCGCGATGCGCGCGCGCTGCTCGGGCGACAGCGCCGGGCAGCCTTCGCCGTCGTCGCCAGCCACATCCGGGCACAGGTCGCAGGCGTCGCCGCGCCGGTCCTCGTCGAAGTCGCCCTGCTCGGGATCGACCACGTCGATGCAGACGTCGTCGCCGTTGCGCACGCCGTCGCCGTCGTCGTCGCCGTCGGGGTTCTCGCCCTCGCCCTCGCCTTCACCCTCGCCCTCGCCTTCGCCCTCGCCTTCGCCTTC
>VGSZ01000417.1 GCA_016874845.1 Deltaproteobacteria bacterium
CCGCGAGACGCCCAAGAGGCCACCCGTCGAGACCGGCGGGGCACTTACGGTGCCCAGCTGCGAAGCGCAGGCGGGGCCGACGCCCGTGGAGATGGAGTCACCCAGGAAGCAGCGGCGCTTCGTCGTGCTGTTCGCGGGGCGCGAGCGCCCGTACAGCCTACGGGACGCGCTACAACGCCTAGGCGGTCGGGTGGACACTTACGAGCTCCTCGACGGGCCCGAGCAGGATCTGTCGAGGCCAACGGTGCAGTCGGTCGTCCTCGCGGGCGTCTCGGCGGGCGTGTGGGACGGCGTCTTCATGGCGCCGCCGTGCGCGTCCTTCTGCCCGGCGCTCGTCCCCCGGCTCCGATCGCTCACCGAGGTCGAAGGGATTCGGCCGGTTCCCGAGCGCTGGAGCGCCTACCTTGCCAAACATAACGCGCTGGTCGCGTTCGTGGCTAAGGTGGCGACGGCGGCGGACGCAAAGGGGGTCGTATGGGCGATCGAAAACCCGGCCTCCAGGCGAGGCGGTTGGGCATGGTGGCCTGAGCAGGCCGACGCGCCCAGCCTCTGGGACATGCCCGACATTGTCGAGCTCCGCCGAGCGACGAACGCGGCGAGGCGAACGTTCGCACAGTGCCAGTTCGGCTCCGAGTACCAGAAGTACACGTCGATCATGGTGGCGGCCCGAGGGGAAGCTGAGCTTGTTCGCGCCTTCGGTACGGCCCGGTGCTCGTGCCTCGACCAGGGCCGTGTGCATGCTAAGGTCGCCGCGGGCTCGGATGAGTTCGGCGCGTCGCTGTCGGCTCCGTCGGCGGCGTACCCGCCGAAGCTCAACTCCGCGATCGCGGAGATGCTCGTCAGAGCGACGGGCGGCCAGGCGGGGGCCCAGTGCACGCCCGTGGAGGCGGGACCGACGCAGGCTCTAGGGCTTCACGTCGGCTCAGACGACCCGCACGTGCTGCAGCTCGACGACGATAAGGTAGCGCGCTCGCGGAAGCGCCCGACGTTCTCGCTGCGCAGCCACACGGCGGCCACGCCGGGGGAGCTCTCGAGCAGGCCGGTGGCGCAGATGAACGCGCCGGTGGCGACGGCGGAAACGTGCGCGTCGCCCGTACAGGCGGCAGGCCACCCGACGGTGCGGAACCTCAACGACCTGCTCTACCCGAGCTGGGCGAGGCGGGTGACGCATTGGCGACGCCAGATGCGGCGGTGCCTTACCCTCGCTGAGTACGGCGACTGGCGAGCGGCGCGTCGGATGCGGCCGGCGGACCTCCTCGTCCCGATCGAGGCGATGCTGCCGGCAGTGCGCGCGTGGGAGTGGGATCTCCGCCCTTGGGCGGTCGGGCTGCCGGCGGTGCCGACGGTCCCTTCGTCCTTCGAGGGCGCTCGCCCGGCCACGTCCATCGACGTCGGTCGGCTGGAGCGCGAGATGCGGCCGGGAGGCGATCTCGAGCACTACCCCGACCGAGCCATCCTGCAGCAGCTCAGGGACGGCGTGTCGGACGACGTGCCCCCCCTGACCGGCTCCTTCCTGTGCGGCCCGCACACAGGGGCGCTCCAGCACATCGAGCTCGCGACGACGAAGCTCAACGCCGTCATCGAGGGCGGCTGGGGCTCGGCGCATGGCAACCTGCCTTACTGGCCGATGCGTTCCGACCCGTACGGCATCGCCGACGAGACGGCGCGGGCGGGGAAACCTAAGTTCAGGCTCACGAACGACCACTCCTGGCCTCCAGCGCCACGAGGGGAGTTCGCGTCCGGCGTCGTCGGTGACGCCACGGCGCGACTGCAGTCTCTCAACGGGTCGATGGACCGGTCGAGCTGGCCGGAGGCGCGCCTCCCGAGGGTGCATCAGGTCGCCGAGGCGGCGGCCGTGCTCCAGACGGCGGGAGCTCGAGTGACGGCCGCTGCGGTCGACGTGGTCGCGTACTACAAGCAGTTCGGCCGCCAGTCCCGGGAGTGGCACCGAAACTGTGCCGTGACCAGAGACGGGTTCATCGTGGATGAGCGCTGTTGCTTTGGCAGCGCGGCGGACGCGACCAAATGCGCCCGAGCGTCGAGCCTTCTCGTGCACAGGGCGCGGCTAGCGCTCCAGCGCTTCGACGCGGCGCACCCCTCACGCGATCCGAAGGTCGCTCAGTGGCTGCAAGAGCGTAGGGCGGCGGGGGAAGCGCTAGGTTGCTCGGACGTCGAGATCGACGAGCGATGGGCGTGCCTACACGCGCTCGGAATGTACATAGACGACGCCGGGCTGATCTCAATCGACGACGAGGTCTTCGACAGCTCCGGCGCGCCAGTGATGCGCAACGGGGTCCAGCTCACGCGGGCGTGGGCGCACTTCGAGATCCTTCAGGCGTCACTCGCCGAGATGGGCCTCGAAACGACCAAGGAGCAGCCGCCGTCGTCGGTGCTGACGCTCCTGGGCGTCGAGATCAACCTGGATACGCGGCGCATGCGGGTGTCTGACGACAAGCGCGTCAAGTACGCCGAGCGCGCGAGTACGGTCGCGGCGCTCACCGTCGTCGGCCGAGACGAGTTCCTCGGCCTCTTAGGCCGGCTGAACTTCGCCGCCACCTTCTACCCGCGCGGGCGGCAGTGGCTCCACGCGCCGTGGCGGGCGGTGCGCGCCCAGTACCGGACGGCCGCCGACCAGGTGGTTATCTCGAAGGCGGTGCGCGAGCAGCTCAGGCTGTGGGTCGCGGAGCTCGGTAAGCCCGACCACGAGGGCGTGCCAATCGGCGCGGCGGAAGCGTTCCCGGCCGCGGCCTCACCCGAGGTCTCGGCAGTCTACGCCGACGCGGCGCTCGAATGCGCGGGCGCCGGCTTCTGCGCGTGGACGGTCGACGGAGACGAGCTCCTGTACGTGCAGGGCGAGTGGTCAAGCTCTGAGCGCGAGAGCTACCTCATCTGCGACCTCGAGCTCGCTGCTTCGACCTTCGGGCTGGTCGCGCTTGCGTCGGAGACGAGGCGGTCGTTCGTCTACTCGTTCACCGACAACGTCGTCGCGATGGCGGCGATGCGAAAGGCGGCACCTCGCACCGAAACGATGCAGGCGCTGTGCGGAGCAAGGACGGCGTGGCTCCTCCACCACGGCGTGGCCGAGGCGGTCGAGCGCATCACGTCCAAGGCGAACCTGTGGGCCGACCTGGGCTCGCGGGGGAGACTGGCGTCCATGCTCGAGCAAGCTCGAAGCCTCGGGCTG
>VGSZ01000418.1 GCA_016874845.1 Deltaproteobacteria bacterium
GCGTGGGGCAGTCGGGCGCGATGGATCCCTTCGGCCGCCTGCGTCGCTTGCTGTTTTCGCACCCCGAGCCGCTGCTGGCGCTGTTTTGCACGGCGCTGGTGCTGGGAAACGCGCCGCGGCTGGGCGAGTGGGGCGTCGACGGCTTTCGCGTCTACCTGACGCAGGCGATCATGCAGACGACGCTGTTCGACTTCGCCTGGATCCTGGCAGTGCTGGCGGTGTTCGTCGACGACGATGCCCGCAAGCACGGCGTGCGCTGGTGGTGGATCCTGCCGACGTTTCCGTTCATGCCGACGCTCGGTGTGCTCGCCTATCTGATCGCCCGCAAGCGCGCGCTGCGCGCCCGCGGCCTGCCGCCGACGTGACCGTCGGCGCGATCACCACCGCGGTCGTGGGCACCATCATGGGCGCGAGCGTTGGCCCGCTCCGGTCCGCGATCACGGGCGCGAACGTCCTTCGCGCCGCCGTCTCCGGCGGCGCTCAGTCCGGGACGCGCTCGGGGCGCGGGGCGCGCTCGGGGCGCTCGGGCTTGTCGGCGGGGCGCTCCTCGCCGGGGGCGGGGCGGTTGCAGCGCTTGGCGAGCTCGGCCTTGTCGGTGGCGTGGGTCAGGGCCTGAGCGTCGTCGACGCGGCCGTCCTGCACGAGCCAGCTCGACGAGCTCGCCGGCGGCGTTCGCGTGGCTGACCACCAGCTCGCCCGACAGGAAGACGAAGAACGAGTCCGACGGCCCGCCCTCGTGCACGACGACCTCGCTGGCCTCGATGGTGACGACATGCCCGCGCTGCGCCACCTGCAGCAGCACGTCGGGGGTGAGCCGACAGAACAGCGGCGAGCGGGCCAGCGCCTGCACGACGCGGGGGGCGACATCGCCCTCGAGGGGGATGTTCTGCATCGTCGCCTCCGTCGGCGCGTGGTCGGCGCGTGGTCGGCGCGTGGCCGGCTGGTGGTCAGCCCTTGAGGATGCGCACGCCGTCGTCGGTCCCGACGACGAGCTCGTGCACCATGCCGCAGAACAGCCCGTGCTCGGCGACGCCGGGGATCTGGGCGAAGGCGCGGGCGAGCAGCGGCGGCTCGCGGATGGGGGGGAACTTGCAGTCGAGGATCCACAGCCCGTTGTCGGTGACGAAGGGCTCGCCGGCGCGCCGGCGCAGCACCGGCTCGGCGCCGAGCGCCCGCACCTCGCGCTCCACGATCTTCACCGCGAACGGGATGACCTCGACGGGCAGCGGGAACGCGTGCAGGTGCAGAACGACCTTGGCCTCGTCGACGATGCAGTAGAACTTCGCCGCGTTGAAGGCGACGACCTTCTCGCGCAGCAGCGCGCCGCCGCCGCCCTTGGTCAGGTTCAGCCGCGCGTCGGCCTCGTCGGCGCCGTCGAAGCACAGGTCGAGGCGGTCGACAGTGTCGAAGCCGACCAGCGGGATGCCCTCTGCTTCGGCCTGCTGGCGCGTGGCCTCCGACGTCGGCACGGCCTTCACCTTCAGCCCCTCGGCGCGGACGCGCGCGCCGAGGGCCGCCACCGCGAAGCGCGCCGTCGAGCCGGTGCCGAGCCCGACCTTCATGCCGGTCTCGATGCGGGCGACGGCGTAGTCGGCGGCGCGCTTTTTCTGCGCGTCGACGCGGGAGAGGGTCGTCGTCGTGTTCGTCGTGTTCGTCGTGTTCGGCGTGTTCGTCGTCACGTCGTCTCCAGGGTGCGGCAGCTCCACGCTTGCACGGCGCCTGCCAGCGTGGGGTTGGCGCGGATCTGGTCGTGCAGCGCCGACAGCGGCCCCCACGGGATCCACGCGTAGTCGACGTGGACCTCGAGCACGACGGCGACGGGGCCAGCGACGACGCCGTGAAAGACGCAGACGGTCTTTTCGATGGGGTCGCCGCTCTTCTTGCCGCGGGTGGCATAGGTGTTCTCGAAGGCGAAGCTGGGGGTCAGCGTGACCTGCTCGCGGCGGATGCCGGTCTCCTCGAACAGCTCGCGCAGCGCGGCGTCGACGTCGGACTCGCCGGGGTCGACCTTGCCCTTGGGCAGGTCGGGCGAGCCGTCCTTGCGGTACAGCACGAGGAACGCCGGCCGCGGCCGCTCGGCGAACAGCAACACGCCACAGGCCCGCTCGCGCTTGATGTCTTTCGCCACGTCGTCGTCCTCGCCGGCTACGCCGCGCGCGAGCATAGGCGACGATGGGGGGGCGGCGACAACCGTGGCCTCGAGGCTGCTGCGGCAGCCCGCCTGCGGCGGCGCGGCCGCGGCGGCGGGGCTACGGGGGCGCCGACTGGCCGTGGTTGTTCTGGCCCCAGCACACGATGGCGCCGGCAGCGTCAACGGCGCAGCTGTGGTCGAGGCCGGCGCTGACGGCGACGAACGCCCCCGCCGGCGCGCTCGCCTGGCCGCGTGCATCGTTGCCGAAGCAGACGACCTGGTCGTCGTCGCGCACGCCGCAGGTGTGCTCGGCGCCGGCGTCGAGCGCGCGCCACGTGGCCGCAGGCGGCGCGGCCTGCCCGTAGTCGTCGTTGCCCCAGCACACCGCGCTGCCGTCATCGCGCACGCCGCAGCTGTGCAGGCTGCCGGCGGTGACGTCGACGAAGGTGCCCGCCGGCGCGTCGCACTGGCCGTCGCTGTTCATGCCCCAGCAGCGGATGGCGCCAGCGGCGGTCAGCGCGCAGCTGTGGAACCAGCCGGCGCTGACCTTGCTGTACTCGTCGTCGGGCGGCGACAGCCGGCCGGCGTCGTCCAGGCCCCAGCAGCCGATGCCGCCGCCCTGCAGCACCGCGCAGCTGTGGAAGTACCCGGCGCTCACCTGCGTGGCCGGCAGCGCCGGCGCGGACACCGCGCCGAACTCGTCGTCACCCCAGCAGACGACGGCGCCCGCGACGTCGACGGCGCAGGCGTGCCAGTAGTGGGCACTGACGTCGACGAACGCGCCGGTGGGCGCGCGGCTCTGGCCGCGATCGTCGCGGCCCCAGCAGCGCACCGCGCCTTCGACCAGCGCGCAGCTGTGGTAGCCGCCGGCGCTGACGACGACGCGATCGGGGGCAGCCGGATCGTCGGTGGGGTCGTCGGCGGGGTCGTCAGCGGGGTCGTCGGCGGGGTCGTCGGCGGGGTCGTCGGCGGGGTCGGCGGCGGGGTCGTCGGCGGCGCCGGCGGCGCGGTCGCCGGCCACGGACGCGACGGCGGCCCCGCCGCCGTCG
>VGSZ01000419.1 GCA_016874845.1 Deltaproteobacteria bacterium
CGACGTCGACCTGGTAGGGCAGTCCGTGCCGCTTGATCGCCGCCTCGAGGTATGCCTCGGCCTTGATCCAGTCCTCGCCGCGGCCGACGTATTTGTCGGGCCGCGTCGACAGGTTCACCTCGAACTTGGTGAATCCGAAGGTCTTCAACACCTTCAAGATAAATCCAATCACGCGATCGATCTCGCCCTCGACCTGATCCCAGCGGCAAAAAAGGTGGGCATCGTCCTGCGTAAAGCCACGCACGCGCATCAAGCCGTGCATGACGCCAGCGAGCTCGTAGCGGTACACCGTGCCCAACTCGGCGAGGCGCAGCGGCAGCTCGCGGTAGCTTCGTGCGCGGCTCTTGACCATCATGATATGAAATGGGCAGTTCATCGGCTTGCAGACATAATCATGTCCGTCGACCGACATCGGCGAGAACATCCCCTCCCGGTAGAAGTTCCAGTGCCCCGAGACCTTCCACAGGTCGCTCTTGGCGATGTGAGGAGAGTAGACGACCTCGTAGCCGCCCTCGAAGTGCATCTTGCGCCACTGCTCCTCGATGACCGTGCGCAGGCGTCCGCCCTTGGGCAGCCACATCACGAGCCCGGGGCCGAGTTCCTCGGTGTAGTGCGGCTCGACGTTGACCTCGACCTTGACCGCCGTGCCGGTCACCGGTTCGTCGACGACCTTGACGCCCTCGATGGCTCGCTTCTGCTCCGGCGTCATGTGGCCACGCACACGGATGTCGGCGTGCGCCGCCCCCACCATCGTCGCCGCGTGCAGCTTCACCGTCTGGCGGATCTTGCGGTCCGGGAACGTCAGCCGCGCGGCCTCCATCACGCGGTCGACGATCATGCGGTCGGCGGGGGCGTCGGCCTCGACGCCGACGTAGACGTCGATCTCGCCGCCCGCCTCGTAGCTGTGCTCGTCGTAGCGCTCGGAAACGATGAACAGCTCGAGCTCCTTGCCGATGCGGCGGTGGTCGCGCTTCTTCGCCTCCTCGAGGCGGTGCAGGTGCTTGTCGAGCTCTTCCTTCTTGGCGAAGGCGATACCACGCACGCGCTGCAGCGACTGCTTCGTCGCGTCACCGCGCCAGTAGGCCGCCGACGACGTCATCAGCTTCAAGCCCTTGATGAAGCCGGCGTGCGGCAGGTGCGGGCCGCGGCACAGATCGACGAATTCGGCGTCGGAGAACAGCGTCAGCGGCTGCCCATCGGGGATCCAGCCGAGGATCTCGCGCTTGTACTCGTTGTTCTGGCCGGCGGCCTCGAAGATCGACGACGCTTCGTCCTTGCCCACCTCGCGCCGGTCGAACACCGTCTTGCCGTCGATGAGCTTCCTCATCTCGGCCTCGATCTTCTCGAGGTCGTCGGGGCCGAAGTGTCGGCCGCCGACGTCGAAGTCGTAATAGAACTCGTCGTCGTGGGCCTTGGGCCCCATCGTCACCTTGGCGCCAGGGAACAGCCGCAGCACCGCGGTTGCGAGGATGTGCTCCGCCGAGTGGTTCAGCGTGTCGCGCCCCTCGGCCGTGTCGACCTTCAGCAGCTCGACCTTCTGGCCATTCTGGAGCGGCACCCGCAGGTCCTGCACCACGCCATCGACGCGGGCGACGACGACGACGTCGGCCAGCCGCGGTGAGATGGCCCGGGCCAGATCCATCGCCGTGGCGCCGTCGGCGAGTTCGCGCTGGTTGCCATCGGGAAGAATCACCTGGATTGCCATCTGCGCTGCTCCTTGGTGCGGGCGGTACGAGTGCCCGCGTCGGCGCGCACCCAAGCACGTCGTCGGCCGCTTGACCACCGGGTTGCCCGTCGTGGCGCTCGAGCCGGGCGCTGAAGAACGCTTTGCGTTCTTCAGCGCCCGGCTCGGTTTTTCTGGCTCTCCTCGACGACGAGAGCAACCTGGATCTCGAAGGCTGCTGAACAAGCCGATTGAGGCTTTTTTCAGCAGCCTGCTCCCCGTGGACCCCTCCGCCGGTGCGCGTGTCGGGCGCGAGCGGACAGACGAGGCCCGGGATGTGCGCAGCTCTTCTTGCGCTGCCGTCACCGCGCTGTCACACGGCCGGCGTAGACGGATCACGTCGTCATCGCGGAGGCAGCCGTGGCCCAGACCATCCTTATTGTCGAGGACGAGCGCGATCTGCTCTCGACCATCGAGTACAACCTGCAGCGCGAAGGCTTCGACACGCGCGCGGCGACCACCGGCGAGATGGCGCTGCGCCTCGCCGAGCGCGATCCCCGGCCCGAACTCGTGCTGCTCGACATCATGCTCCCCGACCTGAGCGGCACGGAGGTCTGCCGCCGTCTGCGCCAGAGCGACGCCCTGCGCCGCGTGCCGGTCATCATGGTCACCGCCCGCGGCGAGGAGATCGACCGCGTCGTCGGGTTCGAGGTCGGCGCCGACGACTACGTCGTAAAGCCGTTCAGCGTCCGCGAGCTCGTGCTGCGCGTCAAAGCGATCCTGCGGCGCGTGAAAGGCGGTGATGGCGACGGCGCGGGCGAGACCACGTTTGGCAAGCTGCGCCTCGACCCGGCGGCCCACCGCGTCTTCGTTGAGGACGTCGAGGTCGTCTTGACCGCCCTCGAGTTCCGCCTGCTGTCGACGTTCCTCACCCGCCGCGGCCGCGTGCAGAGCCGCGAGGTGCTGCTGGCCGACGTCTGGGGGATCGAGGCCGACGTCACGACGCGGACCGTCGACACGCACGTCAAGCGGCTGCGCGAGAAGCTCGGCGTCTGCGGCGGCTACGTCGAGACCTTGCGCGGCGTCGGCTACCGCTTTCGCGCGAACCCCGACGACGCCAGCCAAGCCGACGCCGACGGAGACACCCCATGAGCAACGCACGGGCGGGCGTGCTCTTGCGCGCATGGGACGCCATCGGCATCCGCGGCAAGCAGTTCGCGGCGTCGCTGCTCGTCGTAGCCGCCGCGCTGTGCGCCGGGGGCGTCGTCGCCGACCGCCGCGCCGAAGCGGCGGCTGTCGATCGCATCGAGCGCGAGCTCGATCGTGTCGCGCGCACCGCCGCCGTCGCCCTGCTGCACCCCACGGCTGGCGCGACGCCGGATGGCGAGCTTGGCGCGCTGGCGAAGCGTCTGGGAGCGGCCACCACCGCGCGCGTCACCTTGATC
>VGSZ01000420.1 GCA_016874845.1 Deltaproteobacteria bacterium
CGGGGTCGGGCTGGGCGCCGCCGGGGTGGGCGCCGCCGGCAGCCGCGGGACGAGCGCGCCGCTGTCGGTGGCGGGCGCCAGCGACACCGCGAGCCCGACCGCGCCGAGCCCGAGGGCCACGAGCGCGCCGGCGACGAGGCCGACCAGCGCGGCGCGCCGCGGGGTGTCCGCGTTCGGCGCGCGGGGAGCCCGGGTGGCCGACGTCGCGGTGATGGGCGCCGGCGGCGGCGGGGCGGGGTCGCCGTCGTCGTGGACATCCTCGGGCCCGTCGCCGGGCCCGTCGTCGTGGCCACCCTCGTGCCCGTCGTCACCGCCCCACTCCGAGGCCGCCGACAGCGTCGGCGCGCGGGTGGAGACGCGGGCGCCGAGGGCGTCGGCGCCCGGGGAGCCGTCGAGGGAGCCGCGCGCCGAGGCGGCGTCCCGTCGCCCCACCGACGTCGACGCCTGCGACTGCAGCCGGCGGGCGCGGGTGGTGACGGGCTCGAGGGCGAGGAATTCCTCGACGAAGGCGGCGACGTCGGCCTCGTCGGCGGCGCCCATGTTCTCGAGGCGGCGGGCGACGCCGAGGGCGTCCCTGGGGCGGCGGGCGGGGTCCTTGGCGAGCAGCTCGTCGATGAGGCCGTCGAGGTCGGGGGGCACGTCGGGGGCGAGGCTGCGCACGCGCGGCGGGCGCTGCTGCATGATGGCGCGGATCAGCTGCACCTCGGAGCGGTGCACGAACGGTCGCCGGCCGGTGAGCATCCAGAACAGGCTGACGCCCAGGGCGTACAGGTCGGCGCGCCCGTCGAGGCTGCGGGCGTCGAGCTGCTCGGGCGGCATGTAGGGGAGCTTGCCGCGGATCTCGCCGGTGCGGGTGAGCACGCCCTCGCCGCCGGGGCGGGCGACGCCGAAGTCGAGCACGCGGGTGACGCCGTCGCGGCCGACCATCAGGTTGTCGGGGCTGATGTCGCGGTGCACGAACGGGCGGCCCTGCTCGTCGGTGGTGGCGTGGATCGCGGCGAGGCCCGCGGCGGCGTGCACGAACAGCCGCAGCACGACGGGCAGGGGCAGGGTCGACTGGCGGTCGTAGGCGGCGCGGGCCAGCGTGCGCAGCGTGGCGCCGTCGATGAACTCGACGACGAGCATCAGGCCGTCGTCGTCTTCGACGAGGCTGTCGGTGCGGACGACGTGGCGGTCGACGATGCGGGCGCCGATGGCGGCCTCGCGGCGGAACAGGCGGCGGTAGCCGTCTTGCGAGGCCAGGTGCGGCAGCATCCGCTTGACGACGACCTTCTCGACGCCGCCCAGCGGCGACGGCCGCGTCGCGAGGAACACCTCGGCCATGCCGCCGGCGCCCAGGCGCTCGACGAGCGTGAGGTCGCCCAGGGTGACGGGCAACGTGTGGATCGACGCCGACACGCGTCCTTTGTACCATCGACCGCCCATGGCCTTCAGGTTCTGCCGCCCTGCCGTCGTCGTCGCCGTGCTCGCGGCGGCGGTCGTCGCCGTCGTGGGTGGGGCGGGGCTGGGGTGCGTGCGGGCGGATCTGCAGGGGAGGCGCTGCGCCGGCAGCGCCGACTGCGTCGACGGCTACCGCTGTGTGGCCGACGTCTGCCTGTCGGCGAGCGAGAACCCGGCGGTAGCCACCCTGCTCGACGACGACTGCCCGACGCTGCTCGGCGAGGACGCCGTAGGTCCCATCGAGCCGTCGCTCGTGCCCGACGCGACCCGGGTGACGCTGGTGGGCGTGCTGCTGCCGCAGACCAAGGCGGGCGAGCCGTTCGCCACCGGCGTCGCCCGGCAGGAGGCCATCGGCCTCGGCCTCACCGAGGTCAACCGCAACGGCGGCGTCTTTGGCCGCAGCGTCGTGGGCGTCGCCTGCAACAGCGACGGCGAGGTCGACACCGCCCGCCGCGCCGCCGCGCACCTGGCTCACGTGGGTGTGCCGGTGGTGCTGGGCGAGCAGTCGTCGTCGACGACGCTGGCGGTGTTTTCCGACGTGCTGCGCCCCGCCGGGGTCATGATGATCGCTCCCTCGGCGACCTCCGTCGACCTGTCCACCGTGCCCGACGACGGCCTGCTCGCGCGCACCACCGTCGGCGACGCGCGGCAGGCCGAGGTGCTCGGCGCGGTGCTCGTGGGCGGCCACTCCCGCGTCGCCGTCGTCGCCGCCAACGACTCCTACGGCGACACCCTGCTGGACGGCGTGCTCCGCGTCGTCTGCGCCGCGATCAACTGCGGCAACCCGCAGGACTACGTCGCCACCCGCGTCGACGGCGTACCCGACGCCGCCGCGGTAGACGCCGTCGCCGCCGCGATCGACCCGGTGTCGCCCGCCGCCATCGCCGTGATCGGGCAGGCGGCGCAGGTGCGGCCCCTGGTCGAGCGCCTCGGCGCCTTGCACCCGACGGCGCTGCTCGTGCTGTCCGACGCCGCGCGCAACGACGCGTTCTTCACCACGCCGCCGCTGGCCGCCGACATCGTCGCTCGCGTCGTCGGCACGGCGCCGTCGCAGCGGCTCGACGGCGACGCCTTCGCGCAGCTGCGCGGCAACCTGTCGCCGGCGGCCGCCGACGCCAGCTTCGTCGCCCACGCCTACGACGCCGCCGTCGTCGCCGGCCTGCTGCACGCCGCCGCCGGCGACGCCTTGCACCCCACGGGCGCTGCGCTGGCCGCGCGGCTGTCGCAGCTGGTCGCCGACGCCGGCGCCGGGGCGCCGACGCTGGCCACCATCGGCAGCAGCGGCGACGAACGCGACGTCGCCGTGGCGCTGCGCGCGCTCGAGCAGGGCACCGGCATCGACCTGCAGGGCACGAGCGGCCCGCTGGACTTCGACGACGTCGGCGACGTCAGCGGCGACATCGAGCTGTGGCGCCGCTGCGCGGGCGCGTCCGGGGACGTCACGGTGTCCTTGGGGGTCGCGCTGCGCGCCGACGGCGTCGCCGTCGCCGTCGAGCAGGCCTGCCGCTGCACGCTGGCGGGGGTGGGCTGCCCGGCGGGGCAGGTGTGCGCCGACGACGGCGACTGCCTCGCGGTGTGCGAGCCCTCCGACGGTCAGTGCACGACGCTCGCAGGCACGCCGTCGAGCTGTGTGGCCGTGGGCGGCGGCGCGTTCGGCT
>VGSZ01000421.1 GCA_016874845.1 Deltaproteobacteria bacterium
GACGCCGACGGCCACGCCGACACGCTGCGCGCCAGCCTGCAGCGGGTGGGCCCCGACGCCGCGGCGTTCGTGCTCGTCGACGCCGGCGACCACCCGCGCGCGCGCCGGCTGCAGCGGCTGCGCGACGCCTGGGTGACGGCGGGCGACGTCGTGGTGCTCGGGCCGTGCCCCCACCGCGACCCCTGCCCGGCCCTCGTGCGCGAGCGCGACTGGTGCCACGACGTGCTCGAAAAGCGCCTGCCGCCGCGGCTGGCCGCCTTTGCCCGCGCCGTCGGCCGCGACGCCGACGTGATGGCGGCGTCGTGGCTGGTCGGAGCGCGGGCCGATGGCGACGTGCGTGCCGGCGACGGCGTCGTTGTGATCGGCGAGCCGCAGCGCGACAAGGGTCGCGTCCGCCTGCCCGTGTGCGGACCGGCGGGCCTGCGCTTCGTGCAGGCGCTCAAGCGCCACCGCGGCGCCTTCGACACCGTCGCCGCCCTGCCCCGCGGCGCCCGCCTGCCACCGCTGGCCGCCGACGGCGACACGGCCCACGTCGACGACGCCGCCGGGCTGTCCTTGCCCGGGCCTGACGACGGCGCGCCGTGAGCCGGGGCCCGCCGCTGCCGGTCGTGCCGTCGGCCAGCGTGTCGGCCAGCGTGTCGGCCGCTTCGTCGGCGTCGTCGGTGGCCCACGAGCCGGGACCGGTGGAGCGCGCGCTGGCCGACTTGTGGCGCGTCGAGCGCGAGCGGTTCTGGCGGCTGGCGAACCTCGGCACCATCCTGCGCCTGCGGCGGCGCTTCGCGCTGCAGACGTTGCGCGCCGCCGATCTGACCGTCGTCGTGCCCCGGGGACAGGTGCCCGACTGCGAGGCTTGCGTCGACCTGTGCTGCACGGGGCCCCACGCGGTGGTGTCGCTGCGCCTGCGCGACGTCGCGGCCCTCGTTGATCGTGGCCTGACCGCGCACCTCACGTTCGATCGTCCGCCGCCGCCGCCGTCGTCGTCGTGGGCCCGGCGCGAGGCCGAGGGCGCGGTGTTCGCCCGCGCGTTCCCGGTCCTGACCCGCGACGCCACCGGGACGTGTCGCTTCCTCACCGAGCAGCGGCTGTGCGGCGCATGGCCGTCGTGGCCGCTGTCGTGCGCGCGCTACCCCTACGCGCTCGACCTGCAGTCGCGCGTGGTCTTCTACGCGAAGGGCTGCCAGTCGACGCGGCAGGCGACCTACGACGAGGCGCCGGCGCGCGTGCGCGCGCTCGTCGACGCCGTCGTCGAGTCGTACAACGCCCGCGTCCGCGACGTCGTCCTGCTCGCCGTCGCGCGGCCGCGGCTGCGCGAGCTCGGGCTGCTCGAATGGGTGCGCGAGGACCAGCTCGGGTTCTGAGCCGCCGGACGATGGCGCGCGGCGGTCACGACCCGAGCAGCAGCGCGCGCTTGGTAACCATCAGCACGACGACGATCGTGGGCGGGACGCTGACGACGACGCCCCAGATCGACCAACGGATGAGCGCGCGACGCACCGCCCGTTCATCGCCAGCGCCGCAGGCGCGCGCGAGCGACTCCTGCGCGGGCAGCACGACAAGGATCGCGAGCAGCGAGGTCAGGACGACGAGCGCCAGCGCCTCGACGAGCCACGGCTGCGTGCGCGCTCCGCCAAACGCCGTGGCCAGCGCGACGCCGTTCCAGACGGTGAGCTGCACGCCGGGCATGGTCAGCCAGATGTCGGCGGCGACGAGGGTGCGGACGGCGAAGCCGAAATGTTGCCGGTCGGTGTCGGACCAGGCGAACACCAGCCACAGCGGGCCGACGATCATGTTGCCGAAGAACAGGATGACACCGGTGAGATGCAGCAGCTTGTGCCACTCGTAGCCGACGAGCAGCCCGATCGGCGCGCCGGTCCACGCCAGCGCGAGCGCCGCCAGCGCGACGAGGTTGCTGACCACCGACACCTTCGCCGACGTTGACAACGGACACCTCCGGCGACGCCTCGCGCCCCGCGGGGCGGCACGGAAGAATATGCCCCAGGCGGCCGTCTGCAGGCCATGTGCGCGTCTGCGGGCGCCGAGCGTGAACGGCGGGCGCCGGCGAGCGTTCAGCTTCGCGGTTCGGGTGCGCCGTGGGCTGCGGCGCTGGCGCGCCGGACGGCGTCGGTGAGACGAAGCGCGCCGGCCCCCAGCACGTTCAGGATCACCGCGACGTTCCACGCCGCGAGCCACGACGAAGGCAGCAGCGCGATCTGGCCGGCGGCGATCATCGCCGCAACGAGGACGAAGGCGAGCCCCGCGTCGAGCGCGAGGCCGAGCTCGGCGAACGCGGCGCCGGGGCCGCGCAGGCGCGCGACGACGCCGTGCAGCACGCAGATGGGTCCGAGGCGGCGGCCACGAATGGCCAGCGCCAGCCCGTTGCCGGCGTTCAGCGCGAGGTCGGTCACCCCCAGCGCGACGAGCGGCCAGCCGAGCAGCGTCGGCGTCGGCGCCGATGCCTGCAGCAGGTGCGCGCCGACGGCGAGCTTGAACACGGCGAAGGGGGCGCCGACGGTGATCACCTCGACGACGTCGCGCCGCGCGCTCATGTCACAGGGTCCGGGCGAGCTCGTCGAGGACGAACTCGGTGACGTCGCCAGTCTTGCCCTGGCCGCCCAGGTCGGGCGTGCGCGGCCCGCGCTTCAGGCAGGCGCGCACGGCGTCATCGATGAGGCGGGCCTCGGCGCTGGCGTCGAGGAAGTCGAGCATCAGCGCCGCCGTCGAAAAGGCCGCCAGCGGGTTGGCCACGCCCTTGCCGGCGATGTCGGGGGCGCTGCCGTGCACCGGCTCGAACAGGCCGATGCGCCCGGGGTGGATGTTGGCCGACGCGGCGAGCCCGAGCCCGCCCATCAGCGCCGAGCCCAGATCGGTCAGGATGTCGCCGAACAGGTTGTTGGCGACGACGACGTCGAAGCGCTCGGGGTGGCGCACGAATTCCATCGCGGCGACGTCGACGAAGAGGTGCTCGGCGACGATGTCGGGGTACTGCGGCTTCAGCGCCTCGAACGTCCGCTTCCACAGGCCGCCGCCGAAGCGTACGGCGTTGTGCTTGTCGGTCATCGTGACCTTCTTGCGGCCGGTCTTCTTCGCGTACTCGAA
>VGSZ01000422.1 GCA_016874845.1 Deltaproteobacteria bacterium
CCTCGTGCGTCGCCAGCGCGACGCCGATGCCGGTGTCGGAGCGCTCGATGACCCAGCGGGCCGAGAGCGCCGTTTGGCCGAGCACGGCGGGGTCGGCGCAGTCGACGGTGACGTTGGTCTGCGAGCAGTCGACGACAGAGACAAGCGTCACGTCCCAGCCTTCGAGGTCCGAAGACGGCGCGCAGCCGGCGGTCACCGACACCAAGATGAGCGACGCACCGAGGACCGCGTCGAGCACGGCGCCGCGCGGTGCGTGGGTCTTGGTCGGCCGACCGGTCATCGAGGCTCCTGTCGCGCGGCGCGCTGCAGAGGCGAAGCGCCAGACGTCGTCAGGCATAGCGCGCGACGGCGCAGGCGCAAAGCAGGCGCAGCCGACGCACCGGGTCGTGGTCGCTGGATCACTCGAACGTGACCGCGCGGGTCACCGTCTCGCCCGGCGCGATGGTGACCTTGAACCGGCGCACCAGACCGCGCGGCGGGTGACTGACGGCGACGTCGTGCTTGCCCGCCGGCAGGCGCACCGATATCGGCGTCTGCTCCTCGAGCACCTTGCCGTCCACGGTAACCTGCCCCCAGTACGGCGATGCCTTGACGAGCAGCGTCCCCTCGCCGCGGGGCGACGCCGCCAGCGGCTTCGTCGGCGCGAGCGTCGACGCTGGTCGCGTGGTCTTGCTCGGCTCGGCCGGGCCGCGTACCGACGGGGAGCTCGTCGGGCCGACGGCGCTCGTCGGGCTCGTCACCGAGACGCCGGGCGCGTCCGCCGGGGCATCATCGCCCGCGTGGACGACGGCGGCTGCGACGCCGGCGTCGGTCGGCCCCGGCTCGACGGCGAGCGCAGCCGTGACGACGAGCGGCGCCCCCGCCGTGGGCAACAGGGTCTGGCTGTGCGTGACGTGACCCAGCGCCGACACCGTGACCACCACCGGTGTCCCCGGGGCGACGACCAGATCGGGCAGCCAGCGCCGGCCGTCGATGGTCACCACGGCGTCGGTCGGCGTCACCCGGAGCTCGACCGGGACACCCGCCGGCGACGACGACGACGAAAGCGGTGGGGCGACCAGCGCCGCCTTCGGGCGCCGCCCGAGGAGCTCGACGGCGCCGACGATCACGAGCGCCAACGCGACGCCGACCGCGGCCGACGCCGCGATGAGGCGTCCCCCGACCCGCGGGCCGCCGGTCGGCAACAGCGCCGTCGCCCCCAGCCGCGGGCGGGTCGGGGCGGTCGCCTCGGCGCCCGCCGGCGTGACGCTCGGCGTTGCCGACGGGGACGACGGTGACGCCCCAGAAAGGGACGGAGACGGAGACGGCGGCGGAGACGAAGACGACAACATGGGCGACGACGGCCGCGCCGCCAGGCCCGCCGCCGACGCAGCCTGGGCGCCGGGACGCAGCGTGTCGACCTCACCAGCCAGGGCCGCCCGCACCGTGTCACCGCCGACCGTCACCGTCGCGTCGTCGTCGGCAGCGAAGGCACCGTGGCCGCCGGAGTCGGGCAGCAACACCGCGAGCCGCGACCCCAGCACGCTCTCGCGCGACACGATGGTCATCACCGTGACCTCGCGCTGGCGCGGCAGCTCACCGAACGGATCGACGGCGTCACGGCCGACGAGGGCGGTGGCTGCGTCCGCCTGCAGCGGCGAGACGCTGGGCAGCTTGTTGTCGGACCGCACCGTGCGGGTGTCACCGGCTGGTCCGGCGCCGCCGCGGGTCGGCCCCCCGCGCGACGACGACACCGACGACGACAGCGACGACGATGCCGACGAGGGCGCCGCAGAGACCGGCGTCGAGGCCGGCGACAGCGGACCGCGGGGCGCTTCGGCGTCGGCGATGGCGCCAGTCTGCCCGCGCTCCAGGGCGAGCAGCTGCGCCTTCTCGTCGGAGAAGAGCCGATCGAGCGTCGCGGCGACGCGCTTGTGCGTGAACGCCGGGTCGGTGCGGTAGACGTAGGCGCGCAGGTCGTCAGCGAAGTCCTCGGCGCTGCGGTAGCGGCGCGACAGGTCGCGCTCGAGCGCCTTGGCGATGATCTTCATCAGGGCCGCGTCGCAGCGCCCCTCTTTGTGCAGGTCGGGCGCGACGCCGTCGGTGATGTCGTCGTAGACCTTCATCTCGTCGTCGCCGGGGAACAGCGTGCGACCGGCGATGAGCTCCCACAGCACGATGCCGGCGGCGAAGACGTCGACGCGGTGGTCGAAGTCGCCCTGCGGATGGAACCGTCCCGGGTCGATCATCTCGGGAGCGAGGTAGCGCAGCTTCCCCTTGATCGTGCCCACCTCGGTGGCCTCGAGCCGATCGCGCGCGCGCGCGATGCCGAAGTCGATGACCTTCACGTGCCCATCGAAGCTGACCAGCGTGTTCTGGGGGCTGACATCGCGGTGGATGATTTTGGCCGGCTTGCCGCTGGCGTCGCGCTGGGTGTGCGCGGCGTGCAGGCCCTGCAGCAGCTCCACGACGACGAAGCAGCTCTCGAGCGTGGGCAGGCACTCACCCTCCTGCTGCAGGCGCTTCACCACCGCCGAGAGCGACTGCCCCGGCACGAACTCAAGGACGATGAAGTAGTCGCCCTGCTGCTCGCCAAGCTCGAGGATCTGGGCGATGTTCGGGTGGTTCAGCAGCACCGAGATCTTGGCCTCGTCGACCATCATCCGGACGAACTGCGGATCGTGGCCGAACTTCGGCAGGATGCGTTTGAGCGCGACGGTCTTCTCGAAGCCGTGGGCGCCGTAGGAGCGGGCCGCGAACACCTCGGCCATGCCGCCCTTGGCGATTTTTTCGAGCAGCCGGTAGCGCCCGATGGTCTCGGGGATCGCCGTGCCCGTCTGCGACGCGACACCGAACGCTGAAGGAGACGCCATCGCCAGGAACCCGACCTCTTTCGAACGACCACGACCGCGCTCCCCGGAGCCACGGCCGCTGGGAGCATCGGGCATCCCACCGGCCGCGCGCAACGCCGTCGCACCGAGTGCCCCGAGTGCCCCGAGTGCCCCGAGTGCCCCGGGTGCCCCGGGGCACTCGCGACGCCAGCGACACCGTTCTGGCGTCGGCTCGGTTTTTCTGGTCTGGTGATGGTGTGCTCGTCGTCGTCT
>VGSZ01000423.1 GCA_016874845.1 Deltaproteobacteria bacterium
GCCCCGCCGACCGCCCCGCCGACCGCCCCGCCGGCGCCGCCGACGGCGCCGCCGACGGCGCCGCCGACGATGACGAACGCGTCGCCCCCCGCCGCGCCCGACGAAGGCGCTGCCGACCGGGCTCGTCGCGAGCGCGCCGAAGCCGAAGCCCGCGCGGCTGAAGAGATGGAGCGCCGGGAGGCGGCCGCTGCGGCCAGCAGGCGGCCGCCGCCGCCGCCGCCGCCGAGTGCCGAGCCCGCCCCGCGGGTGGACGTCGCCGTCGCCAGCGGCGCCTGCCCGGGCGGCATGGCCCGGATCGACGCTGGGTCGTTCACGTTCGGCTCTTCGCCGTCGGACCCGATGCGCAACTTCGGCGAGGTCGACGCGAACCCGGTGGACGTCAAGGCCTTCTGCATCGACTACTACGAAGCACCCAATGGCAAGGACGCCGTCCCGAGGACGGGGGTGTCGTGGCAGGCAGCCAAGAACGCCTGTGAGCGGGCCGGCAAGCGGCTGTGCACCGAGGTCGAGTGGGAGCGGGCCTGCAAGGGCCCCGGCTCGTCGCGCTTCCCCTACGGCAACAACTATGACGCGGACGTCTGCAACACCGAGGACGGCGACGGCAAGGCGCGCGAGCTGGCGCGGCCGCTCGACTTCAAGAAGTGTCGTTCGGGCTTCAAGGTGTTCATGCTCGCCGGCAACGCTGAGGAGTGGGTGCAGGACGCCGCCGGTGGGCAGCGTGTCCTCAAGGGCGGCGCCGCCGACCGCCCCGACTTTGCGTCGCGCTGTTCGGCGCGTCGCGCGGTGGCAGCTCGGACGACCTCAGGCACCATAGGCTTCCGCTGCTGCGTCGAGCCGCGCTGACGACGATGGGCGCGCAACGCTACGCGCGTGGGCTCAAGCCGATGACGCGGCGCGCCCTGCCGGTTTGACGCGGGTCGTCGACGAGAATCGTGGATCGACGTCATGGCCGCGTGCTACGCGACCGCGCATGAGCTCGTTCGAGGCCACGAACCACTACTTCCGCAAGGCGGCGGCGATCATGCAGCTGTCGCCGTCGATCGTGGAGCACTTCCAGACCCCGCAGCGCGAGGTGAAGGTCGGGCTCACCCTCGAGATGGACAACGGCGACGTCCGTACGTTCCATGGCTTTCGCGTCCAGCACGACAACTCGCGCGGTCCGTACAAGGGCGGGCTGCGCTACCACCCCCACGTCGACCCTGACGAGGTGAAGTCGCTGGCGTCGCTGATGACCTGGAAGACAGCCGTCATCGACGTGCCCTTCGGCGGCGCCAAGGGTGGCATTACGGTGGATCCAAAGACGCTGTCGCCGGCCGAGGTCGAGCGCCTGACCCGCGTCTTCGTCGACAAGATCCACGACGTCATCGGGCCGCAGCAGGACATCCCCGCGCCCGACGTGAACACCGGCGCGCAGCACATGGCCTGGATCTACGACCAGTACAGCAAGCTGCATGGCCACTCGCCTGGCGTCGTCACCGGCAAACCCGTCGAGCTGTACGGGTCCCTGGGACGCGAGGCAGCCACCGGTCGCGGCGTCGCCATCGCCACCGTCGAGGCGCTGCGGATGCAGGGCAAGGACATCAAGGGCGCCACCGTCGCGCTGCAGGGCTTCGGCAACGTCGGCTCCTTCGCCGCCCGCTTCCTTGTCGACGCTGGCGCTGTCGTCACCGCCATCGGCGACCACACGGGCGCGGTGCGCAACGTCCACGGCCTCGACGTCGGCAAGGCGCTCGCCCACGTGAGGAAGACCGGGGGCATCAAGGGCTTCGACGGCGGCGACGCGCTGAAGTCGGCGGACCTGATGCTGCTCGAGTCCGTCGACGTGCTGGTGCCAGCCGCGCTCGGCGGCGTGATCACCCGCGACAACGCCCGCGACATCCGCGCCAGCGTGATCGTCGAGGGCGCCAACGGTCCCACGACGCCCGAGGCCGACGCGATCCTCGACGAGCGCGGCGTGCTGCAGGTGCCCGACATCTACGCCAACGCCGGCGGAGTCACCGTCTCGTACTTCGAGTGGGTGCAGAATCTGCAGCAGTTCACGTGGACCGAAGACGAGGTCAACGAGAAGCTGAAGGCGAAGATGATCCGCGGCTTCGAGACCATCTGGAAGGTTGCCACCGAAAAGAAGGTGTCGTTGCGCACGGCCGCGTTCCTCGTCGCCATCGGCCGGGTGGGCAAGGCGCGGGTGCTGCGCGGCCTGTCTTGAGGCTCGCTGTCTTCTTTGTTCGATGAAACGGAGATCGTCGATGGAAATCTCTCACCACACCTGGCTGAAGTCGTCGGTGGGTCGCGAGCTGAGCGAGGGCGAGGCGCGCGAGCTTTTCATGATCTCCAAGCGCGAGCGCTATGTCCGCGGCGAACGGCTCTTCTCCGAGGGCGAGGAGGCGACGAGCCTCTATCTGCTCGCCGAGGGCGAGGCCGACGTCGTCCAGCGACGCGCCGATGGCAGCGAGCACGTCCTCGCGAGGCACCCGGCCGGCGCCATCGTCGGCGAGATGAGCCTGCTGACCCGGGAGGCCCGCTCGGCGAGCGCGCTGATCGCCAGCGCCGAGGCGACGATCCTGCGGGTCACCGCTCGCGACCTCGACGACCTGCTCGCCCGCGAGCCCGCCGTCGCCTACAAGGTCATGTTTGCTCTCGCCCGCGTGCTCGCGACGCGCCTGCGCGCGGTGAACCACCGCCTGACCGACATGTCTGAGCGCACCGCCAACGCGAACCCCCACGAACAGATCGAGGAGTTCGCGGCCTTCAAGAAGAAGCTCTTCACCGACTGGACCTTCTGAAGGGCTGCCGGAAGATCGGTTGACGACGCCGGCGGCGCGGGCGACGCATGACACATGATTGACATCGTCCCGATCCGCCGTGCCCTCGTCAGCGTCTCCGACAAGACCGGCCTTGCCCGGCTCGGCGAGGCCTTCGCGCGTCACAAGATCGAGGTGCTGTCGACCGGCGGCACCGCCAAGGCGCTGCGCGAGACCGGCGCGTTGGTGAAGGAGGTCGCCGACCACACCGGCTTCCCCGAGATGCTCGACGGGCGCGTGAAGACGCTGCA
>VGSZ01000424.1 GCA_016874845.1 Deltaproteobacteria bacterium
GGACGACGAGGACGACGAGGACGACGAGGACGACGAGGACGACGAGGACGACGAGGACGACGAGGACGACGAGGACGACGAGGACGACGAGGACGACGATTGGGAGCGGCCGATCGAGCGCGACGAGCAGGACGAGTTCCTCACGTACATCCGGTCCGGCGGGCTCGCCTGACCGCTGGGCCGCACACCACGGGCGCAGCGTCGTCCACCGCTCTTCCTGACCTCTCGGTCGGCGGCGGGCCGCGCCCGCCGGACGCGCCAGCCACAAGGAGCGCCCGCACGCATTTCATCGTCGTCGACGACCGCGGCCGGCTGAACGCCGACGCCTGCACGAGCCTCGACGTCGCCAGCCTCAGCCGCAGCGCATCACTGTCATCGTCCCTACCCCGGCCGGATTCGGTACCGGCAATGTTGACAGTATTTGCCGCGATACTTACAGTAATGATGTGGACGCCCGCTGGACCCTGGACGAGCTGAGCCGCCGCTGCTCCACTGCGCTGGCCCGCGGCGGCGTCCAGCAGGACAACGGTCAGGTCGCCGACGTCCCCAATGGCCGCGCGATCCGCTGGTACACGTCCACCGGCCTGCTGGCCCGCCCCGCGCAGCGCGGCCGCGTCGCGTTCTACGGCCCCGTGCACCTGCAGCAGCTGGTCGCCATCAAGCGGCTGCAGGCCAGCGGGCTCGCCCTGTCCGCCATCCAACAGGCGTTGGCCGGCACGTCCGACGCCGACGTCGCCGCCCTCGCCGCCGTGCCCGCCGACCTGCTGCTGGCCGACGCCAGCGCCGCCGAAGACACTGTCACGGTCACCGAGACCGCCGCGTACCGGCCGTTCTGGGCAGCGGACGTTGCCGACGCCGCTGTCCCCCCGCCGGCCCTGGCGTCTGCTGTGCCGGCTGCCTCTGCGTCTGCCTCTGCGCCTGCCGATCTGCCGACGCCGTCCCTCGCGCCCCCGTCGGCCCGCCCGCGCGTGGTCGTCGACGTCGGCGGCGTCACCGTGATCGTGCCCGCCGTCGACGGCGCGCAGCTGCCCCTTCTGCACGAGGCCGCCGTCGACTTCGTGCGCACCCTCGTCGCCCGCGGCCTGCTGGCGACGCTCCTCCTGTCGACGTCGTTGATTCACCCCGAGGGGTCCGACCGATGAACGCTCCGTTGCCCCTGCTCACCGAGGCCGAGGTCCGCTCCATTGTCGACGGCGGCGACCCCGATCGCGCGTCCTTCGGCGAGCTGCGCTGCAGCCACGGGCTGCTGCCGCTGGCCGCCGTGGACGTCAAAGCCCGCATCCTCGGCGCCTTCGCCCACACGACGCTGACGCAGTCGTTCGTGAACAACGCGGGCACCGCCGTCGAAGCGACGTACATCTTTCCGCTGCCGATCGCGCGGCGGCGACAAAGTTCTCGATGACCGTCGCCGGTCGTCGCGTCGATGGTGTGCTGCAGGAGCGCGGACAGGCGCGCCAGACCTACGACCGCGCGGTAGCCGCCGGCAAGCGCGCCCCCATCGCCGAGGAAGAGCGCCCCGGCACGTTCACCCTGCGCGTCGGCAACCTGATGCCGGGCGACACCGCGACCATCACGCTCGAGCTGACCGGCCCCCTGCCCGTCGTCGACGGCGAGTGCACCTACCGCTTCCCGCTGGTCGTGGCCCCCCCGCTACATCCCCGGGCGCGCGCTGCCCGGCGAGCCAGTGGGCGACGGCACCGCCCGCGACACCGACGCCGTCCCCGACGCCAGCCGCATCTCGCCGCCGGTGTTGCTGCACTGCTATCCGCACCCGGTGCGCCCTGGCGTCGAGGTGACAATCGATCCCGCGGGGCTGCCGTTGTCGAGGGTGCGCTCGGCGCTGCACGCGGCGTGGGCCGATGAGAGCGAGGGGCTGCTGCGCGTCACCGTCGGCGCCGGCGAGCGGCTGGATCGTGACTTCATCCTGCGCTTCTGTCTGGCCGACCCAGCGCTGCGCAGCGTGGCGCGGGCGACCAGGCGCAACGACGTCAGCGACGACGCCTTCCCGCTGACGGTGCTGCCGCCCTCGTTGTCGACGACGACGCCGCGCGCGAGAGAGAGCGTGTTCCTGCTCGATCGCTCGGGCAGCATGGGAAGCTGGAAGATCATCGCCGCCCGCCGCGCGGTGGCCCGCATGGTCGACTCGCTGCGCGCGCAGGATCGCTTCTGCGTGCTCGACTTCGACGAAGTCGTCGAAGGCGTGCCCGGGTTGGGGAGCAAGCTCGTGCCGGCCACTGATCGCCACCGCTCTTGCGCCGTCGAGTGGCTCGCAAAGGTCGAGGCCCGCGGCGGCACCGAGATGGCGCAGCCGCTGGCGCAGGGCGCCGACCTGCTCGGGCAGGGGTATCTCGAGCGCGACCGCGTGCTCGTGTTCGTCACCGACGGCCAGGTGGGCAACGAGGCGCAGCTCTTGAAGCTGCTCGGCAACCGCCTGCGCGGCGCGCGCATCTTCGCGCTCGGCATCGATCAGGCCGTGCACGCGGGCTTCATGAACCGCCTCGCCGCGCTCGGCGGCGCCGGCGAGGCCGAACTGGTCGAGAGCGAGGACCGCGTCGACGAGGCGCTGGCCCGCTGAAGACGACGGCCAACGCGTCGCTGCTGCCGACGTGGGCGCGCGTGCACCTGCGAGACCTCGAGGATCGCTTCGACGGCAACCGCGAGGACAAGCGCGCGCTCGAGCGGCAGATCGTGCAGGTGTCGCTCGAGGCGAGCGTGCTGTGCCGCTTCACCGCGTTCGTCGCGGTCGATCACGAGGTGGTCAACGAAGGCGGCCGCCTGGTGCCGGTCACCCAGCCTGTCGGCACGGCGGCGGGCTGGGAGTCGTTGGCGTCGAACGAGACTGCCCGCGCCGCCGCTGCGCCCGCGCCGGCGAGGGCGAGGATGGCGATGCCGACGCGCCGTCCGGCGCCCCCGACGAGCGCGCCCGCCTTCGACGACAGCGACGACGACTGTGGCAAGGAGGCGCCGCCCGCGGAGCGCGCCGGCCCGGCACCGTTCGGCGGGAGCGCAGCACGATTCGACGTCAGTCACGGCGAGGACGCCTTCGCC
>VGSZ01000425.1 GCA_016874845.1 Deltaproteobacteria bacterium
GGATCCTCGCCCACGCCGACGATGGCGCGTAGCTGCGACGGCGACAGCTGGACGTGGGTCGGGTCGCGCGTGCCGTAGTAGACCGCGCCGGCGCCGGGCAGCGGCTTCTGCGTCTCGGCGGGGCACTGGCCGGACTCGCCCCCTTCGCCTTCCCCTGCAACCTCGCTCCCTTCGTCGGCGGGGGCGTTCACCGGGCAGCCGCCAACGGAGCAGGCGGCGGCGACCCACACGGGCCAGAGAAGGCGCAGGCGCGGCATTCCACAGTCGTATCAGTTCGTCGCCGGCGCTGTCGCGGCGGACGGTCGCGGTCGTTCCTCAGCTGTGGCGGCCCGTCGCAGTCGTTGGCTTCGTGAAGACCACGAGGTGCGAGAAGCCGCGAAGCAGGAACCCGTCGTGCTCGGCGCGCGCGCGCAGCCGCGGGTCGTCGAGCGCCTTGCCGTGACGGACGACGGCGACGTGGTCGACCAGCGTGAAGCCGCGCGCGAGCGCCAGCCGCTGCAGCTCGAAGCCGAGCGCCCCGAATTGACGTTCGACCCGCTGGTGCGTGCGGCCACCCTCCTTCTTGGTCTTCTTCTCGACGTGCAGCACGTCGGACACGAAGCCGGCGGCAGTGGCGCCGGGCTTCAGCACCTTCTTCACCTCGTCGAGCACCTCGCCCATCGCCCGCGACCAGCTGCCGTCTTCGAACGCGAGCTTGCCGATGCACGCCGGGTCGTCGGAGTAGCTCAGGTTGTCGGCATAGGGCGGATCGAAGAAGACGAGGTGCGCCGTCTCGCGATCGACGATCATCGACAGCTTGCGCGCGTCGGCGCGCACGATCTCGGGGCGCGTGGGCTGCAGGTCGCAGCCGCGGGCGCGGCGACCGAGGTCGCGGCAGACGTCGAGCGTCGTGCCCGAGCCGCAGAACGGGTCGACGACGAGGTCGCCCTCCTTCGTGTAGCGCTGCACGAGGTTCCAGATCACGTGGCTCGGCGTCGCGCCCCGGTAGCCCTGGCTGCCCTGCTGTGTCTTGCCGTAGTGCTGTGACGGGTAGCTCCACAGCGTCGTCGCGTGCAGCGCGACGGGGGGCTTCTTCAGCGGACGGAAGCGCACGTACGGGTTCTTGATGCCTGGCTCGTCCTTCGGCATCGCCGTGCCCGGTCCGCCGGCGCTGCCCCGTCGTCGTGGACCGGCGCCGCGGCCGGCATCACGGCCGCCATCGCGGCCAGCATCGCGGCCAGCATCGCGGCCGGCATCGGGGTGGCCGTCGCGGCCACCACGTCCTGCGTCACGTCCTGCGTCACGTCCTGCGTCCCGGCTGCGGCGCGGTCGGCCACCGGCCTCGCCCGCGTCACGCCCCCCCGAGGGGAGGCCCGCGTTCGTCGAGCCGGAGCGGGAGGATCCGGGCCGGCGGGGGGATCCGGAGCGGCCGGCGCGGGGGGACTTGTTCGTCATGGGTTTCCGTCGATGCGCTAGGTTTTCCGCCGTGAAAAGCCCCGTCCGCTCCGAAGCCCACCCGCGACCCGTCGACGCCGTCCTCGTGCCGGGGAGCGCGGTGGGGAGCGCCGACGAAGCAGTGGACGTGCTCGTCGTCGGCGCTGGCGTCAGCGGCCTCGGCTTCGTCGGCTTCTACAAGGACGCCTGCGCGCGCGCCGGCCGGCCCGCGGGCCGTGTGCTCGTGCTCGAGCGCGACCACGACGTCGGTGGCTACTGCAAGACGGTGCGCAAGGATGGCTTCGTCTGGGACTACTCGGGGCACTTCTTCCACTTTCGCCACGCCGACCTGCTGCAGCGGCTCGCCGCGCGCATGCCCGCCGACGCGCTCACGACGGTGGTAAAGCGCGCCCGCGTCGTCGACGCCCACGGCTGCGAGACGTCGTTCCCCTACCAGCGCGCCCTCGGCGAGCTGCCGCCCGACGCGTTCCGCGCCTGCCTTGCCGACCTGTGGGCTGCCGAACGCGGGCGTTCGGGCGAGGGACGCACCGCCGACCACGGCGCGTCGTTCAAGCGGCGGGTCGTGGCCCGGCTCGGGCGCGCCCTCTGCGAGCGCTTCCTCTTTCCCTACAACGAGAAGCTCTACGCCTGCGACCTCGACGCCCTCGATGGCGACTGCATGGGGCGCTTCTTTCCCACGACGACGTTCGCCGACGTCATGGACGCCGTCGCCGGCACCGCGGCGCCTGTCATCGGCGACGGCGCGTACAACGCGACGTTCAGCTACCCGAAGAACGGCGCCATCGCCTATGTGCACGCACTGCAGCAGGACATCGCCGCCCATGAGCTGTCGCTCGGCGAGCCCGTCCTCGCGCTCGACCTGCAAGGCAGGACCGCCACGACCACCCTGCGCCGCGTCCGCTTCAGCCACCTCGTGACATCGGCGCCGCTGCCCGCGACGCTGGCCATGGCCGGCGTCGCCCACGACCGAAGCGTGTTCAGCCACAGCCGCGTGCTGGTCTTCAACCTCGGCTTCGACGCCAAGGGTCGTGGTGACGTGCACTGGGTGTACTTCGCCGACCGGTCGCTGCCGTTCTACCGGGTCGGCTTCTACGACAACATCTTCGGCGACCCGCGGCTGTCGCTGTACGTCGAGGTTGGCCTCCCTGCCCGCGGTGACGTCGACGTAGAGGCGCTGCGCGCTCGCGTGCTCGACGGGCTGGTCGCTGCCGGCGTGGTCACGACCCAGCGCCTCGTCGCCGAGCACCACGTGCTGATGGACCCGGCGTACGTGCACCTGACGAAGGCGAGCAACGCCGCCGCAGCGGCGGGCCGGGCGGAGCTGGCGCGGGCGTCGGTGCACTCGATCGGGCGCTACGGCGGCTGGACCTATTGCTCCATCGAAGACAACCTCGTCGAGGCCCGAGCCCTCGCCGACGCGATCGTCGCCGGAGCGCCCCGGTGACCAAGGCTGTGATCGAGGCGGTCATCGAGGTGACGAGCGACGCGGCGATCGCTGCCTTCAGTCTCGCCGTCGACTGGGCGCTCACCGTCGTCGCCGTACTCGTCGGCGCGTCGCTGCTCGGCGATGTCATCCACGCGCTCCTGCATCGCTGGAC
>VGSZ01000426.1 GCA_016874845.1 Deltaproteobacteria bacterium
AGGGGGGGCGTCCGCGTCGTCGATGGCTCGACCGCAGGGGGCTGCGGCGGGCCCGCGGGCGCGGCCGCCGCCGCTGTGGTGGCGACGGCGCCGCCGCCCACAGCGGCGACGAGGATGGCGTCGTGGACGTCGTCGTCGCCAACGGCCGGTGCGCGCGTGTCGGCGCGCCGGTCGTCGCGGCGCCGCACCCGCAGCCAGCCGGTGGGTGCGTGCTGCGGTGCGCAGGCCACGTCGACATCGCTGCCGTCGACGAGCGGGCGCGCAGCCGACAGCGCCTTGTCGGGCGTGTTGTTCACCTCGGAGAGGTGGGCGCACAGCACGCGCGACAACGCCGTTGATCGCGCCATCGACAAGAGGCGCGCGCCGTCTTCGTTCTTCAGGTGTCCGAATCGCGAACCGACGCGGCGCTTCAGGTGCGCCGGGTACGGGCCGTGCTGGAGCATCCACGGGTCGTGGTTGAACTCGAGCAGCAGGCTGTCGACGCCGTGCAGCGCCTGCCCCACCGACTCCGACGGCGTGCCGAGGTCGGTGCAGATCCCCAGGGCGTAGTCGCCGTCGTTGACGACGTAGGCCACCGAGCCGGGCTCGTCGTGCACGGTCTTGACCGGGTGGACCGACAGCCCGCCGACGGTGAAGCGGACGCCGGGCTCGACGGCGACGTGGTGCTTCAGCGCGGTGAACGTGCTGGCGAAGCGTCGCGTCTCTTCGGTGGCGAACGTGCGCAGCGACAGGCTGCCGGCCAGCTGGCGCGCGCCCTTCACATGGTCGCCGTGCCCGTGGGTGATGAGCAGGGCGTCGACGTCGGTGAGGTCGAGCTCGAGGTGCCGCAGGCGGGCGCGGATCTCGCGCGGCGAGAACCCCGCGTCGACCAGCACGACGACCCCACCGCCGTCGATGACGAGGCAGTTGCCCTTGCTGCCGCTGCCCAGCACCGCGAAACGCACCGCTGACGCGTACCAGTCCGCGCCGTCGCGGTCGATCCGGGTCGGGCCACCGGGCGCCAGGGCGCCCCCGCCCGATCAGCCCTTCGGCGCTCCGGACTTGGCGATGGACGCAAGCAGTTGCGCGGCCTCCGCCGACGGCGAAAGGTCCTCGGCGGCCTGCAGCAGGCGCGTCGTCTCGGGCATGTCCTTGCGGTACAGCGAGAGCTTCGCCTGCGTGACGAGCAGCTGGGCCTGATGCGACCACACCATGTTGAACGTCGCCTTGCGGTAGCTGCGGCGGCGCTCGTCGTCTCGCAGCGTGCGGTAGGCGTCCTCGATGCGGGCGAGGATGCTCTGCGCCAGCCGCTCGTTGCTGGGACGGCGAGGGCCGTTCCAGGCCTGCTTGGCTTGCTGGTACGCCGGCCCGACCTCCGACGGCGCCGCCGACCAGTGCAGACCGAGCACCGAGAAGAGATCCTTGTCGAGCATCGCCTCGGCGGGCAGCCCCGTCGCCGCAGTTGTCGCCGTCGCCGCTACCTTCCGGTCGCCGGCGGTGAACGCAAGACCGTCATACAGGTGCAGCAATACGAGGACGTCCCAGGCCGTGCGCGGGCCGATGGGGTTGTCGAGCACGTCTTCGATGGTTCCGTCGCCGTCGAGGGTCGCCTTGATCAGCCGCGCGTGGGCGCCGCTGAAGCCAAGCGCCTCGACCACCGACGACACGGCGCGGACGAGTCGTGTCTCCCGCGCCAGCGGGAACGCCCGCGCGATGTCCTCGATGGTGTGGCGCGCCAGCAGCGCCCGCACGTAGTCGACGACGAGGTGCAGCGTGCGCATCACGTTGCCGAGGTTGGGCGCCCGGGGGAGGTCTTCGAGCGTGTAGTCGAGCTCGTCCTCGGCCAGGGCACGACCGAGCGCCGCCGATCCCAGCGACGACCGCACCTCGCGGCCATCGACGAAGACGGCGTTGACGACGGGCAAGCCGCGGCGGGTGAAGTCGACCTTGACGACGCCGCGGGTGGTGCGTAGCCAACGCAACAGCAGGCCCAGCGTGGGGCGCTGTACGTCGGCGTCGGTGAAGGGGCGGTGCAGCGGCATCGCGCAGACGGCCCCCGCCGACGGCGGGTTCTTCAGGTGCCCGCTCCGCGGCATCGACAGCGCGCGCGACAGCGGGTTGGACGACGTCGACATCCGCGCCGAGGCGCCGGCCGGGGCGCTCGCGGGTGTGCTGCTGCTCGCGCTGCTGCTCGTCTTTTCGTCAGTGAGCGGCGCCCGGCTCATCTCGGGGACGGTCGCCGGTGCCGCGCCGGTCAGCTCGTCGAGGATCGTGGCCCAGGCTGCCTTGTCCGTGGCCTGCACGACCAGTGTTCCGGGCTGCATGCCATGGAGAGTGCAGCGCAAGCGGGTGCGCGCCTCGCGGCTGCCCGCATGAACGCGCACGTCGACGGGCTTGAGGGGCGGCGCGTGGTCGCAGACCGCGAGGACCGCCCCGACCGTCGTCAGGTCGTTGCGCACGGCGAGCACCTCGTCCACCGTGGCGAAGCGCAACGCATCGCCTGAGAAGTACGGCGGCATCCGCGTCGGGGTCGTCGGCGGAGCAACGTACGAGCGTGGCGCGGGCGCCGTCGTCGGGGCCGCCGTCGTCGGGGCCGTCGTCGTCAGGGGAGGCACGTGCCTTGGTTCGCTGACCGGCGTCGCCGGCGCCGGGCCGCCGCTCGGTGCCGGCGCGACGACCGGCGCGTGCGCCGCGATGGTCGCCACGGTCGTCAGCGCATCGGTGGCCGCCACCGGTGGGGCGGTCACGAAGCTGATCGCGCCCGACGCTGTCGACGTCGTGGCGACGAAGGACGTCAGCGCCACGGGCTCGACGGCGCTCGCGGCCGCAGCGACGAAGCTGACGAGCGGCGTGACAGGGATCGGTGGGCCAGGGCTCAGCGGAGCAGGGCTCAGCGGAGCAGGGCTCGGCGGAGCAGGGCTCGGCGGAGCAGGGCTCGGCGGAGCAGGGCTCGGCGGAGCAGGGCTCGGCGGAGCAGGGCTCGGCGGAGCAGGGCTCGGCGGAGCAGGGCTCGGCGGAGCAGGGCTCGGCGGAGC
>VGSZ01000427.1 GCA_016874845.1 Deltaproteobacteria bacterium
CGTTGCCGCCGGCGATGCGATAGGTGCAGCCATGGCCGATGAAGAGGTCCGTCTTTTGGTTGACCATCGTCACGTAGACACCGGTCTTGTCGACGTCGACGTCCGTCGTGCGGAGGCGCGCGTTGAACGCCGGAAAGAGGAGGCCGTCAGGCGAGTCGTTGTGGCAGTTGCCGCAGTTGACGTGGAGCTCACCGAGCGCGGCGACGGCGAGCGCGTCGCCAGGCGGGTTGAAGGGCGCGACCGGCGGCATCGACAGCCTTCCCTCGTTGATGAGCGTCGCGAGTGTGAGGCCAGGACCGCCGTGGCTCAGTTGGAGCGCCTCGAAGCCGAGGAAGCGCGACGGCACGCCGCCCTTCGCCGGGTACGGGCCGTGGCAGCGCTTGCAGCCGAGCTCGTCGGGCACGTCATGGCCGGTCCCGAGCACGTTCTTCGCGCCGTCGAGCAGGAGCGTCGCCTCGGTCTGCGCCTCGTTCCATAGGTACGTCGCGTAGAGGATGTCCTTCGGCCCCTCGCCGAAGCGGTGCATGAAGCGCGTCTCGAGCCGCTTGCCGTCGTGGCTGAACTCCTTCCAGGCGCGCGCGCCTACCGGCAAGCGCCAGTCGTCCATGTCGGTCGTGTCAATCTGGCCGCACTCGGTCAGGTAGACGAAGCGCCGCTTGGCCTCGCCGTCGGACCAGAGCTTCCAGCGCGGCTCGTACTCGCGCGCGTAGCCGGCCACCGCGAGCTTCGACGCGTCCGCGTACAAGCCGGTCGCCGCGAGCGTCGGCGGCGCCGCCTGGATCGTAGGGAGCACGTTCACGCAGCCGCTCGAGCCGCCCGCGCCCCCGTCCCCTCCGCCGCTCGTGGTCGCAGCGTGCTCGCCGCCGCCGTAGCCCCCTGCGCCGCCGTGCGCCCCGCCTCCGCCGCCGCTCGTCGCCGAGCTCGAGGAGGGCTCGCCGCCGCCCGACGACGCGACGGCCGACGACGCCTCGGCCGACGAGGAGGCGGAGGCTCCGTCGGAGCTCGAACAGGCGGCGAAGGCCGCTGCGGCACCAACGGCGACGACGAGCAGGACCGCGGGCCTCATCGTCTGCAAGCTACCAGATTGAAGGCCACGCGCCCGCTGCCAACGAAGTCCAACGCGGGACTCCCGAGCACGCGCCCTCCTTCGGTATGGACGCCGTCGGTCTGCGGGTCTCCGTTCGCGCGACCGCGAACGGCCAGTCAAAAGCTCTTGAACGAGAGAGAGAGAGAGAGAGCAGGATCCATGCCCGATTTCGGTCAACCCCTTCGCTCACGGTGAGCGCGGTCCGACCGATGAAAGGCTCGATTCGATGACGCTCCTTCGCTCCGCCCTTCGTGCTCGTCGCGGTCTTCGCGGGTTCGCCCCGCTGGCGCTCGCCGCGGTGGCACTCGCGCCCTTCGCCCTGCTCGCTGCCTGCTCCTCCGACGAGGGCGGCTGCACCAAGGACAGCGAGTGCGCCACCGGCCGCCTCTGCGAGGCTGGCACCTGCGTCAACGCGCCCACCTCGTCCGCGACCGGCGCGACCACCGGCGGCGGCGCGGGCGCGACCACCACCGGCGGCGCCGGCGGCATGGCCGCCTCCACCGGCAGCGGCTCGGGCTGCGACGACGGCCTGACCACCTGCAACGGCGCCTGCGTCGACACGAGCTCGACCCCCGAGCACTGCGGCGGCTGCGGCAAGGCCTGCGGCGCCGGGCAGCTGTGCAGCGCCGGGGCGTGCAAGGCAAAGTGCGACGACGGCCTGACCACCTGCGGGGGCGCCTGCGTCGACATCCTCACCGACGCCGCGAACTGCGGCGGCTGTGGCAAGGCCTGCGGGACGGGCGAGCTCTGCGCGGGTGCAGCGTGCAAGAGCCCCTACGCCACGAGCTGCAAGGCGCTCCTCACCGAGAAGCCCGGCACCCCGAACGGCGTGTACGGCATCGATCCCGACGGCGCAGGCGCGCAGCCTCCGACGCAGCTCTTCTGCGACATGATGAACGGCGGCCTCACGCTCGTCGCCAACGTCTATGACTCGGCGGGCGACGACGCGCCCAACAGCACCGACTACGTCGTCAGCGGCTGGCAACAGAAGGCGAGCGGCCAGTGGGACGCCGTCGCGAAGAAGGTCGACCGCGACGCGACGGGCAACGGCTCGGCCGCGGTCTCGCTCGCGTTCGTCGCGGCGCTCAAGGCCAGCGCGGGGCAGCAGAACCTGAAGATGTGCTTCGTGCACAAGGATGGAAACGACACGAGTTGCCGAAACAGCGCAAACGGCAGCATGACGTTGGTGAGCTACAACATCGGGAATCCGAAGCTCACGGTCCATGCGGCGGACAAGCTGACTTACACGTTCGGACGGCTTGCCGGGTTGGCGGGGAGCGTGGACGGCTATGACATGTCTCAGTTCAAGAGCTATTTTGGCTGCGTTCCGGTAACGCCTGGCGTCAAGTGGGATGGTGAGTTCGGTGGCGCAGGTGACGGGTTGTGCGACTTCAACCTGAACGACTGCTGCAACATTAACTACAATCACGGCGTTTGGATGGCATACAACAGTGGGATTTCATTCAAGCCGATGTTAAGTGGCGAGGACGAACTAAGCACTGAGGCCATGGGGAGCGAGACTCTCGTCTCCAATCCATCAGTGACCTCCTACGGCTTCCGTCTCTACGTCGGTCCGTGAGCCCCGCGTCGCCGGCGTGACCCGCCCCGAAGCCCGCTCGATCCCGGCGATCGCGCGGGCTTCGTCGTTGCACCAGGGCCAAGACGCTCACACCCCGAGCGGCGCTCGGGAGTGCCGGACCGGGTGCTCCGTACGATGCTCGACGCGCGCCTTATCGGCGCCCGCAACGGTCGCCTGGCGCTCGTCTCCGCTTCGTTCGGAGACCCCTCCGTCCTCCCTCGCTTCTTGCCCCCTCCCGCGATGGGGAGGAGCGGCGCGGCCTAGACGCGCGACGCGGACGCCGCGCAGCGTG
>VGSZ01000428.1 GCA_016874845.1 Deltaproteobacteria bacterium
GCGCCGGCATGACGACGACGACGACGACCACCACCACCACCAGCGCGGGCAGCAGCGCGACGACCCGCGGCGCCGAGAGCCCGTGGCACGTCGAGCGCGGCGCCCTGCGCCTGAAGCCCGGCAAGGACGTCGCCGTGCGCCGCCGCCACCCGTGGGTGTTCTCGGGCGCGGTGGCGAAGGTCGAGGGCGACCCGCAGTCCGGCGACGTCGTCGTCGTGCTCGACGCCCGCGGTGAGCTGCTCGGCCGCGCCTGCTACTCGCCGCAAAGTCAGATCCGCGCCCGCCTGCTGGCGTGGGGCAACGAGCCCCTCGACGACGCCCGCATCGCCGCCCGCGTCGACGCCGCCGTCGCCCTGCGCGAGCGGCTGGTGCTCTCGCAGACACCCGGCGACGAGACGACGTCGGCGCGCCTGTTGTTCGCCGAGGGCGACGGGCTGCCCGGCTTCGTCGCCGACCTCTACGACGACACGCTGGTCCTGCAGTGCCAGTCCGCCGGCGCCGAGCGCCTGCGCGACGTCCTCGTCGACGCCCTGGTCGAGCGCGTGAAGCCGGCCCGCGTCTACGAGCGCTCCGACGCCGACATCCGCGCCCTCGAGGGCCTGCCGTCGCGCAAGGGCCTGCTGCGCGGCGCCCCCCTGCCCGACGACCACCGCGTCACCATGCACGAGCACGGCATGCGCTTCACCGTCGACGTCGACGCCGGCCACAAGACCGGCTTCTACCTCGACCAGCGCGACAGCCGGCGCCGCCTGCGCGGCGTCGTCGCCGACAAGAAGGTGCTCAACTGCTTCTGCTACACCGGCGGCTTCTCCATCGCCGCGCTCAAGGGCGGCGCCCGCCACGTCACCAGCGTCGACACGTCGCAGGCGGCGCTGCAGCTCGGACAGCACAACGCCCTCGACAACGGCTTCGCCGACGAGCGCCACGACTGGCTGCGCGGCGACTGCTTCGACGTGCTGCGCGGCCTGCACGAGGACGGCGAGCGCTACGACGTCGTCGTCCTCGACCCGCCCAAGTTCGCGCCGTCGGCGCGCCACCTCGACAAGGCGGCCCGCGGCTACAAAGACCTCATGATCCGCGGCCTGCGCCTGCTGCCCCCCGGCGGCCTGCTGCTGTCGTTCTCGTGCTCCGGCGCCGTCGACCGCGCCTTCTTCCGCACGCTGGCCGCGCAGGCGTCGCTCGAGGCCGGCCGCCCCGCCCGCGTGCTCGCCGAGCTCGGCCACGCCGCCTGCCACCCCGTGCCGCTGGCGTTCCCCGAGGGCGAGTACCTGAAGGGCCTGATGCTCGTCGCCGAGTGAACGTCGGAGGCGCCGCGCGTCACGTCGCGCGCCGGCCGGCGTCGCGCGCGATCCACCCCGCCGCGGCCAGCACGCACGCGCCGCCCAGGACGCCGAGCCCCGACAACGCCTCGCCCCAGACGACGACGCCGACGGCCACCGCCACCAGCGGCTCCATCAACGTCAGCACGCTCGCCTGGCTGGCCGGGATGCGCCGCAAACCGGCGTAGAACAGCACCGTCGGCAGCGCCCCGCACACGAGCCCGCCGACGGCCAGCACCGCCAGCGCCGTCCACGACGGCAGCGGCCCGCCGGCCACGACGGCGAAGGCGACCAGCACCACCGTCGCCGACAGCTTGGGCCAGCCGGCGATCTCGGCGGCGTCGAAGCGATCCTGCAGGCGCTTCGACAGGAACACGTTGCCCGCGTAGAACACCGCCGACGCGGCCCCGAGCAGCGCCCCCTCGACGTCGTGGGCGCCCGGAGTCGCCCACGGCCGCAACAGCAGGACCAGCCCCGACAGCGCGACGGCGAGCGCCCCCCACGTCGAGCGACGCGCCGGCTCACCGAGCACCCACGGCGCCGCCGCCGCGACGAGCAGCGGCGTCAGGTAGTGCGACAGCACCGCGACCGCGACGCTGGTCCTCTGCATCGCCGCAAAAAAGCACAGCGCGTTGCCGGCGTCGACGACGCCCACCAGCAACAGCAGCGCCCACGCACCGCGCGCCCGCGACGACGGTGCGACGGCGACGCCCGGGTCGCCGCCCTCGTCACCCTCCGGGTCGCCGCCCGCGTCACCCGCCGTCACCCCGCGCCGCGAGAGCACCGCCAAGGGCACCATCGCGGCCGCCATGACGACGAAGACGACGGCGCTCTCGGTCGCCGCCGTCAACGACGGCGACAGCCCCTCGGCGGTGCGGAAGTACAGCGACCAGCAGCCCCACAAGGCCGCGGCGACGACGACCAACGCACTGCCCGCGCGCGCCTCGCCGCGCGTCCTGGCCGACGTCACGACGCCACGCACCAGGCGGGGACGCGCCGGTCGGGGGCGCACCAGGCGGATACGCGCCGGTCGGGCCCGCACCGCTCAAGCCCGCACCCCATCGGCACGGCGTCGCTCACACCTGTGGCTCGTCGCGGACGAGCACCGCGCGCATCGCCGATCTGCCGTCGCGGATGTAGACCTCGAAGCGCACGTCCTTGACCTTGTGCTTGGCGACCAGGTCGTCGCGGTTCTTCTGCAGCCGCGCGAGGAACAGCTCGCGGTTCATGTCGGCGGTGCTCTCGCCGCACGTCTCGCGGGCGCGCACCAGCGCCTCGAACGCCGCGCTGTCGCGGGCGCGGACGTCGTCGACCGCCGGCGGGAGCGGCGGCTCGGCGTCCTCTTCGCCGATGAGCGTCGGCGGCGGTGCCGGCCGCGGCGGCGGGGGCGGCGGCTCGGCGTCCTCGTCGCCGATGAGCGTCGGCGGCGGTGCCGGCCGCGGCGGCGGGTCCGGCGGCTCGGCGCTCTCGTCGCCGATGAGCGTCGGCGGCGGTGCCGGCCGCGGCGGCGGGTCCGGCGCACCGGCGATCACCGTGGACGCTGGCGGCTCCTCCTCGAGCAGCGGCGGCGGCGGCGGCGCAGCGGCGAC
>VGSZ01000429.1 GCA_016874845.1 Deltaproteobacteria bacterium
CGCACGACACCTCGCGCATTGCCTGGGCGAAACTCCTGGCCCGGGTGGGGGAGGAGTTTCCACTTGAGTGCCCAAACTGCGGCGGCGACATCCGGCTGATGGCGTTCATCACGGAGCCGGGGCCGATCCGGAAAATCCTCACGCATCTCGGCGAACCGCTCGAGCCACCACCCGTCTCTCCCGCCCGCGGCCCGCCCACCGACTGGGGCGAACTCGTCCAGGTCCACGACGACCGCGACGTCTTCCAGGCGTCGCCCGACGAGCTGCCCGTGATCGACATTCACAGCCTCTGAGCCGTGCCGGACGCGACCCACGCATGTCGGGCAACTGCGGATTGGGACGTGGTCTGCGCAGACGCGAGAAAAACGCCACCGAAGCGGGTGCAGGGCGTGTTGGCAAAACGCCACCGGACGGCCGACACGCCCAAATGTCGCTGCTCCAGGACAGTGCGTCAGCCGGAGGATCGTTGCAGAAGTGCCATTGGCCGGGCACGCTTCCGGATTGTGGGAGGTGGCGACAGGCTTCCCGTCCATCGGGGAATGTCAGTACGGCAGTCCGCTCAACCTCTTTCTCTGGAGCATTGCCATGAGCGACGCGCGGCATCGCTGCGTCCGAAGGCACGATCGCACGTCCCTTCATCGTCCGCAACACCAGCCTCGCACGCGCCACCTTCGCTTCGAGTCGTTGGAGGATCGCCTTGCGCTGGCGACCTTCACCGTGGAGCCGACGCCCGACCTCCTGGTGCCCGGCTCGTTGCGGCAGGCACTCTTCGAGGCCAACAGCACGCCCGAGTCGGATCGGATTGTGCTGCGGGCCGGCGTCTACAAGCTGTCGCTGGCGGGCGGGGGGGAAGACGACGGCGCGACCGGAGACCTCGACGTTCTCGCCGACGTGACGATCCAGGGCGCCGGCGGGGCCGCCACGATCATCGACGCCTCGGCGCTCGACGACCGGGCGTTTGAGGCGCTCGGAGCGAACCTGGTCCTTCGCGACCTGACGATCCGCGGCGGACACGCCGAGCAGGGCGGCGGCGTCCGCATGGAGGGCGGCAACCTGACCATGCTCCGCTGCCGGGTGATTGACAACTTCGCCGAGGGCGTCGATGGCGGGGCGGGCCAGGGCGGCGCCGTTTATCAAGACGGCGGACAGTTCCAGGCGACCAAGTGCAAGTTCTCGGGCAACCAGGCCATCGGGGCCGACAGCGTGGACGGCGAAGGAGGCGGCGGCGAAGGGGGGGCGCTCTATCTTAACGGCGTCCGGGCGACGGTCTCCGACAGTCGCTTCGCCGACAACCAGGCCCGTGGCGGCCAAGGCGCCTCCGGCACTTTCAGCGGCGGCTCCGCGATCGGAGGCGCGGTCGACCTCGTCGGCGACGGCCTCATGACCGTCACCAAAAGCACGTTTGTCGACAACCAAGCCGTCGGCGGACGCGGCGCCGACGGGGACATTTCCGGCACGGGCGGCGACGCGGTCGGCGGCACGGGCGGCCAAGCGACCGGCGGCGCCGTCAACGCTCAAAGCGGCGCCGAACTGGTGATGAACCGCAGCGTCATTCAAGACAACGCGGCGACCGGCGGCGAAGGCGGCGCCGGCGTGTTCGGCGGCGTCGGCGGCGTGGGACAAGGCGGCGGAGTCGCCGTCTCCTTCGGCGCCAGGCTCACTCTGGTCAACTCCACCGTGCGGGAAAACGAGTCCGTCGGCGGACGAGGCGGACGAGGCGCGGACCCGATTCCCCCCGGCACGATGCAGCAAATGGGCGGCGACGGCTGCGGCGGCGGCCTCTTCGCGTTCATGAAGGCCTCCATGAAGATCTCCAACACTTCCCTTCTCAACAACCGGGCGGCGGGAGGACAAGGCGGCGACGGCGTCACGGCCGGCGCGGGCGGGGGAGGGCAAGGCGGGGCCTTATGGTTGGCCGCCGAGAGCGGTGTCACCAATCTGGTCGATGTTGCCAAGTCGGCGCTCCTGAACAACCGGGCGGTGGGCGGCGCCCCCGGCCAAGGCGTGGGCGGCGCCGGCGGCGCGGCCGCGGGTGGCGCCGTCAGCCTCGGCACCGGCGTGGAGGCGCACTTCACCCGGAGCCGGGTGAACAGCAACGTCGCCCAGGGCGGCGGGCCGGCCAGCGGCGGCGCCATCGACGCCCTAACGGCCTCGCTGGAGATCGTCGGCGGCATCTTCGCCGACAACCAGGCCCTCGGCGGCATCGCCAGCGTCGGCGCCGGCGGCGCCATCAGCGCCGTGGAGTCGGAACTGGCCATCTACAACAGCCGGTTCCTGCGAAACCTCGCCCGCGGCGGACGCGGCATCGACGGGTTCGACGGCGGCTCGGGCCGAGGCGGCGCGCTGTACCAGCTCTCAGCGGTCCACCGCCAGTTCCCGCGAACGACCGTCCTCGCGACCGAATTCGAAAGGAACCGGGCGATCGGCGGCGCCGGAGGGCCGTCGTCGAACGGCGGCGCCGGAGTGGGAGGCGCCGTTCAAACCGACGCGAGCCTGCTGGAGTTCACCGACTGCGAACTCGAGAGGAACCTGGCGCAAGGCGGGGCGGCGGGCGGCGGGACCGCAGGCGAAGGTGCCGGCGGCGCAATTTACGCCGACCCGGCCGCCACGCTCGCCCTGACCGCCTCCAAGGTCACCAAGAACCGCGCGGTCGGCACGCCCGGCCTGGGCGGCGGCATCTTCCTCTCCGGCGCCGGCCCCGCCACGATCACGGGCTCCACGGTGGCCACGAACTTCGCCTCGACGGAGGGCAACGACATCTACGGGGATGCACCGCAGGCGTGAAGACCGTGGTCGTCGAAGAGGGCAGGTTCAACGTCAGTTGGACGGCGCCCGCCGACGACGGCGGCGCGGCGATCACGGGCTACGACGTCGAGGAAAGCGCCGCCGGTGGCGCATGGA
>VGSZ01000430.1 GCA_016874845.1 Deltaproteobacteria bacterium
GGACCCGCTGTCGTCGTTGGCAGCGCCGTGGCGAGCGCCGCCAGCATCGTCGGCGACAGCGCGTTCTTGCGGGCGGGGTGGCAGATCGTGACGACGCGGACGACGAAGGCCGCGCCGTCGACGTCGCGGCCGGCGACGTTGTCGTCCATGAGGATGGTGCCTGACAAGCTCGTCATGCCCGATCGTCCCGCGAAGGGCGCGCATCGGAAATGGGTCCGGCGTCGACGTCGACCGGGTTGAAACCGTGCGGCGCGCGGGCCATCACCGATCCCCCGACGGAGGGTAGCCGTGAAGATCCAGCGCCTCGACATCCAAGGCTTCAAGTCCTTCGCCGATCGCACGTCCATCCGCTTCGGCGAGGGCATCACCGGCGTCGTCGGCCCCAATGGCTGCGGCAAATCCAACATCGTTGACGCCATCCGCTGGGCGATGGGCGAGCAGTCGGCCCGCATGCTGCGCGGCGGCTCGATGCAGGACGTGATCTTCAACGGCTCCGATGTGCGCGGGCCGATGGGCATGGCCGAGGTCACGCTGGCCTTCGACAACGACGGCCGCGGCGTGCCCCCCGAGTACGCCCACGTCGGCGAGATCCAGGTGACGCGGCGGCTCTATCGCGACGGCGAGAGCGAGTACGAAATCAACAAGACGCCGTGCCGGCTGAAGGACGTGCACGACCTCTTCCTTGGCACCGGCGTCGGCACGCGCGCTTACTCGATCATCAACCAGGGGCAGGTCAGCGAGATCATGCGGGTAAAGCCCGAGGATCGGCGCCGGATCATCGAGGAGGCTGCCGGGATCACGAAGTACAAGGCGCGCAAGGAGCAGGCGACGCGCAAGATGGAGGCGACGCGCCAGAACCTGCAGCGCATCGACGACGTCACCAAGGAGATCGGGCGGCGCCTGGGCTCGCTGAGGCGGCAGGCGAAGAAGGCCGAGAAGTACAAGGAGCTGAAGGGTCACGTGCGCCAGATCGAGCTGCACCTGGCGACGCTGCGCTTCTTCGAACTGACCAACGCCATCGCCTTCGACCGCGACCGCGTTGGCGCCCTCGACGTCCTGCTGAGGGACGACGTCGAGCGGCACGCCGCCCTCGAGGCCTCCATCGATGAGCTGCGCCGGGCGCTGGGCGACGACGAGCGCGCGCTGAACGAGCGCCAGGGCCGCAGCTACGAGATCGACGCCGGCCTCGCGCTGGCCGAGCAGTCCGCCGACCACGCCCGCCGTGGCTACGAGGCGAGCAAGAAGCGCGACGAAGAGGCCGCCGTCGAGGTCGCGCGCAGCCGCGAGCAGCGCGCCGCCGTGCTTGGCCTGAAGGCCGAGCTCGAGCGGTCGCAGCGCGACCTGTTCTCCGAGGCCACCAGCGACGAGGGTGCCCTCGACACCGCCGTCGTCGACCTCGCCGCGCACCGAGAGCGCCGCGCCGAAGAGGGCCGCGCCGTCGAGGCGCTGCGCAAGCTGGTCATCGAGACGTCGACGCTGGCGGCCAAGCTCGGCAGCGACGTACACAACCTGAGGGCGTCGCTGCAAGACATGGAGAAGCGCAGAGAGCTGGTGGTCGCCGAGCGCGGTCCGCTCGTCGACGATGTCGTCCGCCTCGACGAGGCCGTCACGCGCCACGACGCCGAGCGCCTCGCCGTCGAGGCCGACAAGGCCGCCGCCGAGGACGAGCGCAAGGCCACCCTCGACCAGATCGCCGAGGAGAAGAAGGCGCTCGCCACCGCCCAGCGTGCCCACGACGAGGCCCGCGTCGAGCTGCAGAAGCGGCGCTCGCGCCTCGTCTCGCTCGAGGAGATCCACGCCCGCTACGAGCAGTCGCCCGAGAGCGTGAAGCTGCTCCTGAAGCGCGGCGGTCCCCTCGAAGGCAAGGGCAAGCTGCTTGTCGACCTGTTCGAGGCCGACGCCGTCCACGAGGCCACCATCGAGGTCGGCCTCGGCGCACGCCTGCAGGCGGTCGTCGTCGACGACGACGAGGCCGCCGCCGCCGCCCTGGCCTTCCTGCGCGACGGCAAGGGGCGCGGCCGCGCCGAGCTCATCGTGGCCTCGGCCCAGCCCGCCGTCGTCGGCGAGGTCACGCTCGACGGCGCTGCCGGCGGCGCGGTGCGCGCCCTCGACGTCGTCAAGGTAGGCAAGAAGGCCTCGCCGGCGGTGAAGGCCGTGCTGTCGCGCCTGTTCCTTGTCGACGACCTCGACGGCGCGCTGGCGTTGTGGCCGGCCGCTCGCGCCGCTGGCGTGGTGCTTGTGACCAAGGCCGGCGACGTGCTCGAGCCCACCGGCGCGCTCAAGGGCGGCGTGGCCGACAAGGAAGGGCAGGGCGTGCTCCGGCAGAAGCGCGAGATGCGCGAGCTCGCTGACGACGTCGCCGCCCGCGACGCCGCGCTGGTCGAGCTGGCCGCGGCCGTCGAGCAGCGTACGCAGGCGTTGCAGGGCCTCGACGAGGTCGCCCAGCGCGCCACCGAGCGCGCGCAGGGGCTGAGCGTGAAGCTGGTCGAGGTCCGGGGCGCCTGGAAGCGCGCCAGCGACGAGCTCACGCGGGTCCGGCAGCGCGCCGACCAGCTCGCCGCCGATGAAGAGCGCCTGACGCAGTCGCTGCAGAGCGGCGCCGTCGACGTCGAGGACAAGACGCGGCGGCTGCACGAGGCCGAGGTGTCGCGGGCCGCGCACGAGACCGAGCTGACCGCGCGCGGTCACGCGCTGGTCGAGCTCGACCTGTCGATCGCCGCCAAGCAGGACGTCCTCACGACGATGAAGGTGCGGGCGGCGTCGATCGCGGAGCGCACCGAGAATCTGAGACGCAGCCTGCAGCAGCAGGAGACGCAGGCCGCCGACCTCGACGCACGCCTGGAGCGGCTGCAGAAGCAGATCGCCGACGGCCACGTCGAGCGCGAGCAGCTGACCCG
>VGSZ01000431.1 GCA_016874845.1 Deltaproteobacteria bacterium
GGGGGCCGGGGAACATGTGTCCACACGGCGTCCAACGACCGGTAGCGTCGCTGAACATCGGCGCTTGTGAAGAGATCGTGCCGATCCGCATCGCCTCGGTGCGTCGTCGTCTCAGGTCGCGACGATTCCGCGTGGCGCTGGTTGCGGTGCGCTCGATGCGCCAAGACGCGAGCATGGGGACGATATCCGCTGCACCGCCGGCTCGGTTGGTGACCGTGCAAGACTCGGCGCACATGCCAACGCTTGCCGCCGCATCGATGGTGAGAGGGACACAAACATGACGCTCGACGAGCGCGCCACTCGGGTGATGGAATTCATCAGTAAGACCATGACGGTCGACGATCTGCTGCGCGACCCGCGACAGACGATCGGCGAAGGGCTCGACGCCGTCTCGGGCCAGCTCATGCCGCCGCGTCTCGACGTCGCTGAGCGCATTCGCGCCGTCGACACCATCATCACCGAACATGGCCTCACGGTCGAAGACGTCGAGCTCGGCCGCGGCGGCATGGGCATTGTGCGCCTAGGGAAGCAACGACGCTTGGCTCGACGCGTCGCCGTCAAGAGCCTCTCGGCCGCCGTGTGTGGCGATGCCGTCGCAAGACGCCGTCTGATCCAAGAGGCGCTCATCACGGGATCGCTTGAGCACCCAGGCATCGTCCCGGTGCACGACATCGACGTTGACGAGCGCGGTGTTCCCCTGGTGGCGCTCAAGCGCGTCGAGGGGGTGGCGTGGTCGACGCTTTTGCATGATGAGGCCGCCGCCAAAGCCCGCGGCGCCGCCGACCTGCTCGAGGGCAATCTGCGCGTACTCATCGCCGTCTGCGACGCCCTCGAATATGCCCATCGACGCGGCGTCATCCATCGCGACATCAAACCCGACAACATCATGATCGGGTCTTATGGCGAGGTGACGTTGCTCGACTGGGGGCTCGCCGTCGCCATCAACGACGCGGCCCTCCGCCTGCCTCACGCCCCGCGCCCCGGCGACGCCGACACCGTCGTGGGCACACCGGCCTACATGCCGCCCGAGCTGCTCGAGTGCGATGTCACCGCCCAAGGGCCCGCCACCGACGTCTACCTGCTTGGCGCGGTGCTCTACGAGCTCTTGAGCGGCTCGCCACCCCATCGCGCTCCAGATCTGCCGACCTTGTTGATGAGCGTGCTCCAAGGCCCGCCGCCATTACCGTCGACGGCGCCTGAAGCCCTCGTCGCGCTGACCACGCGCTGCATGGCGCGCGCCCCACGCGACCGTCCCGCCTCCTGCCACGAGGTCAAGATGGCGATCGTGGACTTCTTGGTGCACCGCGCCGCTGAGGCGATTGGTGCTGCCGCGTGCCACGCCACGGACGCGCTCGAGGCGCGCGTCGCTGCCGGCGCCAACGACGAGGACCTCACCACGGCCATCGCGCTCTTTGCTCAAGCACGGTTCGGCTTCGATCAGATGAAGGTCGCCGGCGGCGACGCGACCGCAGCGAGCCAAGGAATCGTTCGGGCCGCCGAGGCCGCGGTGACCCTGGCGCTGCGGGCAGGCTCTCCTGACACCGCGCAGGTCTTTGTGACGACGACAGAGACCGCGCCACCAGAGCTCGTCAAGCGAGTCGCGGACGCCCGAGAAATGGCGCAGGCGCGCACGGCGATGTGGCGAGCGGCCGCAGACGACGCCGACTTGCAGATCGGCAAAGCCGCGCGCCTCCGCCTGATGATTTTTCTTGGTATCCTCGCGTCTTGCCTCTCGGTGGGCCTGCATCTCTCTATCGCCGCTGGCCGAGCCCCCAGTCACATCGTCGGCGTCTCGTGGGTCACCGCCGTCGCGCTCGTCGGCAGCGTCGGCTACGTCGTGTTGAGGCGGCGGTTCCGCACCGAGGTCACGCGGCGGTTCCTGCTGACGCTCTTGGTCGGGATCTTCACGGTCATCTTTTCTCGCCTCTTCTTTTGGCGATTCGGGTTGAGCCCGGAGACATCCGACATCGTGGCGATGCATGTGTGGTGGAGCGTGATCACAGCGGTCACGATGGCCATCGAGCTGCGCCTGCTGCCCTCGGTCGTCTTTTTCGGCGTCGGCCTCTTTGTGGTGCTGCGCTGGCCCGAGGTCCGTAGCCTCGTCGGCGCCGTCGAGTACGCCTTCTTCTTCGCCAACGCACTGTGGGCCTGGCGACAGAGACCGACTGAAGAGGTCGTACGCTCGACCGACTCAGAGACTGGTCCGCTGCCATCTCGTCGGTGACGTCTTTTCGTTCACGACGGCGGCGTCCACGTCATGGACGAGCACCGCAGAGGCGCTTCATCGAGAGCGTCGGCGAATTCGTCGATGGTGGCCAGAGATGAGGTCCCTCGCAGCCCGAGCAAAAAGAGCACATGACCAAAGAGGCGGGGCGCCCCGTACTCACTCACGAGCGTGCGCACGAGCGCCGGTGCCGACTCGTTCCGTTTGCTGAGGCGCAGCCCGTCGGCGCCAACCAACAACGGCAGGTGCGCCCACGACGGCGGCGTCTGTCCGAGCGCCCGATGCAAGAGTGCTGGTCGCGGCGCCGACGCGAGCAAATCCCGCCTGTAGACGGCGAGCGAAATCCGGAGAGAACTGACACTGCCGGGCGCGCCCCGCCCGCTCGGTGCGCGAGCCCCGGGGCCAGCCCCGGACCCCGAGGTTTGGAAGGCATGGCTCCGGTGCAGCACGGCAAGAAAGAAGCCCCCGACGACGTCGCCGTGACCTGCTCGGAATTTCGGGACCACTCGTTACGTGAATTTCTACCACGACCGCCGCGCAGGCCGGCAGCCGACGCTCGCACTCCCAACACGCCCATCGCGGTCCGGAGCGCGGCTCTGCTCGACGCGCTGGACAGGAGAGGGCCGGGGTCGAGGGGCAGCGCCCCTCGTCGAAGCGCCAA
>VGSZ01000432.1 GCA_016874845.1 Deltaproteobacteria bacterium
CTCTTGGCCTTGTGCTTCTCCACGATCTGCTGGCGGTTCTTCAGCAGCTTTATGACGAAGCGATCGAACGTGAGGTCCGAGGTGTCTTCGCCGCAGTCGATCCGGGTCTGGAGGAACTTCTCGTAGACGTCTTTGTAGTGCGCCTGGTCGGCGGCGTCGGCCCCGGCGTTCGCGGCCTGCGCCGACTGCGTGAGCAGGTCCTTGGGCACCTGGGCAACGACGGTGCGATTGTCGTCGTCGCTGGCGTCGGCGGCGGGCGCGACAGGCGGGAAGGGAGCGAGGGGCGGGGGCGTGGCCAGCGTCGCGGGCGCCGTCGGCGGCGACGCCACCAGAGACGGTGACAACGACGCCTCCAGCAGCGACTGCGGCACCTGGAACATCACCGTCGCCTCGGGGTTCATTTCGCTTTCCGCCGGCAAGTCCGGCGGCGGAGCCAGCGGCGGCGCCGGCGGGCTGGGGGGGACACGGAACGCGGCCAGGGGGTCGGGCTCGTCGAAGAGCCCAGCGAGGCCCGACCTGACGAGCGGCGGCGCGGGCGGCGGCGGCGGCGCGGGCGGCGGCGGCGACGCCGCCAGTGATGCCGCCAGCGAGTTCGGCGGCGAAGCCGAAAAAGCTTCGGTGTGGGTCGCAGGTCTTGGCGCAAACCCGGCATCGTTGGCGACCGGCGGCGTCGAGAAGGCGCGGGGAGCGTCGGCGGCGGGCGTCGACGACGACGGCTGGCCGCCAAAGAGTCCGCCGCCAGCCAGAGGAGCCGTGCTGCTTCGCATCGTGGGCAGCGTCTGGATCAACATGTTGATCTGTTTACCGAGCCGGAGGAACGGTCCGTTCAGACCCGCTTCCGGCAGGATGCCGACGTTGCTGCCCTGCTGGACCTGGCTCAGGTGGTTGACGATGATTTCGACCGGCTTCGACAGCGAACGCAGCGTCGAGGCGATGATGACGACCACCAGAAGACCCAGCGCCGCAAACAGCGCGAGCAGCGCCTGCTGCATCACGGCTACCGCCGACAGCACCTCGTCGCGGTCGATCAGCGCCACCGCAAGGTCGGTCGGGTCGCCGCCGTAGAGGGGCACGAAGGCGAAGTCGAAGCGGTGCGCGTCCTCCTCGGGAAGCATGATCGGGAAGGCCCCGGTGGACGCCTGACCAAACGGCTGTCGACGGCGGACAAGCTCGGCCGTGATCCCAGCGCCCTCGGGCATCGCCCCCACGATGCTGCCCTCGGTGAGGATGAACGTCGGCGTGGTGCCGCTGGGCGCCAGGCTCCGGGCGAAGTCGTCGGTGTACTGCCAGCCGAGGACGACCGCGCCCGCCACGGCTGCGCCGTCGTAGCCCGCCGCCGCGGCGAGATGCACCGGCTTGCCACCCTCCAGCCAGAGGTCGTCGCGGGCGACGCCGGTCAGCGCCTCGCTGACGATGGGCAAGCCTCGCAGCGACTCAGGCAGCTTCGACTCGGCGCCGGCGCGCGCGACGACGTTGCCGGCGGCGTCGACCAGCAGCGCGATGTTCGGCGCGCCGAAGGCGCCGCCGATCGACTTCAGCAACGTTGCCTCGACCTTGGGCGTCAGCGCCTTGTTGGCGATGGCCGCGACAACGTCGGAGTCGCTCGCGGCCATCGCCGCTGCGTCGACCGTGCGGCTCGAGAACCCGAGCATCTTGCCCTCGAGGGCTGCGACGGCCATGTCCCGGGTCGCATGAAACGACGCCGACGTGGCGCTGTGAAGGATGCTCGTGCCCCCGAGCAGCGCGAGGACGCCGCACACGGGGATGAGGAGGGCCACCAAGAGCAAGCGGGCTTGCAACATGCGTTTCCTTCGGAGTCTCGTACGCTGTCGGGGACCTTATTCCACGGGGCCCGGCGGCGGAAAGAAAACATCGCGCTGGGCCTCCGCGCTGGGCCTCCGCGCCGGGCCTCCGCGGCGAGCCTCCGCGGCGGGCCCCCCACGCCGTACCTCCGAGTTCCCGCGCCGGGCCCCGCCCGGCGCGCTGCGGGTGGTCGCCGCTTGCGTGGCGGTCAGGGCTGTCCGACCGGGATCGCGATCTGGACCGATGCATCCTTGACCGTGACGTCGACGACGGTGTTGGCCGATACGGTGGCATCGATAAACAATAAGGTGTTCGGCGTGACCGTGAGCTTCTGCGTGCGCAGCTCCGCAGCGCCCAGGAAGAATGCGAGGGTGTATTCGCCGCTCGGCACGTCGACGAGCGGCAGGCTCCCGTCGGCGGCGAAGGGCAGGACCTTGGCGTGCTCGAGGACGCGCACCGACGCGTGCGCGTAGGGCAACTCTCGCATCGACAGCTCGTGCATCCCCGCCGTCAGCGTGACGGTGCCGGTGGTGCCGGCCGGGATCTTCTGCAGGGCGGTCTTCCCGTCGAGGACGGTGATCTCGACGCTCTGCTTGTTCTCGATGATGACGTCACCCACGCGGGGGACGAGCAGCTGGCCGGGCAGGAAGCGCATGCCATCGACGACCAGTCGGCGCTCCGCCGGCGCATCCCGCAGGTCCTCGCCGATCACAACGACAGTCAGCTCGGGCCGCGCCTCGGTCATCGCGGCAATGGGCCGCCCACGAGGACGCCGGACGTTGGCCGGCGTGCGCAGGGCTTCGGCACGTCGATCGTCGACGGCCCATTCCTTCGCCGCGAGCAGCTCGGGAGCGACGACGAGACGACCGCGCAGGCCGACCTCGCTCGGCGGGTCAGCAAGGGCGGACCACGACGCGAACGCGGCGACGAGAAGGCCGGTAGGGAGAACGGTGGAGCGCAGCATGCGGCCACTGTAGTCGCGGCGCCCGCAGCGGTCACAATTCCGGGTTCGTGGGCGCCGCCGCAACGGCCACGGCGCGACGGAGGGCGCGCCGAGCGCCGCGCGGCAAAGCTCGCC
>VGSZ01000433.1 GCA_016874845.1 Deltaproteobacteria bacterium
TGAAGGCGGCCCTCGATGCCCTGCGCGCGACCTGGGAGAAGGCCACCGAGGGCCTGCGCGTCAAGGAGCACGAGCTGCGCGGCGCGCGCGCCAAGGTCGACGAGGCCCGCACCCAGCAGGGCGCGCTGGCGCTGAAGGTGCGCGAGCGGGAGCTCGAGCTCGACGCCCTCGTCGACCGCACCATCGATCGGCACCGCGTGCGGCCCGAGGAGGTCTTGTTCGACTTCCATTTGCTGCCGCTGCCGACGGCGGACGCGCTGGCGGCGATGGACGACCGCCTCGTCGAGCTCGAGCGGCAGCTCGACCAACTCGGGGCCATCAACCTGACCGCCATCGACGAGTGCGCCGAGCTCGAGCAGCGCCACGACTTCCTGCGCACGCAGGCCGACGATCTGACCCACGCGCTGAACCAGCTTGAAAAGGCGATCCTGAAGATCAACCGCACGACGAAGAAGCGCTTCCAGGAGACCTTCGACGGCATCAACGAGCGCTTCCAGCAGGTGTTTCCGCGGCTGTTCCGCGGCGGCAAGGCGTGGCTCTCGCTCACCGACCCCAACGACATGCTGACGACGGGTGTCGACATCTACGCGCAGCCGCCGGGCAAGAAGCTGAGCACGGTGCAGCTGCTGTCGGGCGGTGAGCAGGCGCTGACGGCAGTGTCGCTCTTGTTCGCCATCTTCCTGCTCAAGCCGTCGCCGTTCTGCCTGCTCGACGAGGTCGACGCCCCGCTCGACGAGTCCAACGTCGGCCGCTTCAACGATATGGTGAAGGACGTCTCCACCCTCTCGCAGTTCATCGTCATCACGCACAACAAGAAGACGATGGAGGTCGCCGACCAGCTCTACGGCATCACGATGGAGGAGCCGGGGATCAGCAAGACCGTCAACGTGCGCATCCAGTAGCCCGCTGTCGTCGTCGGCTCGGCGTCACGGATGGGTCCTGAGGACGTCGTCAGGACGTCCTCAGGACGACGCGCCGAGCACCACGTACCCCTGCTCGATCCCGCCCGACGTCAGCCCGCGCGCGGCGCCGGCGCGCGCGACGAAGGTGCCGTAGTAGCCGAGCAGCAGCTGCAGGCGCAGCGCGCCGCCCACGCCGGTGGCGAACGTCATGGACGCCAACGACCGCTCGTCGAAAGCGGTGGCGGTGTCGACGAACGCACCGTCGTGCAGCCGCTGGGCGAACAACGGCAGCGTGTCGACACCGCGCTCGGTCTTCCACAGCGGCAGGCGGCTCTCGAGCGTCGCCGCCGCCAGCGCGTCGCCGACGAGGTGGGCGCCGGGAAAGCCCCGCAGCGCCCCGGGCGCACCGCGCTGGCCACCGAGCACGTCCTGCAGCAGATCGCGCCCGACGAGGCCGCCGGCGACGAAGAGCGCGCCGGGCCGATCGTCGAAGGTGGCGCCGCCGGACAGGCAGGCTGCGACGACGTGGTTCGGCAGCCCGGGCCCGGACGAGAACGCGTCGACGTCGACGTAGACCTCGGCGACGTCGACGTCCGAGAAGGCGCGCTCGTCACCCACGCGCAGGCGCACGAAGCTGGTGACGCCCCGCTCGGGCGACACGCTGTCGCGGTAGGCCTCGTGACCGACATAGCCCCAGTCGAGCACCAGCATCGTCGCCTGCGGGCGCGTCACGCCGGGCGGGCAGCGCGACAGCAGCGCGTCGAGGTCGGAGGCCGGCCCCACGCGATCGACGCTGCGCGTGTATTGCGCGCCGACGCCGACGCCGAGGCTGTAGCTGAAGCGCCGACGACGCAGCGGGACCGACAGCGTCGTCGTCGCCCGCAGCGCGAGCTCGCTACGCCGCGGCGTCGACGCGGGCAAGCATGCGCACCAGCGCGCGCTCGACGAGCCTCGGCTGCTCGATGGGCGCGGCGTGGCTGCCCTCGACCATCATCAACAGCTCGCTGTCGGAGATGGCCTTGTGCATGTGCTCGGCGATGTGGGGCGGCGCGAACTTGTCGCGGGCGCCGCCGACGACAAGGGTCGGCACGGCGATGGTCGAAAGCACGTCGCGGGCCGAGTGCTCGCGCATGTCGCGCGCCAGCCGGAAGAACACGCGCATGTCCATCCGCTGCAGGTGCTGGATGTAGGGGCGGAAGTCGTCTTCCTTGATGTAAGGCGGGTTCAGCTCACCGTTGACGGCGGCGTGGTAGGCGAAGTCCATCGCCATCACACGCCTGTAGAATTTCTCGATGCGGTGCCACGACTGGATGACCGAGCGCGACGCTCGATCGAACAGCGCGTTCATCGCGAGGTTGCCCAGCGGCGTCGGCGCGTGGTCGGCATACTTGCCGTGCCACGTCGCGATGGGGTTCTCGAAGACCCCACAGCACAGCGCCAGCCCGCGGATGTTCGCGGCGAAGCGACGCTCGGTGTGCGCGCGCCAGCACTCGAGCGCGATGGGCACTCCCATCGAATGGCCGAGCAGCACCGCGTCGCCGACGCCGAAGGCGGCCAGCGCCGCCGACAGATCGTCGACGATCACGCGCAGGCGCACGGTGTCGATGTCGTCGGGGACGCCGCTCTCGCCGTGGCCGCGCCACTGCATGTGGAAGAACGGGCGCTCGCCAGCGAAGCGCGTCAGCATGTATGGCCACGAGTAGCCGTCGCAGCCGAGGCCGTCGCACAGCACGAGCGTGGGGCCCGTGCCGGCGCGCCAGTGGCGCACCACCAGCGGCGTGCCGTCGGGGGCGTCGATGACGAAGCGGGCCGGGCTGCCGATGCGCAGGGCCGGCGTCAGGCCCGGGTCGTCGGCAGGGCGGGGCAGGGTCGACGGGGTCTCAGCGGGGCGTATGGGCACGGCGCGCGGCCTCCTCTGCCGCGATCGAGGCGAACGCCGGCAACAGGCCGGCGGCGACGGGGCTCGCGCTGACG
>VGSZ01000434.1 GCA_016874845.1 Deltaproteobacteria bacterium
CGCCGCAAAGCTTGACAGCAACGACGGGACGATCGGGTCGTCGTCGATGGTCGCCGTGGCGTTGGGGATGCGCGTCCCGGTCTCGAGCAGGCTGCCACCGTGGCAGCTGTTGCACCGCGCGTTGCCGCCGGCGCCGCTCGCGCTGAAGACGCCCCCGCTGTAGCCCCAGACGGAGCTTGGCGCGAGCAGAAGCATCAGGACAACGCCAATGGAGGATGAGCGAAATGCCACGGGTGACCTCTTGCCTGTAGTCGACATTAGCCGACACAGCGCCGTGGCTGCTGTTCGCGCGCGAAACCGTCAGCCGCTCTCGTTGGCCTGCCACTCGTCGACGTTGCCGTCACCGTCGCGGTCGACTCCGACGCGGTCGAGCTTGCCACCCTCGAAGTACTCCCAGTAGTCGACCTTGTCGTTGTGATCGAGGTCGGCCTCTTCGCGGACCAGCGCGCCCTTCTCGAAGTAGCGCCACATGTCGGGCTTGGCGTCGAAATTGGTGTCGTAGGTCTTCTGGACAATCTGGCCCTTCTGGAAGGACACCACCAGATCGATCCGCGCGTCGAAGTCGGAGTCGATGCGCTCCTCGACGAGCTCGCCGTTGTCGTCGAGGGTGCGGATGAAGTCGATCTTGCCGTCGAAGTTCAGGTCGACCTCCTTGCGGGCCACCTTCAACTCGCCGCCGTCGAGCAGCGTGACGAACTGGTAGGCGTCGGCCTTGCCATCCTTGTTCAGATCGAGGTCGCGCCGCGTGTACTTGCCGGCGTCGAACGCTTCGTCGGTCATCCGCGCCGCGCCGTCGACCGCAGCGGTCTTCGCGTCGCCAGCCGCGGCGGCGCCGGGCGTCGAGCTCGCGGCCCCTGCCGTCGAGCAGCCGCTGCCGAGCATCCCCACGAGCGCAGCGGCGGCGAGCGCACCAGCCAAGCGGCCAGACGCCGGCGACGCGGCGAGCCCGCGAACCGAAATGAACGACGAGAAGCAGCGTACGATCGACATGGTCCGACTGTCCGACTTGCCCCCCGCGCCGTCAAGTCGTACCGAGCGGAATGCGCATCCTCGTCACCGGCGGCGCCGGCTTCATCGGTTCGCACCTCGCCGACCGCTTCGTCGCCGACGGGCATGACGTCGTCGCGCTCGACGACCTCAGCTCGGGCAAGGCCGGTCAGGTCAACGCGCGCGCCCGCCTCGTCGTCGCCGACGTCCGCAGCAAGGCGGCCCGCGCCGCGGTGCTCGCTTTCGCGCCCGAGGTCGTCTGCCACCACGCCGCGCAGATGGACGTGCGTCGCTCGGTGGTCGACCCCGCGTTCGACGCCGACGTGAACCTCGTCGGCCTGAACAACGTCGTCGAGGCGGCCCGGCAGGGCGGCGCGCTCGCGCACGTGCTGTTCGCCAGCAGCGGCGGCGCGATGTACGGCGAGCAGGAGACCTACCCCGCGCCCGAGTCGCACCCAACCCGGCCCGAGAGCCCCTACGGCCTCGCGAAGGCCGCTTCTACGGCATCGGTTACACGGCCCTGCGCTACGGCAACGTCTATGGCCCGCGGCAGAACCCACATGGCGAGGCCGGTGTCGTCGCCATCTTCTGCGCGCGCATCCTCGACGGCACGGCGCTGACTGTCTACGGCGACGGCGGCCAGACCCGCGACTACGTCTTCGTCGATGACGTCGTCGCCGCCAACGCGTTGGCGCTGTCGGCGCGGCTGCAGGGCGGCTTCAACGTCGGCACCGGCCGGGAGACCGACGTCAACGCGCTGGTCGCGGCGCTGCTCGCGTCGTCACCGCAGCAGGTCGACGTCGTGCACGCCGCGCCCCGCGCTGGCGAGCAGCGCCGCTCGGTCATCGACCCGGCGAAGCTGCGCGCCGCCGGGTGGTCGACCACCGTCGACGTCGCCGAGGGGCTGGCGCGCACGTTCCGCTGGTTCGCCGCCCAGCGCGGCTGAGGGCCGCGCGCCGCACGGGCGCTGCGTCGCCTCCCCCTTTGTCGGGCCTGGGCGCGCTGCGCCGCCCCGGACCGACGACGCGCGCTCAGCGCGTCTTCGGCGCCTTCTTGGTCGCCTTCGCCGCCGATGCCTTCGTCGCGGGGGCGAAAGTGTCGGGCTCGGCCTTCGCCGCGGCTTTCTTCGTCGCGGCCTTCTTCGTCGCGGCCTTCTTCGTCGCGGACGACGCCTTCTTCGTTGCCTTCGCTGCCCCGGACGGGGCGGCGCCAGCCGCCGCGCCCGGCACGCGCGGCGGGGGGCGCGGGTCGACGCCCTGCTCGCGCATGCGCTGCTCGCGGGTGGCGATCAGCTCCAGGGCGTCATCGAGCGTCAGGCGCGCCGGGTCACGCCCCGACGGGATCGTGGCGTTCACCTGGCCATCGGTGACGTAGGCGCCGAAGCGGCCGGTCTTCACCTCGATGGGCTTTCCGGTGACCGCCGACGTGCCGAGCGAGGCCAGGGCCGCCTGCGACGCGACCTGCCGGACGCCGCCGCGCGCGCGCGGCTGCTTCAGCAGATCGACGGCAGCGGCCAGCGTCAGCGTCAACAACGCCGCCCGCTCGGGCAGGCTGCGCGTCTCTTTGACGGCGGCGCCATCCTTGCCGGTGCCCTCCATGGCGACGTAGGGGCCAAACTTCCCGTCGAACAGCGTGACGTCGAGGCCGGTCTCGGGGTGCTTGCCGATCACCTTCGGGAACGACAGGACGAGCAGGGCCTCGTCGAGGGTCAACGTCGGCACTGTCATGCTCGGCCACAACGACGCCATGCGCGGCTTGTCACCGGTGGGCTTGCCCTTGTCGTTCATCGTGACATCGCCGAGCTGCACGTAGGGGCCGAAGCGACCGCTCTTCACGTACACCGGCTTCTTCGTGGCCGGGTCGGTGCCGAGGGGCTCGTT
>VGSZ01000435.1 GCA_016874845.1 Deltaproteobacteria bacterium
GTGACCCCGGTCTGGTCGAGTACGTCGAGAGCGAGCTCGTCGAGGTGAAGGTGTTTCCGGTGCCGGCGAGCGGGCAGCAGCGCGTCGAGCTGACCTACTCGGGGCTCGTCGACTACCAGGGTGGCCTGTACCGCTTTCGCTATCCGATGAAGACCGACCAGCAGGCGACGACGACGCTGCAGGACTTCACGCTCCACGTCACGCTGACGTCGAAGGCGCCGCTGAAGAACCTGTACTCGCCGACGCACAAGCTGGCGGTGCGCACCCGCAGCGACGGGAGCCGCTTTGGCGGCAGCGCGAGCATGGAGAAGGCGGGGTTCTCGCTCGCCGACGACCTGCTCCTGTACTGGACGGTCGACGACAAGGACGTCGGTGTCAGCGTGCTCTCGTACCGCGAGGGCGACGAGCCCGGCTACTTCCTGCTGCTTGCGTCGCCTCGCGATGACCTCCGCGACCAGGAGATCATCGGCAAGCGTGTCGCGTTCGTCGTCGACACGTCCGGCTCGATGGAGGGCGAGAAGATGACGGCGACGAAGGCCGCGCTCGACCAGTGCCTGCAGCGTCTGGGCGAAGACGACCTGTTCTCGATCGTGTCGTTTGGCGGCTACGCCGAAGCCTGGAAGCCGAAGATGGTCGCGGCCAGCAAGGGCAACGTCGCCGGCGCGCGCGCGTTCGTCCAGCAGCTCGAGCCGCTCGGCGGCACGAACATCGGCGAGGCGCTCGACGTCGCGTTCGCGACGACCACCGGCAGCGAAAAGGCGCCGCTGATGGTCGTCTTTCTCACCGACGGTCGCCCCACCGTCGGCGACACCGACGTCGCGGCTCTGGTGAAGCGTGCCGAGGCGGGCCGCAAAGACAAGGCGGCGCGCCTGTTCGTGCTCGGCGTCGGCGACGATCTGAACACGATCCTGCTCGACAAGATGTCGTCACAAAACGGCGGAAGCGCGCTGTACGTGAAGGGCAACGCCGCGCTCACCGACGAGGTCCGCGCCTTCTACGAGCGGATCAGCCACCCTGTCCTTGCCGACCTGACGCTGGCCGTCGACGGCGTCGACGTCTCCGGCGTGCACCCGCGCGCGCTCGGTGACCTGTTCATGGGGCAGCAGCTCGTCGCTGTCGGCCGCTACCGGGCCCCCGGTCACGCCAGGCTCACCCTGACCGGACAGGGGCCGCGCGGCGCGCGCACGTTCAGCGCCGATGTCGACTTCGCCGCCGCGACCACCGAGCACGCCTTTGTGCCCCGCCTGTGGGCGCAGCGGCAGGTGGGCGCGCTGCTCGACGAGATTCGCGAGAAGGGCGAGCAGCGGGGCCTCGTCGACGAGGTCACCCAGCTGGCCACGCGCTTTGGCATCGTCACGCCGTACACGAGCTACCTGGTGCTCGAGCCCGGGTTCCAGACGACGCCCTCGCCCGCCGGGCCGCTGCCGCCCCCGCCGCGCCCGCTGGTCCGGGGCGGGATCGAGGAGCGGGAGGGCGCCGTCGACGACGCCGCGAGCGGCGCGTGGGCGCCGTCGGCCTCGACAACGTCGTCGGCGCCGCCGGCGGAGCTGGCTGAGCGCGTCGAGCAGAAGGCCCGGGCCGCGCGCGAGAGCCTGAAGGCCGACGGCGGCGCCAGCGGTGTCGCGGCGGCGAAGGAGATCGGCCGGCTGAAGCGCGGCGAGGCGTTGTCGACGCGGGCCGTGACGACCGAGGCCCGCGCGCTCGGGCGGCGCTTCCTTTTCGCCGACGGCTTCTTCGTCGACGCCACAGCGAGCGCCGTTGACGAGACGCTCGTTGTCGCCGCCTGGTCCGACGCCTGGTTCGCCGTGTTGCGCCTGCGTCCCGAGCTGAAGGCGGCGCTCGCGCTCGGCGAGCGCGTGAAGGCGCGCGTGGGCAAGGGCAGGACGCTCGTCGTCGATGTCGGCAGCGGCGTTACCCGCGCCGACGACGCCAAGCTGAAGGTGTTCCTCGGGCCGTAGGGTCGCCGTGGGGTCGCCGTCTGGTCGCCGCAGGGCCGACGGCGACGGTACGCTCAAGGCTTGGCGCGCGCGCGCGGGTGCGCGCCGTCGTAGACGCGGGCGAGGCGCGCGACGTCGACGTGGGTGTAGCGCTGCGTCGTCGACAGGCTGGCGTGGCCGAGCAGCTCCTGGATGCCGCGCAGGTCGGCGCCGCCCTCGAGCAGGTGGGTGGCGAAGCTGTGCCGCAGCTTGTGCGGGTGCACGCGCGCGCGCGCGCCGGCCTGCTGCCCGTGGCGCGCCAGGCGACGGCGCAGCTCGGCGTCGAGCACGCGCTTGCCGCGGGCGCCGAGGAACAGCGCCGTGCCCGACGACGACGTCGACAGCGACGGCCGCCCGCGCTCGAGCCACGCCACCAGCGCCTGGGCGCACAGGTCGTGAAACGGCACGGCGCGCTCCTTGTTGCCCTTGCCGATCACGCGCGCGGTGCGACCGGCGACGTCGACGTCGGCGAGGTCGAGCGCGCACAGCTCCGAGATGCGCAGGCCGGCGCCGTACAGGAGCTCGATCACCGCGGTGTCGCGCAGGGCCAGCGGGTCGTCGGCGGTCGACGCTGTCTTGTCGGGCTGCGCGCACAGCGCGAAGGCCTCGTCCACCGACACCGAGCGCGGCAGCTGCCGCCCGCGGCGCGGCCCCTCGACGAGGTCGGTGGGCGACTGCGCGATGCGCCCGCTCTTGCGGCAGAAGCGCAGGAACGTGCGCAGCGCCGACAGCCGCCGCAGCGTCGACGTCGTCGCGTCTTGTACGTGCCGCGCGGCGAGGAACGCGCGCAGCGTGTAGACGTCGAGGGCGCGCAGATCGTGCAGGCCCTTCGCCTTCGCCGCCACGAGGAAGGCGCGGAAGGTCGCGAGGTCTCCCTCGTAGGCGCGCA
>VGSZ01000436.1 GCA_016874845.1 Deltaproteobacteria bacterium
TGAAGCCTTCGGGCGCGCAGGCCGGGGCGTCGACGAGGCGCAGGTATTCGGGCCGGGCGATCTCGAAGCCGTACGGCGTGACGTCGCGCTTGCCCGCCGCGGCGAGCAGCGGGGCGTCCGCCAGCGCGTCGCTGCAGCCGTCGTCGCCGGGGCAGGCGACGTCGGGGACGAGCGGGGCCTCGCCCTCGCCCTCGCCTTCGACGCCCCCGTCCTTGGCGGGGCACGCCGTGAGCGGCAGGAGGCACGCGAGCAGGAGCACGGGGGAGCAGGGCAGGGAGCGCATGGGCACCTCGAGAGAGCGCGACAAACGCACGCGCCCGCCGAGGCGGGCGCGCGCAGAGCGAGGAGACGAGCCTTACTGCGCGACGGGGAAATCGCCGCGCAGGGTCACGATGGACACCGAGTCGGCGTAGGCCTTCACGGTGCGCGTGCCGAGGGACAGGCAGCTGCAGTCGTCGCCGCTGCACGCCGGGTCGCGCACGCCAGCGACGACGGTCTGCTCGACGTCGTTCGGGACGTTGAGGATCGCGTATAGGCCGTCGCTGGCGGTGCTGGTGCGCACCGGATCGGGGTTCGGGTCCTCTTCGCCGTTGAAGTAGACGATGGACATCGTGCTCTTCTCGAAGCCGGCCATGCCGACGACGGTGTTGCCGACGATGGTGTCGGTGCAGTCGTGGATCTCGCCGGCGATCACGCCGCGGCCGACGCCGTCGTTGAGGTCCTGGTTGCCCTCGATCTGCCGGCCCGACAGCGTCGGGATCGAGGAGTACGTCGACGAGTAGATGAGCGCAGCCTCGTACTCGTAGACGCCCTCGTCGTCGGCGGGGTCGAGCAGCACCAGCCCCCACAGGTACGTGTCGATGACGGTGTCGTCGGTGGGGTGCTTGATGCGCATGGTCAGCGGTGTGTTCGACGGCACCTGCGCGTCGAGGCGGTAGAACCCCTCGCTGTCGCAGTTGAGGGCGCGGCAGGCGGCCGCCTCGGCGTCGTCGCCGTCGCAGTCGAGACCGCCGGCCTGGTTGCTCACCGCGACCAGACCGGTCGCCAGCGGCGTGCCCGTCTTGGGGTCGACGTCGGCGGCGAAGATCGCGACCTCGGTGCCGGCACGTGCCTTGTCGCCGACGCCGAAGATGTCGACGCAGCCCTGCAGCGTCAGCGGCGTCGACGCCGCCACCTGCACGGGGTTGCCGATGCACGAAAGGTCGGGGGCCACGCCGCCGGCCTTCTCGCCGTCGTCGGCGGGCACCGAGAGTTCGAGCCCCTCGATATCGCAGACGTCGCCGACGTCGACGTCGCCGTTACCGTCGCCGTCGCCGTCTCCGTCCCCGTCGCCGGTGTTGCGGTTGGAGGGGCAGCCCGTCAGGGCCGCGATCAAGAGCAGGGTAAGGAAGGTCGAGACAGCACGCATGAGAAACCTCGAGGCGACGCCCGCACCGCTACGCCTACATCCCGGAGCGGTCAATGGATGCGGCTGGCCGGCGGGGTCGCGAGTAACGCGATGCGTTGGCGCCGACGCCGACGATAACGCGTTGCGGGCGCAGCGCGCGTGCGGGTAGAACCCCGCCCCTGACGCGCCCTGTCGCGCCACACACGTCGAACCTGGTTCGAACATCGGCCAGCACACTCCAAGGAGAAGTCCATGCGGTTCCACTCACTCCGGCTTGCGCTACTCGCGGCCCTCACGACGAGCGCTCTCTCCGTGGGCTGCGGCCCGTCGAACGACGAAGGCGAAGGCGAAGGCGAAGGCGAAGGCGGCTGCGGCAGCGATCGTGACTGCGGCGCCGGCGAAATCTGCGACAAGACCAACGACGGAGACGACCTCGCCGCCGCCAACGACGCCGAGGGCGTCTGCATCAAGGTCGTCTGCTTCACCGACGACGACTGCTCCGACCCCGTCAACGAGAAGTGCGACGTCCGACGCGGCTTCTGCATCCCGCGCAATCTGTGCGACCCGGGCGACGCCTCGGCGTGCAGCGACCCCGCGCAGCGCTGCATCTACACCGACGGTCTGCCGCAGTGCGTGACCCCGCCGGCCGCCGCCTCCTGCCGTCTGACGCCGAGCCCGGGCTACGTCGTCGTCGGGAGCTCGCTGCAGATCGAGGGCGTGGGCGCCGCCGCCGACGGCAAGCTCGTGCCGCACACGACGTTCTCGTTCTCGGGCACGGGCGTGTCGGCCGAGGGCGTCGTGACGCCGACGGCTGCGGGTGACGTCACCGTCACCGCCACGACCCAAAACGGTGGCGCGACCTGCACCACGACGGTGAAGGCCTACGCCGCGGTCGCGACCGCCGACCTGCGCGTCGTGCTCATCGATCAGGCCACGCGTCAGCCGCTCGCCAACGCCAAGGTCGCCGCCAAGATCGCCGGCAACGTCGAAGAGGCGACCACGGGGGCCGACGGCTCGGCCACGTTCCCCGGTGGCGCCGCCGCCGAAGCCGTGTCGGCGTTCCCGGCGAACCACCAGTGGCACACCGTGCTCGACCCGGTCAGCAACGACATCATCCTGTACACGGCGGCCGTCACCGCCGAGCCCCTCGTCGACGGCATCAAGGGCGGCTTCGACTTCACCAAGGTCCACACCAACGGTGACATCCGCCTCGGTCTGGCCGGCACGGCGATCAACGCCGCCATCACCGACCTCAACTTCGACGCCATCATCGGTGAGTTCGTGCCGACGACCATCGACATCGAGGGCATCACCGAGGAGGGGGGCCAGGAGGTCTCGCTCCCCGAGGGCCTCGTGATCGGCCTCGGCGAAGAGAACTTCAAGGGCGAGTACGCGGCGCTGTCGACGAACGACGGCCCGTCGGTGGCCTGGGCGCTCGGCGGTCAGGTTGCGC
>VGSZ01000437.1 GCA_016874845.1 Deltaproteobacteria bacterium
CGATGCCGTGACATTCGACGGGCGGAGCCTTGTCCCAGCCAGCCCGGGAGCGGCATCGCCGGTGTCTTCGCAGGGGGTCAGGACTGGTGACCCCCGATGGCGGCGCGGGGTGGTTCAGCGGAAAGTGCCCCTGTTCTTCCTATCCGCGACAGCGGCGCCCGCGCCCACGCCGCCGCGCCCAGACCGCAGGCGACGCCCCCCGCGACGACGACGGCCCCGACGACCACCACGGCAGCGCCCGGGCCGACGACCACCACCACCACGGCAGGCGCAGACCCGTGGCCGTGGGTCGTGGCCGGCGTGGGCGGCGCGGCGCTGCTTTCCGGCGGCGTGGCCAGCGGGCTCGGCTGGTCGCTGGCCACGCAGAGCGCCGCGGCCACCACGACGCAGCGCGAGGCGGTGCGCCTCGCCGACGACGCCAACGCCGCCCTCGTCGTGGCCGGCGTGGCCGCCGGCGTCGGCGTGGGCATCGGCGCCGTGGGCGTCGCCTGGGCGGCGCTGTCGTCGCCCCCCTGACAAGGGTCCGGCGCTGCGCCGCCGGGCGGGTCAAGGGGGTGGGCGCGGTCCCCAAGGGTGCCTCCCAGCGCAGAGCGAGACGCTTGCAGTCCGGTGCTCAGAGACGGGAATCTGCGGGTGTTCTGGGTCCCCCACCCGGTGCGACGACATCGGTCGCTGCGGGCTGGCACAGTCGGAAGGATGTGCCCCTCCCCGCGCCAGGCGACACTCGACGACGACGGCGTCACGTTCGACGCCGGCAGCACGCGTGCGATCCGCGTGGACCACACCCACGACGGCTGGGTGGTGCGGGCGCCGGGGGCTGCGCCGGCCGCGTTCGTCGCCGGCGCCCTGGGCGCGGGGGTCACGGCCGAGGCGGTGCGGGCGGCGACGGCGCAGGGGGCGCGCGGCGCACGGCGCGCGGTGCCGGCGGGGCTGTTCGCCCACGCCGTCGAGGCGGTCGACCACGCCGACCCGACGGCGCTCCGGCGGCTGCTGCTGCTGGCGTGGCGACGGAGGGCGATCGCGCTGCGCCCGGAGTGCGCCCCGCTGTTTGCGTGCCGGCCGTGGCGGCGGATGCCCGTGATCTGCGGGGCGCCGGCGTTCCTGCGCGAGCCGTGGCTGCTCGAAGACGCCCTGCGCTACCGGGCCGCGCGGGCGGCTCTGCTCGACGTCGACCCGCTGGCCGGCCTGCACTCGTCAGCCTCGTGGGCGCAGCGGCTGCAGGCCGCGCGGTCGTGGCGCACGCTGCTCGCCGCCGACGGTGATCGCGGCGTGCGCCGCGCGCTGCACGCGAGCATCGAGCAGCTGACGACGGCAGAGCAGCCGGTGCTCGACGATGACGCCACGCCCGCGCCCCTCGACCCGTGCGTGCGGCTCGACGACGACGTCCGCGCGCTGCGCCACGTGGCGCTGGTGCGGCCGCTGCAAAGCCTGCGACACCTCGGCCTCGTCGCCGAGATGCTGCGGTCGGTGCCGGTGGTGCGTCGGCCGACGCTGGGGCCGCGGCTGGCGCTGCTGCAGCTGGCCAGCGACAAAGACCTCGACGCGATCTTCGCCCGCGCCCAGCAGGTCTTTGGCCGCCAGCACCCGATGATGCTCGTGCACTCGCTGGCGACGCTGCTGACCGTGGCCACCGACGTGCCCGCCCGCGGCGGCGCCCGCGCGCTCGTCGACGGCGCGCTGGCGGTGCTGCAGGCGCCAGCCGCGACGCCCGAGCTGCGCCTGCCCGAAGGCGACGCCCTGGTGCCCCAGCCGCCGGTGCCGCTGCCGTTGCACGCGGAGGTCACGTTCCTGGCGACGACGCGCGCCATCGTGCGCGAGGGCGAGCAGATGCACCACTGCATCGCGACGCGCATCCCGCAGGCGATGACCGCCGAGGCGTACCTCTTTCACGTCGAGCACCAGGGACAGCGCGCGTCGGTGGAGATCAGCGGCACGGGTCACTTCGTCGAGGCGAAGGGGCCGTGCAACCGCGAGAACGCCGCCTCGCGCTTCGGCGCGACGTTCCTGGCGCGGTGGGGCGTCGGCGTGCGGGCCGCGAAGCTGCTCGCCGACCTGCTTTCGACGACGCCGGCGATGGCGCGCACGATCGCCGCGCCGCTGGGTCCGCCGCTGCGGCCCGGCGAGCGGCCGCTGCGCACCCTCGACGAGCTGGTGGCGGTGCTGCCGTGGGTCGACGCGCGCTCGGTGTCGCTGTGGGACTTCCTCGCGCGGGTGCTGCCGCAGTGTCGCCGCAGCACCGCGGGCGGCGAAGGCCGGCGCTGGCTCGTCGTCGAGGCGCGCGACGGACCGATGGTGGGGCTGTTGTCGTTGACGCGCAGCGGTCGGGTCGAGCGGTGGATCGGCGGCGACCCGCGCGCCGGCCGCCCGCTCGCCCTGCACGGTCCGCCGCGCGGGAGCGACGACGACGACGATGACGATCGCGAAGCGGCGCTGGGCCTGCGGGGACACGGCGCCCCGGGGAACGGCGCCCCGGGGAACGGCGCCCCGGGGAACGGCGCCCGCGCGGGCTGACCGGCCGACGAGAGGAGCGGCGCGCCGCTTGGCGCGCGGCCGGTCAGGGGATCTGCAGGAGCTTGTGCGTCTGCAGCGACACGCGCCACTGCGGGTGCTGCCGGCAGTAGTCGACGACGAAGCGGGTGTTGTCGGCGAGGTCGGGGCCGTCCTTCGGCTGCAGGAAGAAGTGCCGGAACGACAGGTGCGCTGAACGACGTCAACTACATGCACCCATCAACGACAACTACATCGCCCCATCGGGTTGAACGTCCTACTTCTTCTGCTTCGTTGTCGTCGGGGTAGTTGTCGCTGACTGCTCCTTCCTGGCCTGTT
>VGSZ01000438.1 GCA_016874845.1 Deltaproteobacteria bacterium
GACGCTGATGACGCTTGATGCGCGCCTGAAGGGCGTCGTCGTCGCGCTGTCGAAGGAGATCGCTGACGAGGTGCTGGCTACGTCGATCACCGTCGACGTGCCCGCCGCCGCGCCTGCGTCGGGCGAGCCCGTCGATGTCAACGGCACGCCAGTGTGGCTCGAGCTGAGGCGCGTCTGACGCGCTCTTGGGGTGCTGAAGAACGCGTTGCGGTCTTCAGCACCCCGAGAGGTGTTTGTCGCTCTCGTGGACGACGAGCGCGAATCAGATCGAGCAGGCTGCGGACAAAGCCAGTCGAGGGCATCTTCCGCAGCCCGCTCGAGATCGTCGACCGACAGGAGCCTCTCGTGCGCGTGTTGTCGTGGAACGTGAACGGCCTGCGGGCCGTGATGGGCAAGGGCTTCCTGCGCTGGCTCGACGCGCAGACCGCGCAAGGCGCGGCGGTGATCGGCCTGCAGGAGACGCGCGCCGAGGACGATCAGCTTGCGCATGTCCACGAGGCGCTGGCCGAGCGCGGCTGGCACGTCGTCGTCACGCCGGCGGCGCGCAAGGGCTACTCGGGCACGGCGCTGCTGTCGCGCACCCGCCCCGATGTGCTCGAGACGTCGTTCGGCCGGCCCGAGTTCGACGCCGAGGGGCGGCTGCAGCTGGCGCGCTTCGGCCGGCTCGTCGTCGTCAACGGGTACTTTCCGAACGGCAACGGCAAGGATCGCGACAACAGCCGCATCCCCTACAAGCTCGACTTCTACCGCTTCGTCTTCGACCTGCTCGACGCCGAGCGGCAGGCGGGCGGGCGCATCCTCGTGATGGGCGACCTGAACACCGCCCACCGCGAGATTGACCTCGCCCGGCCGAAGGAGAACGCCGGCACGTCGGGCTTCACGCCCGTCGAGCGCGACGAGGTTGATCGTTGGCTGCGGGCCGGCTGGGTCGACACCTTCCGCGTCTTCGACGCCGCGCCGGGCCGCTACTCCTGGTGGTCGTCGCGCTTCGGTGTCCGCGCGAAGAACATCGGCTGGCGCATCGACACGGTGCTCGGCAGCGCCGGCGTCATGCCGTTCGTGCGGCACGCGTTCATCCAGGCCGACGTACAGGGCAGCGACCACGCCCCGGTGGGGGTCGACCTCGACGACGCCGTCCTCGCGTGAGCGGTCGGGCCCTCTGGGGGGGGGCGTGCGGCTCCCGCCGCCGCGCTGTCGGGGACGCGGGGCGGGCTGCTACAACGGATCCGATGCCGTCCCGCTCGTTCGCCGTTCGCCAGAGGGTCGTCGTCGTTGTCGCGGTCCTTGCGGCGACGGTCACCGCCGGCGGCTGCGTGCACCGCGTGCGCGTCGACGGCAACGTGCCCGAGGCGCAGGTGCGCGTCGATGGTGTCGCTGTCGGTCGCGTGGGCGAGGGCGCGGCCTTCGCCGAGCGCTTCGGCGTCGATCCTGTCTACGACGTCGAGGTCACCGCGCCCGGCTACCGGGTTGAGCGTCGTCGCGTGACCCCCAGTGTCGTCGACCCGGTGCTCGGCCTGACGGCCGCCGCCGCGGTCGGGGGCGGGTGCCTCGGGGGTGGCTGCGTCCTGCCGGTGCTCGCGCTCACCGCCGACGACACGACGCTGGCCCTCGGTCTGGCGGCGTCGAGCGCGGCGGCGCTGGGTCTGGGCATCGGCGGCTGCGTGGCGCTGTTCGGCGGGGTCGAGCGGCTGCCCGACGTGCTCGACGTGCCGCTGCGGCGCGACGTCGGCGCCGTCGACGGCAGCGATCTGCCACCGCCGCCGGTCGACAGCGAACTTCCTGCGCCGTCGCCTCCGGTGCCGGGGGAAGCCACGCCGCCGCCGTCGGGCGCGACGGCGCGGGCCGCCGCTGCTACGGTGCGCTGGTGACCATGATGCGCATCCTCGCAGTGCTGTGCGCGTTCGCGGCCGCCGCTCCCGCGGGGGCCCAGCCCCTGCCGTGCCCGGCGCTCCCGCTCTACTCAACGACGACGGCCTGGGCGGTGCCGGCGTTGTCGCTGGACGCCACAGCGCTCTTCGACGCCGCCGCGGTGGTGGCCTCCGCTCGCTCGCGTCACTGGTCCGCGGCCGAGCCGTCCTCAACGCCATCGTCGCCGTCGCCGTTGCCGTCGGCGGGCCCCCACGTCCTCGACGCCGAGGCGCGGGCCCGCCTGCTGCAACTGCCCGATCACTACGCCTGGGTCGAGCGCGACACCCGTGCGTTCTGGTACGCGTCGGGCATCGGTGCGGCGGCGACGCTAGCGACCCACGTCTTCGTCGGGCTTCCCGCACTCGTGTTGGGCTCGTCGGTGCTGGCGGCGCTCGGGGCCGGGGCGCCGGCGGGTGTCCTCGCGCTCGGGCTGGGCGGGGCCACGGCGTACTTCGCCGCCGAGTCGCTGCTGTCGGCGCTGGCGGCCAAGCTCGTCTTCGACGCGACGAGCGAGACCTACGACGCGAACTACGTGACCGCGCTCGGCGCACACTTCGTCGGCAACCTTCTGTCGACCGGGGCGACGGTGCTGACCTTCGGCGGTGGGCTGCTGTTGCTCCATGGCACCTCCTTGCTGGCCGAGTTCACCTCGGGCGGTGGCTTGACGGCACTGCAGCTGTTCTCGGTGCTCGGCGCGATGCCGGGCGTCGTGATCGCCGGCATCGCCCTCGTCGTGGTGCCGGCGCTGGTGACGTCCTGGGCGATGGCGGTGACCGCCACCCCCAAGCCCGGCTTCGCCATCGACGACGACTGGCGCTCGCCGAGCGCCCGGATCGTCGAGCCCCTCGTCGACGAGCGTCGCGTCGCCGCGACCGCGCCGCTGATCCGCTTCGCGCTGCCGTCGCCGTGGC
>VGSZ01000439.1 GCA_016874845.1 Deltaproteobacteria bacterium
CCGTGCGCTGGCGCAGCTCCCAGCCGTTGATGAACAGCGAGGGCGTGCCGCGGACCTTCGCCGCCGAAGAGCCGAGGTCCATGTCCTTCTTGATGGCCTCTTCGTACTTGGCGTCGTTGTCCTTCAGCGCCTTCTCGAACTTGGCCTTGGACACGCCCGAGGCCTCGGCCCACTTGATGAAGTTCTCGGCCGTGAGGTCCTTCTGGTTCTGGTACGCCTTCTCCGAGAAGTCCCAGAACGCCTTGTCGCCACCGACGTCGCGCGCCGCCATCGCCGCCTTCGCCGCCGGCTTGGCGTTCTTGTGGAACGACAGCGGGAAGTGCTTGTAGACAACCCGGACCTTGTCCTTCAGCTCGGCGTCCTTGGTGACCTCGTGGAGCATCGGGTCGACGCGGCCGCAGAAGGGGCACTCGTAGTCCGAGAAGATCGTCAGCTCGATCTTTGCGTCCTTGTTGCCGAGCACCGGCGAGTCCCCCGACGGGATCGCGTAGGCGGCGGTCTGCGGCGGCGGCGGCTGCTGCGGCGCCGGACCGGCGGGGCGCTTCTCGAGCGCTTCGACCTTCTTCTCGAGCTTCTCGATGCGCTCGACGAGCTCCTTGCTGCCGCCGGCAGCCGGGGGCTGGCAGGCGACGAGCGAACCGAGGAGCGCAGCGGGGAGGATGAACTGCTTGAACATGATGTCTCTCTTCCTGGGCCGTGCACGGCGTTTCGTGACGGCATGCGATGCGGGGAAAGGCCGGGGGTCCAACCCGAACAAGCGGTTGCGTACACCGGCGGCGAATGGTGGCAAGGGGATCGCGACGGCGCGCCCGCGACGTGCGAAGCGGGTGAGCCCGGGTGGCGTGCCGCCGCCGGCCTCACCCCGCGCGCCAGGACGGTCGCCGCGGCCGACGCCGGTGGTCATCCACCGGCCCATCGTCATCGACCGGGTGTGGCCGGGCCACGCGACCGGCGAGCGGCGGCCTCGGGATGGGCGCCTCAGCGGCGGGGAGCGCGACAGCGACGAGCCGATCGTTCGCGACGGTCTCGGGGTCATCCGGCGCGAGCGTGGGGCCGTCGGGCACGGCGGAAGCGATCAGCGTGTCGAGCCGGCAGAGCGCGATGCCCTGGGGAGTGAGGACGTAGAAGGCGTCGGCGCAGTTGGCGCCGAAGGCGCCGCTGTCGACCATCGCGCAAGGCACGACGACCTCGCCCGCGACCATCGCCGGCTCGAACCGCCGCGCGGCGTCGACCGGGGTGACGTCGTCGCAGTCGTCGGCGCGCGCGCCCCCGGACGCCCACAGCGTGACGAGGACCAACAAAAACGGAAGCGGACGAACCGGCACGAAGGCGGAGTGTAACAGCGGCTGGGGTACCGGCCAGTGGAGGCGCACGATCCACGCGCGCCCGCCCTGCGGCCCGTTGCCCACCCTGTCTTTCGCCTGCGGCTCACCCTTCGACGAGGCCCAGCCAGGCGCGGGCGTTGTCGGCGAGCAGGGCGGCTTGCAGGTCGGCGGCGAACCCCGCGGCGCGGATGGTGGCGCCGGGCACGTCCTCGCCCAGCGGGAACGGATAGTCGGTGCCCAGGGCGACGCGGTGCGCGCCGTAGACGTCGACGACCTGCCGCAGCGTCTTTGGATCGAGCACCAGCGAGTCGACCCAGAAGCGCCCAAGGTACGACGACGGTGGGTGCGGATTGTCGACAGCGACCAGATCGGGGCGGCACCGGAAGCCGTGCTCGATCCGCCCTAGCGTGCCGGCGAAGGAGCCGCCGCCGTGGGCGACGAGCACGCGCAGCGCGGGCAGCCGCTCGAAGACGCCGCCGAAGATCAAGGAGCACAGCGCCAGCGACTCTTCAGCGGGCATGCCGACAAGCCAAGGCAGCCAGTACTTCTGCATGCGGGCCTCGCCCATCATGTCCCACGGATGCACGAACACCGCGGCGCCGAGCGCGGCGGCGGTCTGAAACACCGGGAACAGCCGCGGGTCCGACAGGTTCCACCGCTCGTCGAGGGGGCCGGGGCCCGTCTCGACGTGGGAGCCGATCTGCACGCCGCGCAGACCGAGCTCGCGCACGCAGCGCTCAAGCTCGCGGCAGGCCAGGTCGGGGTCTTGCAGCGGCAGCGTCCCGAGACCGATGAAACGGTCGGGGCGGCGCTGCACCGTCGCGGCGAGGTCGTCGTTCAGGAAGCGCGCCACAAGGGCGCCGTGGGCCGGCTTCGCCCAGTACGAAAACATCACCGGCACCGTCGACAGCACCTGCATCGTCACGCCGTGGCGATCGCAGTCGACCAGGCGCGCGTCGGCGTCGAAGCAGCTGTGTTCGACGTCGCGAAAGAACCGGCCGTCGTCGCGCACCATGCGCGCGCGGCAGGTGCCGGGCACGTGCTCCAGCGTCATGAAACCGCCGCTGCCGAAGCGCTCGGCCCAGCGCGGGATGTCGCGCGGGAGGATGTGCGTGTGGACGTCGATGACGTCGACGCGCGGGCTCACCGGGGCTCCGCGCCGACGGCGGCGACGGCGGCGACGAAGACGGCGTCGTCGACCACGAACGCAAGGGTGCGCGTGCCGTCGGGCCCAGCGTCGGACAGCGCGGGGGCGCGCTCGAGGGCCGCGGTCGCGAACACGCGCGCCACCGGCGTGGGACGCGTGAGGTCGACGACGACGTCGGCGGCGGCGGTCAGCAGATGGCCCTCGTCGCGGCTCTGCTGGTAGGCGACGGCGCCGCCGTCGTGAGCGAGGCTCGCCTGCGCGCCGGAGCCCAGACGAAAGGCCGCGCCCGACGACAGGCGACGCG
>VGSZ01000440.1 GCA_016874845.1 Deltaproteobacteria bacterium
TCGAGAAGTTGTTCATGTACACCACCGAGCCCGGCTCGAGATCGACGGCCTGCTTCAGGTGGGCGAGCGCCTCCTCGTGGCGCTTCAACCGGATCGACAGCACGACCCCAATCTTGTTGTGCAGCGCCGCAGCCTTCGGATTCAGCTCGATGGCCTCGCGCAGCAGCTTCGCGGCCTTTTCGTACTCGCCGCGGCCCTCGGCCTCGTTGGCCTGCTCGAAGAGCGCGAGCTCGCGCGGGAGCTCGCCACGGACGGCTCTGGGGGCCGCCGCAGCGCCCCGCGCGCGGACCAGCTCCTCGTGCAGCGCCGGATAGGCCGGCACCGTCGGGTCGAAGCTCATCGCCAGCTTCGCGTTCATCACCGCCGAGGCGAGGCGTCCCTCGGCGCGGTCCTTCAGTGCCTGCTCGTAGATTCGCTCGGCCTTCTTGCGCAGCTCGAACGGCACCTTCGACGCCGCCGACACCCGGGGCGGCCCTGGCAGGCGCGTACCCAGCAACGCCGATGACGCCGGGCCCGCCGCCGAGGAGGGCGCGGGCGCGGGCGACGGCGCGGGCGACGGCGGCGCTCCCGACGGCTTTCCCTGCGCCGGCATCGCCTGCCCGGGCAGCGCAACCAGTCCCGGAGAGGGCCAGGTTGGCGCGGCGGTCCGAGACGTCGCGGGGGCGGGGTCGGTCACCGGGGCCACGAGGGACGGCGACGATGGCGGCGCGGCCGGGCCCTGTCCCGGGAGCGGGGTGACCGCTGCGCCCTGGCCCGGCAGCGGGGTGGTCGGTGCGCTATGTCGCGGCAGCGGCGCGAGGGCGGCAGCGCCGCCGCGCACGCCCCCCGGCAGCGGCACAGGGGCGCGCGGCGCGGCGAACGGGTGGTCGACGGGCAAGACCCTCTCGGGTGTCGACAGCGCCGTCGGGACCGGCGGCGGCGCCGCCTGCGGCACCGTGACGACGCCGGCGATCTCGCGGGTGGGGCGGTCGTCGTCGTGCTGGTCGTCGTCGTCGTCCCGTTCGTCCTTGTCGCCATCATCTTCGTCGGGGGCGGCCTCAGCGTCGTCGGCGGCGGGCTCCGCCGGCAGGGACCGCGTCAGGGCGGACGAGATGCCGCGGTCGTGGGTGCCGGTGGCGAGGGCGTGGAAGCCATCGGCCTGCGCCTCGACCGCATTGGCATCCGGGCCCCACTCGTCGCCGCCGTTGTCGTCCTCACCAGCGAGCTCGTCGTCGCCGGGGTCGTCCTGAACGACGTAATCGTCGTCGCCGGGGTCTCCTTCGCCTGCGTCCAGCGGGCCGCCGTCCTCCGGCCCAGCGTCCTCGAGGAACGGGTCGCCGAGACCGGTCGAGTCGCGCAGCCGCGCCCACGCCGCGGCGCTAGCGTCGCCCGCGACCGGATCGTCCTGGGCGCAATCATCGGGGTCGCCAGGCTCGTCGTCGAGCAGGCGCGTGGGGTGGGCGTGGGCGTCGGCAGGGACGGCGACGCGCGTCGGCTGGTCGGCGTCGAAGCCGTCGGCGTCGGGCGCTGGCGCCGCCACGGGCTGCGGAAGCACCGACAGGACGTCTTCGGGGGCGGCGTCGAGGAGCGAGGAGAGCTGCTCGGAGCGCGCCCGCAGCGTCATCGGCACGGTGACGACGGCGCTCTGGTCGGCGCTTGGGGCTGCGGACCGCGCGCGGGTCCGCGGGCTCAGCGACGGGGGCCGTGCCAGGTCCGACAACGGGGTCGATGCCGGGGTCGACCCCGGCGACGGAGTGACCGGGGCGGACCCCTCGAAGGACGACAGCGGCCGGACGCGGTCGGGCCGGCGCGCGACCATCGGCGACGATGACGAAGCGGCGCGCGCCAGGGACTCGATGTGCTCCACGCTGGCGACGACGGTGCGCTCGCCTTCGAGGGGGCGTCGGGCGCTCATCAGCGACGCATCGCCGACGTTCGCCTCCGGCGGCGCCGCTGGAGGGCGTTGTCGCTTGAAGCCCTTCAGGCGCAGGAAGCCCTTGTCGGCCAGCATGGCGAGGGCGGTCTTGAACTCGCTCTCCTCCATCGCCGCCTTCTTGGCGATCCGGCCGACGCTGCGCTTGCCGTTGACGAAGCCGAGCACGTGTCGCTCGAACGGCGTCAGCCGCAGCGTGTGCGCGTCGGTGACGACGAGCTCAGGCACCGCGTTGTCCTGCATCAGCTGGCCGATGATGCCGCCGATGTAGAAGCGCGCCTGGGTGACCTCGCGCTGGCTGACGCCAGCGTCGCGGGAGCGGAACTCGCTGACGTCGTTCTCAGCGGGGTTGCCTAGGATCATGGCGTCCTCACCGAAGTCGACGCGCGGTCGCTCGGGCCGCCGCAGCGCCCGCTGGTCGCGCTCGTCGTCGGTGATGTCGTCGCCAAGAAAGCTCGTGTCGAGGATGAAGTCGCAGCCGGCGCAGATGAACGCGCCCTTCGCCGCCACCCGACCGCACTTCGGACACTGCACGAACGCTCCTGCGCGCGACCTCGACCGTACACGACGTCGGGGGCCCGCGTCGCGGGGACCACCCGCGCACCCCGGCCGGCGGTGCCTCGCCACGCGCGCGCCCGGCGCGCAGCTTGAGGCGGCGCGCAAACGGCGTTACTGCGCGTCACCCTCGACGGAGTCCGGATGCGCCCCTTCGCCCTTCTCGCCCTACCCGCGCTGCTCGCCGCACCCCTGGTCCGCGCCGACGAACCCGCGCCGCAGGGGACAACGACCACCGCCGAGCCCGCGACGACCACCGCGCCGACGACCACCGCGCCGAC
>VGSZ01000441.1 GCA_016874845.1 Deltaproteobacteria bacterium
ACGCCCCGCAGGCCCGGGGTCAGGCCGGCCCGCATCTCGGTGGCGCCGTCGACGTCGAAGCGCACCGCGACGTCGGGCCGCAGCGTGAAGCCCGAGCCGTCGCCCACCACGATCCCGCGCACCACCGGCGGCGTGGTGTCGACGACGACGCGGCGGGTGACCGGCGGCGACAGCAGGCCCACGGCGTCGCGCACGCAGGCGACGATCGTGTAGCGCCCGTCACCGTCGGGCAGGGCGACGTCGACGACGGGGCGCAGCGTGACGGCGGGCTCGTAGCGCGTGTACGCGAGCCCGTCGCAGGCGGCGGCGGTGACGGACGCGTCGTTCTCGGGTCCGTCGTCAAACTGGTCGTCGAGCAGGCCCGCGCCCACCGCGGCGACGCCGGCGATGTCGTCGGTGGCGTCGACGAGCACCGGCAGCACGCTGCCGACGGGGGCCACCACCAGCGCGTCGCCGGGCAGGCCGTTGGCGCCGGCCACGTCGAGCTCGCGCACGGCGGGCGGCACGCGGTCGACGACGACGGGGAGCGACACGACGCCCGAGCGGTAGCGGCAGCCGTCGCCCACCTGCACGAGCAGGCGGCGGCGCCCCGGCGAGGGCAGGGGCAGCGCCAGGTCGTCGTCGACGGAGACGAAGTCGGGGGCGGCGGCCTCGTCGTCGAGCCAGACGCGCGCCACCGCCGCGAAGCCGCGCTGCACGTCGGGGGAGAGCGTCGTGATGTCGGGCTTGACCCACCACGTGCCGCCGTCGGTCGAGTACAGGTCCGCGGGGCCGGGCACCAGCGTCGGCCGCGCCCGCACCTGCCGCAGCGCCGGCGGGGCGACGTCGTCGTCGTCCTCGCGCACCGTCGCGGCAGCGCCGCAGGCGCGGGTGTCGGCGGCGCCGGGGTTCGCAGGGGCAGCCTCGGCGTCGAAGGCCCCGCCGTCGGGCACGGCGAAGTCGTCGCGGTCGACCTCGATGGTGTGAAAGCCCACCGGCACGGCCTCGAACGCGTAGGCGCCGCTGGCGTCGACGGGCGCGGTGCGCACCTCGCCGCCCGGCGACAGGCGCAGGCGCGCGACGCCGCCGGCGGGCACGACGCTGCCGTCCAGCTCGCGGGCCTGCACGGTGCCGGTGACGCGGCCCTTCGCCAGCTCCAGCTGCAAGGTGCCCACGTCGACGACGCTGCCGGCCAGCAGCGGCACGCGGCGCGTGAAGCGCTCGTACGCCGAGCGGCTGGCGTCGGCGGTCAGCCCGCCGGTGTACGTCACCGTCAGGTCGTAGGCGTCGGCCTCGAGGTCGGGCACGACGAACACGCCGTCGTCGCCGACGATGGCGCTGCCTTCGCCGTTGCCCAGATCGACCCGCACGCGGCTCAGATCGTTCAGGCCGTCGACGTCGACCAGGGCGACGCGGCCCGCGATGGTGCCGCGGGTCTGCAGCCGCAGGTCGTCGTTGGCCGGGCAGCCTGCGACGGCAGCAAGGACCAAGAACGCGGCGACGCCAACGACGTCACGAAGCGAGAGACAACGGGACATGACCCACCCCACCGGCGGCGACGATCTGTCCCCGCGCACGGGTCAAAGTGAGCACGTTGAGTGTTGCGAAGCCAGCGCCTGAACCCGCTGTCTCGCGGTACCGCAGCGTTGGGCCGCGCCGAGGAACGCGGCTCAGGGCGCGAGGCCGCCCGACTCCTGCAACTCCAGCGGCGGCGGCGGCGCGTCGTCGGCGGTCTGCACCGGCGCCGTGCCGTCGGCGAAGACCTCGGCCAGCACGCCGGCGGGCAGCTCCCTGGGGATGGGATCGCCGCCGTCCTCGGCGACCTCGGGCTCGGGCAGCTGCCCGGGCGACAGCGCCTCGCCGGCGCGGGCCAGCAGGCCGGTGCGCACGTCGATGCCCCGGCGGACGACGCCCGCGGGCACGGCGAAGTCGCGGGGCGGAGCGTCGTCGAGGGCGGCGTGCATGAAGCGCAGCCAGATGGGCACCGCGGCGCGCCCGCCGCTCTCGGCGCGGCCGAGGCTCTGGTTGTCGTCGAAGCCGACGTAGGCGCCGGCGACGACCTCGGGCGTGAAGCCGATGAACCAGACGCTGCGCGCGTCCGACGTCGTGCCGGTCTTGCCGGCGGCGGGGCGCTTCAGGTCACGGGCGCGGGTGGCCGTGCCGCTCTCGACGACGGACCGCATCAGGTCGGTCATCACGTAGGCGGTCTGCGGCGAGAACACCGCCGTACGCTCGACCGGCGGCTGCGAAAACAACACCGAGCCATCCTTGCGCTTCACCTTCTCGACGAGCACCGGCGTCGCGAAGCGCCCCTCGTCGGCGAACACCGCGTACGCGTTCACCAGATCGAGCAGGTGCACGCCGCCGGTGCCCAGCGCCAGCGTCAGGTTGTTGGGGAACGGCTCGGCGTCGGTGGCGACGTGGATCTTCTTCGCCACGCCGAGCACGGCGTCGACGCCGACCTTCTCGAGGATCGTGATGCTGCACGTGTTCACCGAGTGGGTCAGGCACGTGCGCGTCGTGATGTCGCCGAGGAAGCGCCCTGTCGAGTTCTGCGGCGACCACTTCTTGCCCGTCCAGCGATCGAAGAAGACCTTGGGCGCATCCGTGATCAAGCGGTGGCGCGGCGCGCCGTCGGCCAGCTTCTCGAGGTACCCCACCGCCGAGAAGTTTCCGGTCTCGATGCCCGTCGCGTAGATGAACGGCTTGAAGGACGAGCCGGCCTGCCGCAGCGCCTGCGTCGCGCGGTTGAACGACGAGCCCTTGA
>VGSZ01000442.1 GCA_016874845.1 Deltaproteobacteria bacterium
ATCCTCGGCGAGCTGTGACGTCTGCTGGTCCGCCCTTGAGCCCGGGAACCCGCGTGTCCGAGCGTCGCTTCGTCTTCGTCGTGAACCCCCGCTCCGCCGCCGGCGCGACGCTGCGTCGCTTCGAGGGCGTACGCGAGCAGTTCCGCGCCCGGCTCGCCTCCGTCGGCGCCACACTCGATGTCAAGCTGACGATGGAGCCGCGCCACGCCACCCAGCTGGCGCGCGAGGCCGTGGCCGCTGGCGCAGCGGCGGTCGTCGCCGTCGGCGGCGACGGCACGAACAACGAGGTGGTGAACGGCTTCTTCGACGGCGACGGCGCGCGCATCCCGTCGGACACGGCGTTCGGCGTCGTCACCTCGGGCACCGGCGGCGACTTCCGCCGCACGTTCGGCTGGACCGCCGAGCCACTCGACGACCTCGAGCGGCTGGTGCGCTTCCAGCGCCGCCGCATCGACGTGGGTCGGCTGCGCTGCGTCGACCAGCAGGGCCACGACGTACAGCGCTTCTTCGTCAACATCAGCTCGTGCGGCCTGTCGGGCGTTGTCGTCGACGTCGTCAACAAGTCGAGCAAGCGGCTGGGCGCGAAGCTGTCGTTTCTGGTCGGCAGCGCGAAGACGATGGCGACGTACCAGCCGCAGCGCGTGCGCCTGTCGCTCGACGACGGTCCCGCCATCGAAGAGGACCTGACCCTGATGGCCGCGGCCAATGGCCAGTACTTCGGCGGCAGCATGTGGGTGGCGCCCGACGCCGTCATCGACGACGGCCGCTTCGACGTCGTGATCGTGCGCGGCGGCGGGCTCGGCTTCTGGATGCAGCACGGGCTGAAGCTCTACACCGGCGCCCACCGCAGCCTGCCCGCGGTGAAGATCGCGCGCTGTGCAAAGGTCAGCGCGTCGCCGGCCACCCCCGGCGACAAGGTCTTCATCGACCTCGATGGCGAGCAGCCGGGCGTCCTGCCGGCGACATGGGAAGTGGTGCCGGGCGCGCTCGACCTGCTGGCTTGAACGACGCGCGACCACCGGACGCACAGCGGCGTCCCGATCGTCACGGCCGGCGCAGCACCGTCCACAGCGGCACGCCGTCGATGCGCTTCTCGGCGAGCACGGCCCACCCGCGCAGCTCCTCGCGCAGGCCCGGGTACGTCGCCCAGCGTCGCTCGTGCGTCAGTACGACGACGTCGGCGGCGGCGCGCTGGTCGACGAGGGTGACGGAGTCGCGCGGGACGACACCATCGTGGCGGAGCCACCGGTAGGTGCGCACGTACTCTTTGTGGTTGGGCGCGAAGTGCACCCGCGGCCCGCCGTTGGCGCCGGCCGGCAAGCGAGCCAGCAAGCGGGCGAGCTCCTTGTCGGCGACGTCGTAGTAGGTGCGCTCGTAGCCGCGGGCGACGGCGCCGCGCAGACCACCCACCAGCTCGCCGTAGTACGACAGCGCGAAGCCGCCGCCGAAGCGCGCGCTCCCGACGACGCCAGGCAGCGCGCTCAGGACCACGACCACGGCGGCGACGACGGCCCGCGGCGCGATCCGCGGCGCCAGCGCGCCCGCAGCGTCAACGACGCGGGCGGCGCCGACGCCGGCGAGCACACAAAAGAACGGGAAGAACGGCAGGAACAGCTTCTCACCGCCGTAGCGGGGCACGTCGGACAGCGCGACGACGCCCAGCGACACGGCCCCCTGCAGCAGCGCGAGCCCCGCCACGCGGTCGGCGGCCGGCGACACCGTGCCGTCTTCGTCGGCGACGCGCGCGATTCGCGCGAGCGCGCCCACGGCGTACGCGGCGCCCGCGAGGCCGAGCGCGACGACGACGAGAGGCATCGAGCCAAGCCCGAGCACGACGGCGGCGCGGCCGGGGGCGAAGGGCTGCTCCCAGATCTCGCCGTCGAAGAACAGGTAGATGGGGTAGTGCTTCAGGTGGAAGGCGACGTAGCCGCCGAGGCGCGCGGCGGTGTCGTGCCACAGCCACGGCCAGCCGACGACAAAGACCACCGGCCCGAGCAGCACCATCGCCACCAACGACCACGGTGGCCACGGCAGCCGCAGCTGCGGCCGTGACGAAGGGCTTGTGGCTACTTCGACGCGAAAGGACCGCCAGCGCTCAAGCAGCGCGAACGCTGTCAGGGTCAATGCAGCGAACGGCGCGTTCAGCTTCGTCAGGCACGCGAGACCGAAGACGACGCCGACCACGACGCCGCGGCCGCGCCGCTCGCCAGCCCACGTCCACAGCGCGGTGAGGACGAAGATCATGGTTGCCACCGGGGCATCCAGCGTCGCCACCTCGGTGTGCAGGAAGAAGCGCGGCAGCGTGGCCCACAGCAGCACGCCGACCAACGACGCCAGCGGGCCGAGCGCGCGGTACGTCCAGAGCACCATCGTGAAGGCCAGCAGCGCAGCGAACAGCACGTTGCCGGCGCGGGCGGCGTCCAGCGAGCCGTAGACGTCGAGGCCGTCGTGCAGCAGCGCGTGGGCGAGACCGAAGACCAGCTTGGCGAACGGCGGATGCTCGTGGTTCGCGACGAAGGCGGCGTCGATGCCCTCGCGCGTCAGGGCGCGGCCGGGGTCGGTGACGACGTCACCGAGCCACTGTGCATAGCGGACGCCGGCGGAGGCGTAGAAGTCGTCGTCGTCGGTGATCCCCTGGGCCGGCAGCGTCAGCAGGTGCACGACGAGCACCAGCAGCGCCGCGATAGTAGCCACGACGAAGGGGCGCGACCGG
>VGSZ01000443.1 GCA_016874845.1 Deltaproteobacteria bacterium
CACCACGGCGAAGTCGGCGACGGCCCAGAACGATGATCAGTCTTCGCTCGCGATTTTACAGGCTTTAATTGAGGGAGGGGCTAAGGTCGACGTGCCTCACGACAACGGAGTCACGGCCCTGATGATAGCATTGGCAAGCGGCCGTTATCGTATCGCAGAGTACCTGTTATCACACGGTGCACCCCGGCAACCTCTCGGCGGCGCTGGTGGCCAACGTCCAAAACCTCGAGGGCGTGAATCTCGAGGGCTGGTGCTCTGGAATCCCGGCTGGACCCGTCGAGCTCACCGTGCGCGTCGGAGCCACTGCGCCGGAATGCGAATGCGTCACCGGCTTCTTCGCCGACGGCACCGGATTTCTCGAAGCCGAGGAGCTGACCATCGCGCCGTAGCGTCATGCTGTCGGGCGTCGACGCCGCGGTCGTCGTCCGGCCTTCATCGTCCATCGGGCTGCCGCGGCGGCCGCGTCGTCGCCGCAATCCTCGCCCTCCCTTCGCACGGTGCGATCCGTTGTCCCCTGAGCGGCCGCCGCTCGAACCTGCTACGTTCCCTCAATGACCTCGGTGAGCTGGAAGGACGCACAGGGGCAGCTGGCCCGCTGGATCGACAGGGCGCTCCGCGGCGAAGACGTCGTCGTCGACGGCGACGGCGACGCGAAGGTTCGGCTGGTGCCGGTCTCGCCGCCCGCGCCAGCTGAGCGAACCTTCGGCCTGCTGCGCGGGCGCGTGCGTATCCCCGACGACTTCGACGCGGCGTTGCCGCCGGACGCGCTGGCCGACTTCGAAGGTCGTTGATGCGCTACCTGCTCGATACCCACGTGCTGCTGTGGGTCCTCGCCGACCCCGAGCGCATTCCTGCTGCGATCCGCGCCGAGCTGGCGTCGTCCGAAAACGCCGTCTTCGTGAGCGTCGCAAGCCTGTGGGAAATCGCCATCAAGCGTGCCCTTCAGAAAGAAGAATTCCTCATCGAGCCCGATGAGATCCATCGCGCGTTGATTCCTTCCGGCCTGGTTGAAACGGCGATCAGCGCCGCGCACGTGCTCGAGGTCGCGAAGTTGCCGCCCCTGCACCGTGATCCGTTTGATCGACTGCTGGTCGCCACGGCGCGGGTCGACGGGCTGGTGCTCGTGACGCGCGATCGCGCGCTGCCGGCCTACAACGTCGGGGTCCTGCGTTTGCCGTGACGGATGTGCCCGTCACGGCGCATCGCCACCAGTCGAGCGTTGCGACGTGCACCAGCCGCGGCGGCTGCGTCGTCGTTGTCGCTCACCTGCACCCGCAAGCGGTCCGGCTGCGGTTCAGTCGAGGACGCGGGTGTCCGTCGCGACGAAGTCCGAGCCCTTGGCAAGCACCGGCAATCCTCGTGTCTTCGCCAATGCATACGTGCAGCAATCACTCAGATTCAGGGCAGCGGGGTGTCGTGCCTTCCCGAATCGGTCGAATGCTACGCGCGCGCTCGCCAGCTCAGCGTCGCCAAAGGCAATCACTTCAGCGCTCACCGCCGACAAGAGCCGGTCGACGAGCTCCGGCCCGGCGGGGCCGATCTTCCGGGACATCGCCACGTGACACTCCAGCACCGAGAACGCACTGATAAGGCGCGGCGAGCCGGCCAGAAGCCGCTCCTTCAACGCGTCTGCGTCCGGTTCACCCAGCAGAAGTGCCACGACCGCCGAGGTGTCGATCACCAGCGCGGTCAACCCAACTCACCGTGCACGTCCTACCCGAGCAGCTCGTCCACCGGTCGTTCGTCGAGGACCGGCAGCGCGCGCGCGGCAGTGAGCACGGCGTCGAGCGCGGCACGCTCGCCGTTCGTCCGCTCAGGGGGACGCAATCGCGCCAGTTGGTCTTCGAGGGCCCGCGCGACAGCGTCGGGCACGGAGGCGTTGGTGGCAGCCGCCAACCGACGCGCCAGCCGCTCGATGCGTTGGTCGTCGATCGCAAGTGTCATGTTCGAAGTGTAACGGTCGGCGCTCGGCCTGCCAACGTGTGGGTGCCCAGGTCGACGGGGTCATCCAGCCGCAAGCGGAGCCTATCGACGGCAGAACCGCCGGTCAGGCTGCGCACCCGAGCAAAGCGCCCGCCGCCCGCCGAGCAGCAGCCCCGCGTCCGTCTGACGACGCTGTTCAGTCACAGCGTGATGCCATCCCGCGCAATCTCCTGCGCGATCAATCGCTCGCCCCGACGCAGCTCGCCCATTCGGCGTGTCGAGAGCGCCAACGGCGACAACAGCACGCCGGATTCGGTGAGCAGGTCGCCAGCAAGGAAGCCGAGAGCGCGCGCCTCGGTGCCCGTGAGGTCATCGATCACGACGAGCACATCGACGTCGGAGTCGCCGCGCGCTGTGCCGCGCGCCTGTGACCCGAAGAGCACCAGTTCGCGCAGGCGCACACCAAAACGTGCCCGCACGGTCGTCGCGAAGACAGCAAGCGCAGCGTCGACTGGTGCGATCGGCACCGTCACAGCGTCGCGGGCGTCCGGCGCAGCGACAACACGCCCCCTGACACAGGGGGACGCTCCCGAACGCGCACCGCGCCGCGTTCTCCACGACAGCCGCGGCGCCGCGTGGCTGGCGCTCGTCGTGCGCGCGTCGTTACACTCGCCCCATGGGCCTGCCCGCCAACCGCCGCGCCACCTACGCCGACGTCCTCGCCGCCCCGCCGCACATGGTCGCCGAGGTCGTCGACGGCGCGCTGGAGCTGCAACCGCGGCCGGC
>VGSZ01000444.1 GCA_016874845.1 Deltaproteobacteria bacterium
GACCGGTGGCCGGATCGACCTTCTCGGCGGTGCCGGTCTTGCCGCCGACGCGGACGCCGGGCATCGCCGCGAGCACGCCGGTCCCGCCGGGCAGCGTCACGCCCTCGAGCACCGACAGCATCGTGCGCGCCGTCTCGGCCTTCATCACCCGCACGCCTTCGTCGTCGGTGTGCTGCTGCAGCGTCTCGCCGGTGGCGGCCTGCACGCGCTCGACCAGATAGGGAGTCTTCCTGACACCTTGGTTGGCGATGGCCTGCACGAGGTTCGCGACCTGCAGCGCCGACACCATGACGCCGTGCCCGAAGGACACCGTGGCCAGGCGGGCGTCGCCCCAACGGGCCTGCGTGGGCAGGCGGCCCTTCGTCTCGTCGAGCAGCCCGGTGCCTGGCCGGGCGCCGAAGCCGAAGCGGATGATCGCCTCGCGGAAGCGCTCCTCGCCGAGGCGCTGCGCGATCTTCAGCGTGCCGATGTTCGACGACGCCGCGAACACCTCGCGCGCCGGCACGACGCCGAGCTTGTGGCTGTCGTGGATGACATGCTTGCCGAGCTGGAAGCGCCCGTTCTCGCAGTCGATGAGCTCGTCGGGCGACAGCAGCCCGGCGTCGAATGCCGCGGTGAACGTCGCCACCTTGAAGATCGAGCCCGGCTCGACGGCGTCGGCGATGGCGTGGTTGCGGCGGTCGCCCTCGCCGGTGTTGGGGTTGAACGCCGGCGCCTGCGCCGCCGCGCGGATGGCGCCGGTCTGCACGTCGAGGACGAGGCCGTAGACGCTCTTGGCGTCGTAGGCGTCGCGGGTGCGTTCGAGCGCCTCGGTGGCGGCCTGCTGCAGCGCCATGTCGATGGTGAGCACGACGTCGGCGCCGGTGAGCGCGGCGAGATCGAACGACGGGTCGCCTTCGGCGATGACAGCGACGCGATCGCCCTTGTTGTCGGCGATGGCCGCGAGCCCCACCGCGTCGCCGCGCAGCTGCTCCTCGTACCGCTGCTCGATGCCGCCGCGGCCGGCGCCGTCGACGTCGACGCTGCCGAGCACCTGCGCCGCCAGCTGCTTATTGGGCCAGGTGCGACGCCACTCCTTGCGCAGGCCGACGCCGGGCAGGTCGAGGGCCCGCACGCGCGCCTCGAGCTCGGGGGACACGCGGCGCTCGAGCCAGTGGAACGCGCGATCGCTGCCGACGCGCGCCGCCAGCGTCGACGGCGGCACGCCCAGCGCCGCGCCGAGGCGCTGCGCGGTGACGTCGGGGTCGACGACGTTGCGCGGCTCGACGAACACCGACCACGCCGGCAGGCTGACCGCCATCGGGCGTCCGCTGCGGTCGACGATGGCGCCGCGTGGCGCGGTGACCGGGACGGTGCGCAGGTACTGCTCGGCGGCCAGCTCCTTCAGCTCATCGCCGAGCACCAGCTGAAGGCGCCCGGCCTTCCAAAGGACGACGCCGAAGCCGACGACGACGACCAGCGCGACGAGCCAGACGTAGACGACGCTTGGTTTGCCCTCGCGGGCGGGGGGAGCGCTCCCGCGCGCGTTCGTCTTTTTGTGCGCCTGGTTGCGCGCCCAGTCGCGGGTCACGGGTCCTCCGGAGAGCCGGCGAAACCGGCGATGGTGGTTTCGATGCGCGGCGGGATGAGGCCAAGCGCCGTGCGCGCCAGCTGCGCGAGGCGCGTAGGCCGCGCGAGGGCGGCGCGCTCGACCTCGAGCGACGCGCGCTGGTGCTCGAGCGAGACGAGCTGCTGGCGCAGGTCATGGATGTGATAGCCGGCCTCGATCTGCCGGCTCTTCGTATGCACGAGGAACACGAGGCCGGCGGTGACGACGACGGTGGCGACGACGATGGCCAGGGCCATGCGGACGCTGCCGTCGTCGCGCGAGCCGGGCGGCGACGCCCGCGCCGCGGTGCGGGTGGGGCGGGCGCTCATCGGGTCTCCTCGTGGTCGTCGTCGACGACGCCTTCGTCGCGATCTTCATCTTCGTGTTCGTCTTCGTCTTCGTGATCGTCTTCGTGGTCGCCGTCGGCAGCGGCGGGCGTCCAGGCAGCGACGCGCAGCTTGGCGCTGCGCGAGCGCGGGTTGTCGCGCTGCTCGTCGTCGTCGGCGCACAGCGGCTTCTTCGTCGTGGGCACGAACCGGCCGTCGTCGCGACGGGCGCGGAACGCCTGCTTGACCAGACGATCTTCGAGCGAGTGGAACGTCAGCAACCCGGCCCGGCCGCCCGTGAGCAGTAACGAAGGCAGCGCGGCCAGCAGCTCCTGCAGCTGCATCAGCTCGGCGTTCACCGCGATCCGCAAGGCCTGGAACGTCTTCGTCGCCGGGTGGATGCGACCGCGCTGCGGGCCGAGGGCGCGGTAGACAGCGTCGACGAGCTGCTGCGTCGTCTGCGGCCGCGACTGCTTGATCGCGCGCGCGACCCGCCGCGACCCGCGCTCCTCGCCGTAGCGAAAGATGACGTCGGCGAGGTCGCCCTCGGACAGCGACGCGATCAGCTCCGCCGCCGTTGGGCCCTGCGACGTGTCCATGCGCATGTCGAGCGGCGCGTCGGCGCGGAAGCTGAACCCGCGCTCGCCCTCGTCGAGCTGGAACGACGACATGCCCAGATCGGCGAAGACGACGTCGACGCGGTCGACGCCGACCTCGTCGAGCGCCGCGCGCGCCTCGGCGAACGCCCGCCGCAGGAGCGTCACATGGTCGTGAG
>VGSZ01000445.1 GCA_016874845.1 Deltaproteobacteria bacterium
GGCCGAAGACGTGCACCGTCGGCTTGTCGGCGCCCGCCTTGAGCCACTCCGCAGCGACGCAGGGGTGGGGCGCCATCGCGTCCCCGTCGCGCCTTTCGACGTCGAGGACGCGGGCGTTGTCGAAGCCGGCCTTCTGCAGATCATCGCGGATGTGCTCGGCGAGCCGACGCACGTCGGCGGCGTGGGCCGGATCGCACGAGACGGCCGGGATGCGCAGAAAGCCCGACAGACGATCGATGGCGTGCTCGAGCGAACCCTGGACCTGGCTGACGACGGACGAGAGCTGCGGATGCGTCATGAGCGTCGTCGTCGCCGACGCGTACGACGACGTCAAGTCAGCGCGGCGGCGGCGCGCGCCGCCGACCTTCACGCTCGTCCGTCGCTCACTCGATGCGCACGACGACGGTGACCGGCTCGGACGTCTTGCCACCGGCCTCGACGACGAAGCGGAACGGCGCCATCGACCCCTTGGTGCCGCCCTGGACCGAGAAGGCGTAGTCGCCGGTCTTCTCGTCGAGCAGCTTCACGGAGCCCGTGGCCGGCTCGTCGACGATGCGGAACGTCAGCGGGTCGCCCTCGGGATCGCGGCCCTGCAGCTTGCCGGCCGCGCGGCCGTTGCGTGGCGCCGCCAACTCGCCGGGGATCCCCACCGGCGGATCGTCGACGGGGCTGACAGCGACGTCGACACGGCCGCCGGCGGTGCCGCCGTTGCCGTCGTCGACGACGAAGACGAAGCCGTCGTTGCCGTAGGTGTTCTTGCGCGGCGTGTACGTGAACTTCCCGGTCTGCGCGTCCATCGTCACCGAGCCCGCCGCCGGTTGCTTCGTCACGGCCCAGCGCAGCGTGTCGCGGTCGATGTCCGACGCTAGCGGCTGCCCCTCGAGCGGCGTGTCCTCCGCGGTGTGCAGCGACAGGGAGCCTGTCGCCGGCGCGTCGTTCACCGGCTTGACGGTCACGCGCACGGTGGCGGGCGTCGAGCGCAGGCGGCCTGACGCTGTCTCGGTGGCGAGCACGGAGACGGCGAGCTGGCCGAAAAAGTCGCGCGCCGGCGTGACGGCAAGGACACCCCGCGGACCGTCCTCGACGACGACCGTGGCGTTGGCCGGCGGCGCCGCGAGCGCCAGCGTCAGCGCGTCGCCGTCGACATCGTTCATCGTCACCGTGGCGCGCACGGGGGTGTCTTCGGTGGTCTCGATCTCGGCGTCGGCGGCCACCGGCGCGTCGTCGACGGGCTTGATGGTCACCATCAGGCGGCCGACCACCCGGTGGCGACGGTCGTCGACCCCGTCGTTGACGACGAAGCCGATGACGTCATCGCCGAACGCGTCGCCGCGGGGTGTGTAGGCCACGCGCCCGGTGCGCGCGTCGAGCAGCGTCGCGGTGCCGAGCGTGCCGGTGCTGGTCAGCTGGAACGTCAGCGGGTCGTCGTCGGGGTCCGTGGCCGGCAGCGTCGCCTCGGCGACAGTGTCCTCGTTCGTGGTCAGCCGCTCGTCGCGCACGAGGGGCGGGTCCGAGCGCTGCTCGATGGTGACCGCGAGGTTCGCGGTGGTGGAGGTCGTGCCGTCGTCGACCGCGACCACGATGGTGTCCTTGCCCCACTGGTCGGGCGTGGGGGTCACGAGCACCCTGGCTCCGTCGATGGCGGCGGTGGACTTTTCGCCCTGGCGCTCGATGCGCAGCGACAGCTTGTCACCGTCGATGTCGGCGAACTCGGCCTCGGTGGTGGTGGGCGTGTCCTCGCGGGTCCACGCGCTCTTGACCTTCAACGTCGGCGGATCGTTCACCGGCGTGACGGTGACCGGCAGCATGACCTCGGTGCGCACGGCGCCGTCGTCCACCTCGAAGCCGAGCTTGTCGTGCCCGTGGAAGTCGGGCGGGGGCGACCACCGCAGCTCGCCCATCGACGAGATCGACAGCTGCCCGCCGGCACTGGGCGCCGCCCCGGCCCGGAACCGCAGCTTGTCGCCGTCGACGTCGTTGGCGGTCAAGGTGAGCTGCAGCGTGGTGTCCTCGGCGAACGATGGCGCCGCGGTGGTCGACACCGGCGCGTCGTTGACGGCCTCGATGGCGACGTCGACGGCGACGTCGACGGTGACGGTGCCGTCGGCGACGGCGACGATCAGCTTGTCGACGCCGTTTTCGTTGCGGCGCCGCCGGTAGGTCACGCGGCCGCGCGTATCCACCGTGGCCTCGCCTTTCGTCGGCGCGGTCTTCACCGCAAAGGACAGCTTGTCGCGATCGGGGTCGCTGACCTCGAGCGCTTCGCTGGTCGACGAGTCCTCGGTGAGCGCCAGACGCAGCGGCCTCGCCACCGGCGGGTCGTTCACCGCGGCGATGGTGATCGGCACCTCTACGTCGGCGCTGGCGCGGCCGTCGCTCACGCGCACCGTCGCCGCCACGGCGCCGTTCCAGTCGGGCTCGGGCGTGTAGGTCAACAGACCGGTGCTGGGGTCGACGGTGGCGGTGCCATGCTTCGGTGCGCGCCGCAGCTCGTAGGTGAGCGTGTCGCTATCGACATCGCTGCCGCGCAGCTGCGCGGTCAGCTGCTGGTCCTCGGCGCCGTCGATCTTCGCGCCCGACAGCGTGGGCGCGTCATTGACCGCCGCTACGTCGACGGTGACCGGGAGGTCGACCTTCGTGCGGCCGTCGGTGACCTGCGCGATGAAGGTGACGGCGCCCGCGG
>VGSZ01000446.1 GCA_016874845.1 Deltaproteobacteria bacterium
GTCTGCGTCAACACGGCAATCGACGCGAGCCACTGCGGCTCGTGCGGCACGAAGTGCCCGACGGGCCAGGTGTGTCAGGGCGGGATGTGCCTCACCGACTGCGTCGGCGGCTCGACGAAGTGCCAGGACGGGATGTCGAACGACGTCTGCGTCAACACGGCAATCGACGCGAGCCACTGCGGCTCGTGCGGCACGAAGTGCCCGACGGGCCAGGTGTGTCAGGGCGGGATGTGCCTCACCGACTGCGTCGGCGGCTCGTCCAAGTGCCAGGACGTCATGATGAAGGACGTCTGCGTCGACACGAAGAACGATCCGATGAACTGCGGCGGCTGTGGCAAGGCGTGCGCGGCGGGCAAGGTCTGCCAGGCAGGCGCGTGCGTGACCGACTGCGTCGGCGGCTCGTCCAAGTGCCAGGACGTCATGATGAAGGACGTCTGCGTCGACACGAAGAACGATCCGATGAACTGCGGCGGCTGCGGGCAGGCGGACGCGAAGTTCAAGTGCGCGGCGGCGAACGCGAAGAACTTCTGCGCCGCGAGCACGTGCGACTTCAAGTGCAAGGCGGGCTTCGGTGACTGTGATCAGAGCGGAGCGAACGGTTGCGAAGCTTCGCTCGCAACGTCGGAGAATTGCGGCGCATGCGGGGTCGTCTGCGGCTCCGGCACGGCTTGCATCGACAAGGCGTGTAAGTCCTGTGGTAACGGGACCTTCGCCGAGTTGTCGAAGGCTGGTGGCAAGGAGTCGATGGGCTCTTATTTCGAAGACGTCGACGACGACGGCAAGCTGGACGTGATTTGGACGAACCAACTTGATCAGACGGCGACGATCTTCTGGGGTGACGGGTCAGCGAACTTCGGAGCGCAGTCGACGACCTTCTTCGTGGGACGAACCGAGGCCTACGTCGCTTTTGGAGACCTCGACGGTGACGGACGAAAGGACGCCGTGTCGAGCAATCAGGACTTCGGTCGGCTGACTGTTTCGATGCAGACGAGCGCGCGCACCTTTGGGCCGTCGTCGAACATCAACCAGACCGGGTTCCCTCAGTGGGTGAGCCTGGTCGACGCGAACCGCGACGGGAAGCTCGACCTGTTGGTGCGTGCCAGCAACTGCATGAACCTTCGATTGGGCGATGGGACGGGCGGCTTTGGCGCGCCTACCTGCATGACGGGAGTTCCGACGAGTGTTGGGCGCGTTCGTACGGGAGATCTCGACGGCGATGGCGTCGCCGAGGTCGTGTGGGTGAACGACACCAACACGGGCTATGTCGTAGGAATGCTCGATGACAAGGGTGTCGTGAAGTCCACCACGAACGTCGTCCTCGCAGGATTTACCAATGCCGGCGCGTTCGATCTGTATGATCTCAATCGCGATGGGCGCTTGGATATTCTCGCGTTCGCGAAGTCGGGAATGACGACGCAGCTCGTCAGTCTCTACAACCAGGGCGGTCTCGCGTTCTCGACGTGCTCTTTCGGCCCGACCGCGGGCAATCAGAGTGGATCGTCGGTCGGTGACCTCAATGGCGACAAGAAGCCTGAGTACACGCGGCAGACGACGTGTAGCTTTTGCGGAAGCACCTACTACCTGAACGTCGGGCAGTAGTCGCTCGCGGTCGGGCGGACGCCCGTCGCGTGGGGTGACGGGCGTGACGGCCAAACAACAGGGGCGCGGCGGCACGCTCGACGCCGCCATCGTTCGCCGCCATCGTTCGCCGCCTGGCCGAGCGCATCGTCATGAAGGCCTCGCTGTGGGGTGATGAACGGAACCCCGCCGCCCTGACGTGGCCGGGCGTGATCGTGTTGCCTCCTGCTCGGGTGGTTGCGGGGAATCGTTCTGACTCAGTCGGGTACCGCCCTAAGCGGACCGTCGCGGCGAAGCCGGCATAGCTTGGGAGCCGCCCTTCGCTCGAGGTCGCTAGAACCCCGGGCCGACGACGCCGCCGTGCGGATCGTCAGCGCCAGGCTTCGGGGTCGTCGTAGAGGTCGCCGGGCGCGGTCCCGCCAAAGGCGCGCCTAGCAAGTTGCGCTGCTTTTCGGCTTCCGTCGCGCGCCGATCGGCCTCCCGAGCGGCCTCCTCGGCGGCGCGGGCCTTCTCATGCGCGATGGCCTCGCTCACCTGCGTGCGCGCGCGCACCATCGCAGCGCTGACGTCGGCTCCGAAGCGGCTCGAGGCTACGAGGCCAGGCTTTGGTCGAAGGAGCGTCGCGCCCGCGAAGGCGAGGCCCGCGACCCCGACGGCGAGGCCCGCGATGGCCGCTCGGCTGCGGCACCTGCGGCAACGCGTGCAGCGCGGCGAACGCGAAGAACTTCTGCGCCACGAGCACGCGCGACTTCAAGTGCACCGCGGGCTTCGGCGACTGCGACGCGAGCGGCGCAAACGGCTGCGAGGTGACCCTCGCCACCGACCCGCAGCACTGCGGCGCCTGCAACAACGCGTGCGGCGCGACGAGCCAGTGCAACGCCGGCGCGTGCGAGGTCTGCCCGCTCAATTTCCTCGGCAAGGTCGACTACCCGGTGGGCTCGCTGCCCCGCTCCGTCACGACGGGCGACTTCAACGGTGACGGGAAGGTCGACCTCGCGGTCGCGAACATCAACGCCGACACCGTCAGCGTGCTCCTCGGCAACGGGAACGGCACCTTCCAGACGAAGGTCGACTACCCGGTGGGCGCCAACCCC
>VGSZ01000447.1 GCA_016874845.1 Deltaproteobacteria bacterium
GGAGAGCCCCGCGCCGACGAGGGGTGGTCCCGCGAAGGCCGCGCCGACGAGGGGTGGTCCCGCGAAGGCCGCATCGACGAGGGGTGGTCCCGCGAAGGCCGCATCGACGAGGGGTGGTCCCGCGAAGGCCGCGCCGAAGAGGGGTGGTCCCGCGAAGGCCGCGCCGACGAGGGGTGGTCCCGGCAAGCCCGCGCGCCGCACGCCCCGGGCGCCTCAATGACGACCGCGTCCGCCGACGGCGCGACGACAGCCGCGACGACGACGGCAAGGGCGGCAACAGCGCTGCACCCCGCCGTCGCGTCGTGGCTGCGGGTGCGCACGCACCTGTCGGAGCACTTGTTCGGCGGGCCACGGCTGCTGAAGTTCGCCTGGGTCATCAACGCGCAGAAGGGCGGCACGCTGCTGTTCGTGCTGGCGATGATGGCGGCCTTCGACGTGTGGACGACGACGGCGTGGACGTACGCGGCGCTGCACGGCAGCTACGGCGTGATCTGGCTGTTGAAGGACCGCCTGTTCCCCGACCCGAACTGGGAGGTGCGGGTGACGTTCGCCGGCGCGCTCTCCTCGTGGGCGCTGGTGCTCGGGCCCTACTGGATCGCGCCGACGTTGATCGTCGTGCAGCGCCGCGAGGCGACGCCGGCGGTGCTCGGGCTCGCGACGCTGCTCTACGCGGTGGGCGTCGTCGTCATGATCGGCGCCGACGCGCAGAAGTCCTTCGTGCTGAAGGCGAAGAAGGGGCTCATCACCGACGGCTTCTTCGCCCGCGTGCGGCACCCGAACTATCTGGGCGAGATGACGCTGTACGGCAGCTTCGCCGTCGTCGCCGGCCATTGGGCGCCGTGGGTCGTGCTCGTCGTCGTCTGGTCGCTGGTCTTCGTGCCCAACATGCTGCGCAAGGAAGCGAGCATGGCGCGCTACCCCGAGTGGGCCGCGTACAAGGCGCGCACCGGCCTGCTGCTGCCGCGGTGGTCGACGCGATCGTAGGCGCGCACCGGCTGCGGGCGTCCGCCGGTCGGCGTCTTGTTCGTCGTCGGCGGGCCCGGTCGCTGTCCGGACACGCGAACGGGTGGGCGGCTCTCCGTCTTGGGTCGCGGACTGCTCGTGTCGGCGTGCACGCCGCCGTCGAAGCAGGCCACTGTACGCAGCGAGCAGGCCTTCGCCGGCGCCCGCTACGACGGCGCCGCCGTCGCCTTCTCCGAGGCGTGCGACCTTGACGCCCATGTCTCGGATGCCGGCGTGCGGGCAAAGACCCAGCGTCGCCGGGCCGTCGCGAGCGCCGTCACCCAGGCGCACGACCGCTGCGGCGCCGGTCTGGGCGCGTGCCTGCAGGCCCTCGCCACGGCCCGCACGCTGGCCGTCCACGAGCGCGCGCTGGGTGAGCAGGTCGAAGGCCTGCTGGACGACGCCAGCGCCCGCCACAGCGAGCGCTGCCTGAAGCAGGGCGAGCCGCGGACGTTCGAGTCGACGATGGTCGCCGCGGGCCGTCTCGCCCAGCATGAAGCCGCCGTCGGCACCGCCGCCCACCGCCGGCGCGTCGACGGGGGCCTCGGGCCGCTCGCCGACGGCCTCGATGCGCCTCGGACCCTCGAGCCGGCGATGGGCGCGGGCGCGCCGGGCTGGCCCGGTGCTGCGCGTCGTCCCCCGCGCGCGCCACCGCCGTCGACGAGGCCCGGCGCGGGCTCCTGACGCGGCACCGTGGGCGGCTCGCCGTGGGTACCTTCGACGGGCTGCCACGCTCGTTCAGCGACGCGCCCTGCCAGACCAAGGCGGCGCGGCGCGGCGCGCTGCGCTGCGACGCCAGGAGACGCTGGGCGAAGACGATGTCATGCCCGTCGCCGTCACCAGCAAGCCCTTCGTGCTGCCGCCGGTCCCCGGCGCCAGCGCGCTGGGCGCCGACTGAAACCGCTACTTCGTCGAAGGCCGCGGCGTCCCCGTCGAGCGCGCCGTCTTGGTGCGCGACGCCGACGTCACGAAGGAGACGCTGCTGGCCGAGGCAGCGCGGCTGCAGGAGGTGCGGCGGCCCGGCGGCACGTTCTGGATCGTGTTCGTCGGCCACGGCGCGCCGGCAATATCGGGCACCGACGGCCTGCTGCTCGGCGTCGGCGTGCAGCCCACGATCCGCAGCGTCGAGTACCGCGGCCTGTCGCAGCAGTCGCTGCTGGCGGCGGCCAGCAGCGACAACGTCGTCGCGATCTTCGACGCCTGCTGCTCGGGCGGGCGCAGCGATGGCAGCGGCCAGCCGCTGGTGCCCGGCGCGCAGGCGACGCTGCCGGTGCGCCGGGCGGCGACCACCACCGTGACCGCCATCCTGCAGGCCAGCGAGAGCGTGGCCGGCCCCCGGCCCGGCCACGACCGCCCGGCGTTCGGCTACGTGCTGCTCGGCGGGCGGCGCGGTTGGGCCGGCGACGACGGCGACGGCGTGGTGCGCGTCGCTGACGCCTTCACCTAGTCGACGCCGTCGCCGAGCGCCGGCCGACGCCGGTGACGGCGAGCCCGGGCGACACGTTCGACGTCACCGCCGCCGAGGCGGCGTGGCAGAAGAAGCGGCTGGTCGCCACCGACACCGGCTTCGTCCGCGGCGCCTACGCCACCGCCGTCGCCGACGAGAGCGTGCTGCGGGCCGCCGAGCCGCTGGCCCC
>VGSZ01000448.1 GCA_016874845.1 Deltaproteobacteria bacterium
CACGCTCCCGGGGTGGCGCTTCGCCAACGACACCACCGTCGCTGATGTCCCAGGCTGCGCCGGCGAGGGCGGCCAGTGCACGTTCGTGCGGTACCGCGCCGCCAACATCGACGCGAACACCGCCGGCTGCGTCCGCGAGTCGAGCCGGGTCTTCGCCGGTCACGTCCTGCCCGACGACGCCACGCTGCTGCAGGGGTTCTTCTCGGTCGTCGCCGTCACCACCGAGGAGTGCGGAACCGCGAGCACCACCGAGCAGACCTGGTCGGTCAGCGCCCGCCGTGTCGACGACGCCGTGTGGGCCCGTGCGGAGGAGCCATGACCCTCGCCGATGGTGCGCGGCACAGCGTCGCCTCGCTCTGGCTCGCCCTCGTCGTGAGTACGGCCGTCGCCGCGTGCGGTCCGCAGGGCATCGTGTTCTACGACGTGCTGCGCGAGCGCACCGAGCAGTGCAGCATCCGCAGCAACGGCGAGTTCTGCGTCGAGCCCGAGCAGTTCGCGGCGCCGGTGGTCGAGGCCTGGGCCCTCGATCAGCGCGCCGACGCACATCTGCTGTTCGTCGGCGAGCAGACGTGGGTGCTCGCGCCGTTGCCCGATGACGCCGACCCATGGACCGCGCCGCGCATCGCGCGGCGCGAGCAGGTGGTGACCGCCGGCGCCGCGCTGTGCACGACCATCGAAGTCCAGAGTGTCGAGGTCGTCGCCAACGGGCAGACGCTGACGGGAACGTTCGCGGGCAGCGCCCGGCTCGAGGGGCCTGCCGCCTGCGGTGCGACGCCGGTGGGCGAGCGCTTCCTCGAGTCGCTCACCGGCTCGGTGGGGACACCATGAACGCGACGACTCCGCCATCGCTCTCACCACGGAGCCGGCGCCGGGCGCCTCGCCGCAGCCGGCCCGCGTGTGGCTCGTCGGGCTCGTGGCGCGCCGCCGGTCTGGTGGTCGCGTGTGGAGTGGCTGTTCTTGCTGGCTGTGGCGGCGATGTGCCGTTGACGGCGACGTTCACGTCGCGGGTCGTGCAGCTCGAGTCGTGCCGCGTCGTCGTCGGCGGCGACGAAGGCTGCGAGAAGGATGAGCAGTTCGCCGAGCTGCGCGTCGAGCTCGTCCAGGTCGACTACGACAGCTGGTGGCTGCACGGCGTGCCTCTAGGGGGCGTCGACTACACGTCGCTGCTCGGGACCCGCGACACCGCCGGTGGCCTGCTGTTCGCGGTTGGCAGTGAGCAGGTGAACAGCGCCAGCGGCTGCCGGCTGGCGGTCCGGACGCAGCTGTCGTTGCGCGTCGATCCGGAGCGCGTCGACGACGTCGGCGACCCGTGTGTCTCGCTCGTCGGGCGTCAAGTGGACGAGACGACGGCGTCGGCGGAGTGCGACGAGGCGGGCAGCCCGCCGCAGGCCGTGCGGCGCATCGTCCGGCGTCGCTGGGAGCGCCTCGACGATACGTCGCGCTGTCTGTCCAGCGACTAATCGCTCTGGCCAGAACCGATCGGTCGCCAAGTCGTCGCAAGACGCTCGTGGCCGGCGGTCACATGCCGTCGTGACCGATCGACGTCGTTGACACTTGCGCGGAAGCCTTCTAGCGGCGGGTCTGTAGAGCGTCGTGGCGCGTCCACGCCGCATCGAGCACCCACATCCTCCGGTGCGTCCTCCGAACACCGTCGCCGCTGACGGTCCCGGGTTCCTCATGTTGCTGTCCAGCGTCCGTCCGCTCGCCCTCCTGACCGCCGCCGCGACCCTTGTGCTCGCTGCGTGCCCCGCCCCGGACCTGAAGGTGCCCGGCGCCCAGCTCTCGGGCACGGTCAAGATCAACGCCGCATTGAAGCCGTTGCTGCCGCCGCCGCCCGGGGCGAGCGGGCGCACCGTGCGCGAGGTCGAGCCCAACACGCTGCCGCCCGTCGAGTCCTTCGACGCGGGCGAGGTCGCCACCGACATCGAGCCGACCATCCTCACCGGCTCGCTCGATGCCGTCGACGTGCGCGACCGGATCCTGTTCAAGGTCGCCGGCGAGGGCAGCGCCTCCGTGACGCTGACGTTCACGTACACGAAGGGCAGCGGCACGACGAACATCTTCCTCGCCGAGGGCGCCGCCATCGCCGAGGACGGCTCGAACATCCGCATCCAGACGGCGACCCAGGACGCGGTCACGACGGCGTCAGCGGTCATCCCCGCTGGCAAGACGATGCTGTTGAACCTGCGCTACCTGTCCGAGGCGCCGGCTGAGTACAGCTGCACCATCTCGGCGGTGTCGGGCGCCGTGGTCGGCAAGGTCTACGTCGTCGCGTTCCGCGAGGGTGACCGCCACCCGGCCGAGCTCGTCGATCCCGTGAACGCGCCGGCGCTGCCGCTTGGTGCCGCGCTCGTCAACAAGGACATCGCCATCGACGAAGAGGGCACCTGGACGGGCAGCTTCGGCGGCCTCGCTCTCGTGGCCAGCGATCCCCAGGAGCCGGTCGAGGCCGGCGAGAAGATCGTGCTGTTCGCCTACGCCGACAACGACGGCACGGCGACGTCGACGCCGGCGAACTTCGTGCTCGCGCCGCCGTCGCCGGCGGACTTCGTCAGCAGCACGCTGTTGACCGTCGACGCGCCCGAAGATGGCGCCGGCCTCGCCGACCTGAGCCTCGTGATCGATGCGAAGAACCTC
>VGSZ01000449.1 GCA_016874845.1 Deltaproteobacteria bacterium
TCGCTGACGTCGCCGACCGTCGGGCAGGCGGCTATCGTGATCGGGTGTCGGTGCCCTTGCTACCCGCCGTGTTGGCCGCGCTCCTCGGTGCGCAGGCGCCGTCGTCGCCGTCGTCGCCGTCGCCCGCCGAAGGCCTCGACGTGGTCGAGCTGGCCGACCCCGAGGGTGTGCCCGGCCTGCGAGCGATCTTTGTCGTCGACGCGCCCGCTGACGTCGTGCTCGATCTGCTGTGGGACGTCGCGCGCTTCCGCTCGATCTTTCCCGACATCAAGGCGCTCGACGTCGTCGCCCGCCCCGACGACCGCACCGTCGACGTGCGTTTCTTCGTCGATGCCGTCGTAGCCACGCCGACGTACACGCTGCGGCGCAGCCTCGATCGGGGACGTCGACGGGTGGCGTGGGTCAGCATCGGCGGCGACCTGAAGAAGATCGTCGGCGCGTGGACGGTGGCGCCGGTGTCGCCGGGGCGCAGCCGGGTGATCTACGAGAGCTTCGTCGACGTCGGCGTGGTCGGCGTCTCGAGCGTCTATCGCTCGGTCGTCGTCGGGCGGGTCGAGCAGATGGCTGCCCGGGTGCGGGGAGCGGCCCGCGTGGCGGCCCAGGCTGCGGCGCCGCAGGCGGAGCGCTGATCGCCCCCACCACCTCGGCGTCGCGCGCTGCCCGCTGGTGTAGCGTCGTCGGTGCCGCACCCGGGTGCTTTGTCATGCCCATCACGTTCCCCTCGTCTGTCGCCATCGTCTTTGACGAGACCGCGCTCGTCGACCCCGGCGGCGGGGACGTCGGCGCCACCGAGCGCGCCGCGGTCGAGGCCGTCGGCGCCGTCATCGACGACGTCGCTGCCGTGGCGCTCGCGCGTGGCGCGCGGGTCGAGCGCGTCGCGTTGTCGGCCGACGGCCCGACGTTCCTGCGGCAGGTGGCGGCGCTCGACGTCGAGGTCGTCGTCAACTTCGCCGAGACGTGGGCGGGGCGCGCCGACCGCGAGGCGGCCGTCGGCTGGGCCCTCGAGGCGCGCGGCATTCCCTACTCCGGGGCGCCGCCGCGCGCGCTGACGCTGTGCCTCGACAAGCCGACGACGCGCGCGGTGCTCGCCGCCCGTAACGTCGCCGTCGCCGAGGGCGTGGTGCTGCGGGCGGCGGAGGAGCCATGGCCGCGCGACGTGCCGCCCGACGGCGCGTGGATCGTGAAGCCCGCGGCGCAGGACGCAAGCCACGGCATCGACTCCGACAGCGTCGTCGAGGGCGCCGAGGCGGCGCGCGCGCGGGCCGCGCGGCTGTTCTCCCGCGGGCTCGGGCCAGCGCTCGTCGAGCGCTACATCGACGGGCGCGAGCTGAATGTGTCGATGGTGGAGCTGTCCGGAGGGCCGCCGCGCGTGCTCCCCGTCGCTGAGATCGTCTACGGGCCGATGCCCGCAGGGGGCCCGCGCATCCTGACGTTCGCGAGCAAGTGGGATCCGGAGAGCGCCGACTACCATGCGAGCGTCAGCGTCGAGGCGGGCGACCTGTCGTCGACGCTGCGCGCCGAGATCGAGCGCACGGCGCTGGCGGCGTGGCAGGCGCTGGGCTTGCGCGGGTACGGCCGCGTCGACCTGCGAGTCGATCGCGCCGGGTGTCCGTTCGTCATCGATGTGAACCCGAATCCCGACCTGTCCCGCGACGCGGGGCTCGCGCTGGCGGCGTCGCGCGCCGGGATCGAGTACGCGACGCTAATCGAGGGGCTGGTCGTGGGAGCGCTGCATGCCCGTGACCGCTGAGACCCGGCTCCGCGCCGGGATCGTCAACGCTGACCGCCCGGCCCTCGCGCGTGTGCTCGCGTCGGTCGGCGTCTTTCGGCCCGACGAGCTCGACGTCGCGCTCGAGGTCATCGACGCGGGGCTCGCGCCCGGCGCCGACCACTATCGCTTCGCCGTCGCCGAGCAGGCAGGCGTCGTCGTCGGCTACGTCGTCTGGGGCCGCACGCCCTGCACCGATGCGGTGTACGACCTCTACTGGATCGCCGTCGACAAGGCGGCGCAGGGCGGCGGCGTCGGTCGTCGCCTGCTCAAGGCCTGCGTCGACGACGTCCGTGCCCGCGGCGGGCGGCTCTTGATCATCGAGACCGAAGGCACCGTCGCCTACGACGACACCCGGCGCTTCTACTTCGCCGTGGGCTGCGACGAGGTCGCGCGCATCCCCGACTTCTATCGGCCGGGCGCTGACAAGGTCGTCTACCGCTTGCAGCTGTGACCGCGCGCCGTCGGCGTCAGCGCGCGGCGCGGGCCTGGACGAGGCGCCGCAGCGCCGGCGCCATGATCCGCCCGATGAGCGCGTCGTAGGAGAGCCCTTCGGCTTCGGCGATCATGCAGAGGTCGCTCCAGCCCGCGGTCATGCCGGGCAGGGGGTTGGCCTCGATGAAGCAGGGCTGCCCGTCGCGGTCGCAGCGGACGTCGAAGCGGGCGACGTCGCGGCAGCCCAGCGCCCGCCAGGCGCCACACACGACGTCGTCGATGGCGGCTCGCAGCGAAGCGTCGAGGGGTGCGCGCCGGTCGTAGCGGATCTTCGTCGACCAATCGAGCTTGTCCTCGAACGCGTACACCGGGTGCGCGCCGCTGCCCGCCAG
>VGSZ01000450.1 GCA_016874845.1 Deltaproteobacteria bacterium
CGCCTCGACGACCTGTCCCCCGAGTGCCTGTTCCTCGCTGAGCTCGACAAGCGCGGCGAGTTCGCCGAGCGTGACGGCGTACTGGCGGCGTTCCACGAGGTGCTGGACGTCGCCACCCAGGGGGGTGGCTGATGCGGATCCTCGCCGTCCGCGGAGAGAACCTCGCGTCCCTCGCCGGTCCGTTCGCCGTGGACTTCACGGCGGGGCCGTTGGCGCAGGGTCTGTTTGCGATCAGCGGGCCGATGGGCGCCGGCAAGAGCACGCTACTCGACGCGATCTGCCTTGCGCTCTACCACACGACGCCGCGCCTTCATGAGCCGAGCGACCCCACCGCTGCCGTGTCCGACGGCGTGGCGAGCCTGCCGGCGCGCGACGCGCGCCACCTCATCCGCCGCGGCTGCGCCGAGGGCTTCGCCGAGGTCGACTTCGTCGGCGTCGATGGCGACGCCTGGCGCGCGCGCTGGCAGGCGCACCGTGCGCACAAGCGCGTCGACAGGCAATTCCAGAACGCGGTCGCCATGCTCTCGCGCTGCGATGGCAGCGTGACGGTGTCGGGAGGGGTCGCCGAGATCCGCGAGCGCGTCGCCGCCCTCGTCGGTCTGTCGTTCGCGCAGTTCCGCCGGTCGGTGCTGCTCGCACAGAACGACTTCGCTGCACTGTTGAAGGCCCGTCAGGACGACCGGGCCACGCTGCTCGAGGCGCTGACTCATGGCGAGGTCTTCTCGACCATCTCGATGCGCGCCCACGAGCGCTTCAAGGCCGAGAAGGAGAAGCTCGATCGCCTGCTCGCCGTGAACGACGACGACACTGCGCTGCCCGACGACGAGCGTGCAGCGCTGCTGTCAGCGGTCCTTACTGCCGAGGCCGCCGAGCTGTCCCTCGTGGGCGAGGCGCAGGGGCTGCAGTTGCTGCTGGCCTGGCGTGAAGAGGGCGAGCGGCGCGCGCAAGCCGTCGACGACTCCCAGGCGGCGCTCGCAGCGCTCGCCGGCGCGCTCGCAGACGACGCCCCCGACAAGGTGACCCTCGATCGTGCAGCGCGGCTGCGGCCCGCCACGTCGGGCTGGCACGCCTTTGTCGCCGCTGGCGAGGCGGTGGCCCGCTCGAACGCGACGCTGCCCGCGCTCGCGCAACGAGACGAGGAGCAGGCCCGCGCCACCGCCGCCGCCGAGGGCGCCGCGGCGCAGGGAGCCGACGTCGTCGCCCGCGCCGCCGAGGCGCGAGTGGCTGCCCAGCCCGCTGTCACCGCCGCCCGCGCTGCCGATCGGGCGCTCGCCGACCGCGCCGCCGAGCGTGACACCTGCACCAAGGTGCTCGACGCCGCGCGCGCCGCTGCGCTCATTGTCGACGCCCGCATCGTCGCCGCCGAAGTCGAGGCTGACGCCTTCGCCGCCGCCGCCGCTGACTGGACCGCGTTCGTCGCCGCGCACCCGCCGCTCGCGGGAGACGGCAACGTCGAGCGCTGGCTCGCGGTCGGGCGCGACCTCGCTGACGACGTAGCCCTGGGCCAGGCGCTCACCCTGCTCGGCGCTGATCGCGTTGGCGTCGGCCGGGATCATCAGACGCGGCAGCAGGACCTCGACGGCGCCGAGGCGACGCTGGGCGCCGCCACGGCCGCGCTGGACGCCGCGCAGGCGGCGGTGACCGCGCGCGACGCCACGCTGACCGCTCTGGACGGACCGACGCTTGAGCGCGAGACCGTGGCGCTGCGGGCCCGCGAGAGCGCCGCTGCCGACGTCGAGCGGGCGCTGTCGGCGTGGACGGAAGCCACCGCGCGCCACGTGGCCGCTGTCGCGACCAGCGATGGGCGGACCCGGGCCCTCGCGGCGCGGGACGCCGAGTGCGCGCAGGCCGGCGACGTTCTGGCCACTACGACGACGGAGCTGTCGTCGGCGCGGGCGACGCTGCAGCGGACGCAGCTCGCCGCCGATGAGGTGACCGCGGCGCTGCGCGCGGCCCTCGTGCCGGGTGAGGCCTGCCTCGTGTGCGGCGCCACCGAACATCCGGCGGCTCACGTGGCGAGCCCGGCCCTCGACGGCGTGCTCGCGACCCTGACGACGGCGCAGCACCGGGCCGAGGCCGCGCACGCCGCCGCCCTGCAGGCCGATGGCGCGGCTCGTGCCGCTCGCGACGCCGCCACCCGCGCCCGCGACGAGGCGCAGCAAGCGGTCGACGCCGCAGCCGCCGACGTGACCGCGCGCCGCGTCGCGCTGCGCGCCGCGAGCGAAGGGCTCGGCCTCGATGCCGACACCGACGTCCTCACCGCATGGCGGGCGCAGGTCGATGAGCTTGCCCGGCGTCGCGCGCGGCTCGACGAGCAGCGGCAGGGGCTGCAGCAGGCGCGCGACGCGCTGGCGGCGGCACAGCGGCAAGGACGAGAGCAGCTCGTGGTCGTGGACGCCGCCCGCGCCGCCGTCGCCGCCGCGCGCGCGGCGCTGCAGCCGGTGGTGACGGCGCTGGCCGTGCTCGACGACAAGGTCGCCGCCGCACGGGCGCAGCGGCGCGCGCTGCGCTTGCAGCTTTGCAGCCGCGGGCTGGCCGTGGGGCTGGACGTGGGGCTGGACGTGGGGCTGGACGTGGGGCT
>VGSZ01000451.1 GCA_016874845.1 Deltaproteobacteria bacterium
CACGAGCACGACGAGACACGCGAGGCAGACATGCTTGTTCATGAAGTGGGAAGTGCAACGTCCGATCGGCGACGGCAAGCCCCGTCCCTCAACCGGCGTCTTCGACGCGCGGAGCCCGGGACGACATGTCCCAGCGATACAGCTGCGCCGGCAGCTCGCCGGCGAACAGGCTCCACCGCCGCGGCTTGCCCGCCGAGCGACGGTCGAGATCGAGCCACCAGCGGGCGTCGGGGGCCGCGGAGAAGAACAGGACCCGGGCGCCGTCGATCTCGGTCATCCGGTCGCCGAGCGTTCGGTGGAAGCCCTCGAGCTGCAGGCGCTGCGGAGCCAGACGCTCGCCGAACGGGAGGTTGGCGCACACCACCGGCCGCTCGCCGGGCATCGCCGCGCGGCGGGCGTCGACGCGCTCGAGCACGACGTGGTCTTGCAGCCCAGCCTGCTCCACGCAGCGCGTGACGGCGTCGAGCGCCTCGGGGTGCCAGTCGGAGGCGTGCACCGGCGCCGGCAGGTTCGCCCGTTCGAGGTCGCGCGCCTCGGTGCGAGCCAGCGCGAGGGCGCGGTCGAGGGCCGGCGGGCGGTGCGACCAGCGCTCGAAGCCGAAGCGACGGTCGCGCCCCGGCGCGCGCCGCAGGGCACGCCACGCCTGCTCGATGGCGAGGGTCCCGGTGCCGCAGCACGGGTCGAGGAACGGTCGCTCGACGTCGGCGTGGCCGAGGGCGAGGATCGCCGCCGCCAACGTCTCGCGCAGCGGCGCTCGCCCCTCGACGCCGGCGCGGTAGCCGCGCTTGTGCAGCGCGTCTCCCGACGTGTCGATGGACAGCACGGCCCGCGACCCGCGCCACGACAGCACAAAGCGCACGTGGGGGCGCTGCGTGTCGACGGTGGGGCGCCCCCGGCCGAGCGCGCGCAGCCGGTCGACGACGACGTCCTTGGTACGCTGCGCGGCGTACAGTGAGTTGTTCCACGGCACGTTGTCGAGGTGCACATCGACGCAGAAGGTGCCCTTGCCGTCGAGCCGCTCCTCGAAGGGCACCCGCGACAGGGCGTCGATCAGGTCGTCGGGAGTGGCGACGCCGTCGAAGCGCTGCAGCACCAGCAGCACGCGGCTGGCCGTGCGCAGAAACACGTTGGCGCGCGCGACCAGGTCGAGGCCGCCGCGGGCGACGACGACGGAGCCCTCGTCGACCACGTCGACGGCGCCGAGCGCCTTCAGCTCGTGGGCGAGGGCCAGTCCGGTGCCGCGGGCGCAGGTGCACAGGAGCTCGCAGAGGGCATCGGTCATGGGTGCTTTCGTCCACTCGCCGCGACGCGCGGTCGATGCAAAGCGGTCTGCCCGAGCCATCGACGGTCGAACAGAGGCCTGGTTGGTCTAGGCTCATCCCCTATGCGCTTCACCGTTGTCTTCCCGGCCCTGGCCGCCCTCACGTCGTGCACGCTGGACGACCCAACGCTGGGCAAGCCCTGCAACGACGGCGATGGCGGCTGCGGCGTCGACTTCTACTGCGAGACCGCCTGGTTCACGCAGCCCGACGCCGCCGCCCCCGCCAATGGCTTCGACGGCGTCTGCGTGCCCGGCCAGCGCGTCGTCCCGGCCCTGCCCCCCCGTCAGCCCGTGTTCCGCAGCGCGCTGGTCGTCGCCCTCGCCGGGGGCGCCACGGTGCACGGCGCGTTCGTCGCCGACGGCGAGGTCGCAGGCATCGACGTCGTGTTCACGCCCACCCTCGCCCCGGTGCCCGTCGCGTCGGACGCCGGGCCGCTGCTCGGCGCCCTCACCGTCAACGACGAGCAGGGGCGCTGGTCGTTCGCGCCCCTCGCCGCCGGCGGCGTCGGCCGCACGTTCGTGGTCGGCGAGGTCCGGTCGGAGACGGGCACGACCCCGCTCACTGTCCCGGTGGTGGTGGTCGTCGAGGCCGCCGGCGACGGCGTCGCCGAGTGGGTGGGCAGCGTCGACGACCGCACGAGCTGGGAGAGTAACTGGCGCGGCGGTCCACCATCCGTCGATGCGCGGCGCCCCGCGCTGCTCGCTGACACCAGCCGCAACGTGCCGCGCGTCGACGCCCCGCTGAGCACGCCCGGGCTCCTTGCCGTCGCGGGCACGACGCTGCGGTTCGAGGCAGACATCGACGTCGTCGGGGGCCGCGCGATCCTCGGTGGCGCCGCCGCGCCGCGTGTCGCGGGGCTGCTGCGACTCAGCCCGGGGCTGGTCGACGACGAGCCGAGCAAGCTGGCCGGCGACATCGGCGCCCCGCTCGAGGTGTCGACTCCCACGTGCCTGCTCGCGCCGTCGGCCGCTGGCGACGTCACGGTGACGCCCGCTGGCGTCATTCACGCCGCCGGCGCGTCGCTCGTGGTGGCTTCCTTCGACGGTGCCCTGATCCTCGAACAGCTGACGGACACGCCCGGCCCCTGCAGCGCCGCCACTGCGAAGCCGGGCGTGCTGCTCAGCGCGGGCCCGGTGCGCCTGTCAGCGACCAGCCGCCTCGGCCACGGCACGGTGATCGCGAGCGGCGACGTCGTGGTGGACAGTGACGCGTCCGCCGCGGCGCTCGTGCTCGAAGGTCAGGGCGACGAGCAGGT
>VGSZ01000452.1 GCA_016874845.1 Deltaproteobacteria bacterium
GTCACCCCCAGCGTCCCCCTCTACGTCACTCCTGACGTCGCGCCCGATGGGCGCGCGGTCGTGAACGTCGCCGGGCCGCCCGCGCCGCGCGAGCTCGCCCGCGACGCGCTCGCCCGCAACGAGCCGTTGCTGCGCAGCCTGATGGGCCTGCTCGTGCAGGCGCACTACCGCACGACGCCGTCCGACCTGCACCGCCTGCTCGACGCGCCGAACCTCGCGGTGCACGCCATCGTCGACGGCGACCGCGTGCTCGCCGCCACGCTGGTCGCGCGCGAGGGCGGCCTGCCGCCCGAACGCTGCGCGGCGCTTTCGCGCGGGCAGGGGCGCGTCCGCGGGCACGCCCTCGCCGACACCCTGGTCACCCACGCGCAGCGCCCCGCGGCCGGCGCCCTGACGATGATCCGCAGCGTGCGCATCGCCGTCCACCCCGACTGGCGGCGTCGCCAGCTCGCCCACGCCCTCGTCGACCACGTCCACGCGACCTACGCGCCCGACCTGTTCGGCACCGTCTTTGGCGCCACCGCCGACGTGGTGCGGTTTCGTCGGCGCGCCGGCTACGCGGTGGTGCGCGTCGGCACGACCCGCGGCGCGCGCAGCGGCGAGCCCGCCGTCGTCATGGTCCGCGCCCACAGCCCTGCGGCGCGCGCGCTCGTCACTGAGCTGCGCGCCGACCTCGCCCGCGACCTGCCGCTGCAGCGGCGGCTGCTCGACGCCGACACCCACGGCCGCGGGCTCGAGGGCGCGCTCGCGCAGGCCCTCGCCGAGGACCTGCCGGCGGCGACGCCGCTACCCGACGACGAGGTCGCCGCGCGCGTGCGGGCCTACATCGACGGGCCGCAGACCTTCGAGGCGGCGGCGTGGGCGCTGACGCGCTTCGTCGAAAACGCCGAGCTCGACGACCTCGACGCGCCGGCGCGGGACCTCGTCCGCGGTCGGGTGCTCGCGGCCGCGCCGTGGGACGTCGTCGCCCGCGCCGCCGGGTACGCGTCGACGGCGGCGGCGATGCGCGCGCTGCGGCCGGCGATCGCGCGGCTCCACGCCGCCCGCGCCGGCCGGCACGGGCCCGGTTGATCTGCCCCGTCGGCGTGTCACACGACCCCCATGTCCGTCGCGCCGAAGTCGCTCGCGTACGCCCGTGCCCACCTCGACAAGCAGTCAGGCCGCCCGCCTGTCGCCGTCTTCGACCTCGATGGCACGCTGTTCGACAACGGCCCGCGCACCTGGCAGATCCTCGTCGACTTCGCCGAGCACGCCGCGCTGCCTGAGCTGCGCCGCACCCTCGACAAGGCGCCGCGTACGCGCCTGCCGTATCTGCTGAAGGAGACCCTGGGGTCGCTCGGCGTCACCGACGGCGGGATCATCGAGGCGGCGCAGGCGTTCTGGCTCGAGCGGTTCTTCACCGACCACCACCAGAGCCACGACATCCCCATCGCCGGCGCGCTCAGCCTTGTGCGCACGCTGTACGACGCCGGCACCACCGTCGTGTACCTGAGCGGTCGCGACGTGCCGAAGATGCTCGTCGGCGTCTGCGAGAGCCTGCGCAGCCACGGGTTCCCCGTCGGGCTCGCGGGCACCACGGTGGTGCTGAAGCCCGACTTCCACGACCCCGATCTGGCCTTCAAGAAGTCGGCGATGAACTTCATCGACACGCTGGGCGTCGTCGTCGCCACCTACGACAACGAGCCGGCCAACTGCAACGCGTTCGCCGATCGCTGGCCGGCCGCGTTGCACGTCTTCGTCGACACGCAGCACGCGCCGAACCCGCCGCCGTTGCACGCCGACGTGATCGTCGTCGACGACCTGACCTGAGCGCGTCCGAGTGACCCTGCGGCGCGCGCCGCGCGTGACCGCGACCCTGGGAGGCAACATGCCCGTCTGGATCGAAAAGGCCTATCCGATCCTGCTGTTGCTCGTCGCTGTCGGCGTCGTCGTCTGGCGGCTGCCGAAGGTCGATCTGGGCCACTCGGCTGAGTTCAAGTGGCGCCGCGTGTTCAACTGGCTGCCGCTCGGCCTCACGTACGCGTTCCTGTATTTCGGCCGCTACAACCTGTCGGCCATCGTCGACCAGCTCGAGAAGGCGAGGCTGCTCACCAAGGCGCAGTTCGGCGACATCGACGGCATCGGCGCCATCGTCTACGGCGTCGCGTTCTTGCTGAACGGCCCGCTGACTGATCGCTTCGGCGGGCGGGCGACGATGCTGGCGGCGGCGTCGGGCTCGGCGCTGATGAACCTGGGCATGGCCTTCGTGCTGGCCCGCGCGCAGGACCCGGCGCACGCGGCGTGGGTGGCCGACGGCGGCGTCGTCAGCGCGCTGACGTTGCTGAACGCGGCGAACATGTACTTCCAGAGCTTCGGCGCGGTGTCGATCGTCAAGGTCAACGCGCCATGGTTCCACGTGCGCGAGCGCGGCGTGCTCGGCGGGCTGTTCGGCATCCTCATCTCGCTGGGCTTGTACTTCGCCTACGACTGGGCCAGGGCGCTGAGCGAGAACTTCGGCTTCGTCTCGGCGTTCACGGTGCCGGCGGCGGTGCTCGGCGTGTGCCTCGTCGTCGCGTTCCTGGTCATCCGC
>VGSZ01000453.1 GCA_016874845.1 Deltaproteobacteria bacterium
CACCCCCGCCGCGAAGGTCCCCGCCCCGTCGGGCGCACGGTATGGGCGGATCCTGCTGAAGCTCTCGGGCGAGGCGCTGCAGGGCGACAAGGGGTACGGCATCGACCCGAGCGTGCTCACCGTCGTCGCCGAGGAGGTCCGTCAGGTGCGCGCGCTCGGCGTGCAGGTCGCCATCGTGATCGGCGGCGGCAACATCTTCCGCGGCCTGAAGGCCTCTGTCGACGCCGGGATGGACCGCGCCACCGCCGACTACATGGGCATGCTCGCGACGGTGATGAACGCCATCGCGTTGCAGGACGCGCTCGAGCGCAAGGGCATCCACACCCGCGTGCAGTCGGCGATCACGATGCAGGAGCTCGCCGAGCCCTACATCCGCCGTCGCGCGATCCGCCACCTCGAGAAGGGCCGCGTCGTCATCTTCGGCGCCGGCACCGGCAACCCGTTCTTCACGACCGACACCGCAGCATCACTGCGCGGCATGGAGATTGGCGCCGACGTGATCATGAAGGCAACCGGCGTCAACGGTGTCTACGACAAGGACCCGAAGAAGCACACCGACGCCACGATGTTCGAGCGCCTGTCGTTCCTCGACGCGCTCAAGATGGGCCTGAAGGTCATGGACGCGACGGCGCTGTCGCTGTGCATGGACAACAAGATGCCCATCCTCGTCTTCAACATGCACGAGCGCGGCAACGTCCTGCGCGCCGTGCAGGGCGAGGCCGTCGGCACTGTCGTCGACGGCTGATCGGGCGCGCGTCCTCGCCTACAGCCCGTGCTCGCGCCGCGCGAGCCAGAGGTTGTCGCGCGCCGCGAAGGCGACGAGGTCGAGCGCGCGTGGTGACGCCCGCAAGAGCTCGGTGCTGAGGGCAGGGGGATCCCGCAGCACGGACGGCAACGGATCAGCGGCGAGGGAGGCAAGCGGCGCCCCTGTCGTCACCAGCGCGAAGCGGTCGCACGCGCGGGTGAGTACGCGCGCGCAGGCTTCGGGCTCGGGATCCTCGAGGGCCTGCACGAGCAGCGCGCGCGCCGCCCGCACCTCCTCCTCGCGCAGCGACGCCAGGAGCGCGGTTGCCCGGACGTCGGTCGCGCCGTCGCCGAGCAGCGCCGCGCCCGCAGCAGGGCGAGCACCTCGACCGTCATGCAGTCGCCGAGGGCTTCGGGGAGCAACGCGCTCCGGCGGACGACGGCGAGCCCGCGCGCGATGGCCGCCAGCAGCGCGGACTCGTGCGTGAGCAGCTCCCGCGGCAGCACGATCTGGGGCACCGAGCCCGCGCCCACGAGGGGACGATTGACGTCGGCGACCATCACCTGCGCGACGCGTCCGGGCAGCAGCCGGTCGGCGCGCTCGGCCAACGCGAGGGACCGCGGTGACGCTTGCGCGAGCGGACGCGCGTTTGGAAACTCGATCGGCCGCAGGAGCAGCTGCTCCAGCGGCGCAGCGAGCAGCGTGAGCAGCTGCTGCAGCGGGCTGCCCCACCCCGCGGGCGCGATCCGCGCGGCGATGGCGTCGCGATCAAGCGGCATCAGCGCGTTCGTCGGCGCCTCGGGGCGTAGCTTCCTCGGCGGGCAGCGGCTGGGCACGCAGCAGCGCCGACACCGAGCGCATGGCTGCTGCGCGATCCGGCGTCCCCTGCTGCTCGGCGAGATGGGCGGCGAGCGCGAAGATGCGGGCGTCGTCGGGTACGCGGCGCAGCGGCTGGAGGATGCCCGTCAGTGCGTGCGCGGCGAGGCGCGGGATCCGCGCGTAGACCGCCGTCAACTCGAACCGGACATCGACATCCTCGGGGTCGCTCCGGTGTGCGTCATAGAGCAGCCCCGCCGCACGACTGTCATCACGCCGCGTGTCGCGCGCCACGCGGCCCGCAGCGAGCGCCAGCCGCCGTACCTCGGCGGCGTCCCGCGCCCGCGGGATGCGCGCCTCGGCGACTTCGACGAACGCGTCGAAGCGACCACTCTGCTCAGCAGCCGCCAGCGCGAGCTGGCTGCAGTCTTCATCGAGGATAGCGAAGCCGGCCGCGGTCGCGAGCGCCAGCGCCTCCGGCGAGGCGCCCTCGTCGAGCAGGGTCTGCAGGCGGATGGCGAGCGGCTCGGCGCTGCCGGGCGCAGGGACCATCGTCTAGGTCCGCTCGGCGGGCTCGTCGTCAGCGACGGTCGCCTCGCTGGTGAGCGGCGGGGCCGCGGCCGCAGAGCTCCCGCGAGCGGCGCAGGCCTCGCCCTCGCTGCGATGACGAGGATCGTTCGACTCCTGGAAGAGCTCAAACCAGGTGCGCGCCGCGTCCTCGTGACGGCCGGCGTCGACGAAGCCGCGCGCGCCACGCTCGAGCGCCTTGCGTCGCTCGCCGCCCGACTTCAGCGCGGCGACCCGTCGCCACGCCTCGGCGGCTGCGGCCCGGTGTCCTGCCACTTCGCGTGTCTCGGCGAGCACCTCGAGCACGGGCAATGCGTCGGGCTCGACGGCGAAGGCGGCTTCGGCGGCGGCGATGGCCTCGGCGGACTTGCCGCGACGAAGCCGCAGCTGGGCCAGCTCGACCAACGCACCACCAAGGCGTGTTGCGTCGTCGCG
>VGSZ01000454.1 GCA_016874845.1 Deltaproteobacteria bacterium
GAAGACGCAGGACGTCGGCAAGACGCAGTCGGCGGCTGACGTGCTTCGGACGGCGCAGGCCCAGCAGGTGGGTGGGGTCGACAAGTCCATCGACGTCAAGAAGGTCGAGGCGACCACCAAGACCGAGGGCGGCCTGAAGGCCGTGCTTCAGCAGGTCGTCGAGGGGCAGAACAAGCTCGACCAGATCATCAAGATGGCGACGAGCGGTAAGACCTATGGCAACCAGGAGCTGCTCGCGATCCAGGCGTCGGTCTACAAGTTCAGTCAGGAGCTCGAGTTGACGTCGAAGGTCGTCGAGAAAGCGACCTCGGGCGTCAAGCAGACGATGCAGACGCAGGTCTGAGGCCGGGGGGGCTGGATCACGCACACGGAGGCGCCCGTTCGGGCGCCTCTGGCTTTCGGGGAGACGAGGCGCCCGTTCGGGCGCCTCTGGCTTTCGGGGAGACGAGGCGCCCGTTCGGGCGCCTCTGGCTTTCGGGGAGACGAGGCGCCCGCCGGGGCCCGAAGGGGGCCTGGGATGGCCTCAGGAAAAAAATACACCCCGCCACTTCGATCTTCGCCGGACCGGTCCTCATCCCCTGGCTCCTTCTCCCAGGTCTGGGGGGGGAGATGCGACGTTCGCGCTCAACAGCAACGCGTCTTGACGTCAGGCCAGGCGAGAGCGTGCCCAGACCGAGAATTGCGAGAGGGCAGCGGCGAAGCCGCGGATGAAGGTCGGTGACGCCGCGACGGCGGGAAGGGGCGATGTGAGCGATGGTTTGGATGTGGCGCCTCCGGCTCTGGGGGCGTGTTCTGGAGCAAGCGCGGCGCCGCTCTCGCGTGGAGCTGAAAATCCGCAAAGAAACCTGTGGTTGCTGCGGTCGGCGGCGCGCAGTTTGTGCTTCGCCGCCGTCGACGGCCGTGCTACTGAACCGACGTTCCACGACGTCGACGGCGAGTCCGTCGAGCCAACGGAGAGCGACCAAGTGGTGAGCGAGAACCTGCCGCCGAAGAAGTCGGCCCTGACCGACGCTGACGCCTACAACGCCGAGAGCATCCAGAAGCTCGAGTACCCCGAGAACGTGCGCAAGCGCCCGGGCATGTACATCGGCGACACCGACGACGAGGCCGGCACGGCGCTGCACCACCTCGTGTTCGAGATCGTGGACAACTCCGTTGACGAGGCTCAGGCGGGCTTCGCCACCAGGGTCGAGGTGCACCTGCACGTAGACGGCAGCGTCACCGTCAGCGACGACGGTCGCGGCATCCCCACCGACGTCCACCCCACGACGGGGCGGCCGACGACAGAGATGGTGTTCTGCGAGCTGAACTCGGGCGGGAAGTTCGACCAGAACTCGTACAAGGTGTCGGGCGGCCTGCACGGAGTCGGCGCCGCAGTCGTCAACGCGCTGGCCGAGTTCCTCGAGGTCGAGGTGCGACGAGCGGGCAAGGTGCACCGACAGACCTTCGTGCGCGGCATCCCCACGTCGAAGGTTGAGACCGTCGGCGAGACGAGCGAGCGCGGCACGGTCGTGCGGTTCAAGCCCGATCCTCTGATGTTCCGACGCACCGAATTCAGCTTCGACGTGCTGTCGTCGCGCCTGCGCGAGCAGGCGATGCTGAACAAGGGCGTCCGCATCAAGATCGTCGACGAGCGCGTCGCCGACAAGAGCCACGAGTTCGCCTTCGACCAGGGCATCCGCGAGTTCGTCGCGCACCTGAACAAGAGCAAGCAGGTGCTGCACAAGGAGCCGGTGACGATGAACGGCGAGCGCCAGTTGGGCGCCGGGCCGGCCACATGCTCCGTCGAGGTCGCGCTGCAATGGAACGACTCGTATAGCGAGAACGTCTTCTGCTTCACCAACACGATCCGCAACAAAGAGGGCGGTACGCATCTCGCGGGCTTCCGTACGGCGCTGACACGGACGGTGAACAACTACATCCAGAAAGAGATGCAGAAGCAGCTCGGCAGGATGGACATCGAGGGCGACGACATGCGCGAGGGCCTGTGCGCCGTCGTCAGCGTGAAGATGCCCGATCCGAAGTTCAACGATCAGCCGAAGTCCAAGCTCGTCTCGGCTGACGTCACGCCGTGCGTCGCTTCCGTCGTCTCGGACCGCTTGTCGGCGTGGTTCGACGAGAACCCGAACGAGGCGAAGAACATCTGCGGCAAGGTCATCGACGCCGCCCGCGCCCGCGAGGCCGCCCGCAAGGCCCGCGAGTTGACGCGCCGAAAAGGTGCGCTCGACACGATGGGCCTGCCCGGCAAGCTGGCCGACTGCCAGGAGAAGGACCCAGCGGCGTCGGAGCTGTACATCGTCGAGGGTGACTCCGCCGGCGGCTCGGCGAAGTCGGGACGCGACCGCCGGACTCAGGCCATCCTGCCGCTGCGCGGCAAGATCCTGAACGTCGAGAAGGCGCGTTTCGACAAGATGCTGTCCAGCCAGGAGATCACCACGCTGATCACCGCGCTCGGCACCGGCATCGGCAACGACGAGTTCGACGCCCTGAAGGCGCGGTACCACAAGATCATCTTGATGACCGACGCCGACGTCGACGGCTCGCACATCCGCACGCTG
>VGSZ01000455.1 GCA_016874845.1 Deltaproteobacteria bacterium
AGACTCGGCGATCTGCAGGGTCCCCATCGACGATGTGAATGTGCCCGAAAGCGGCGCCGCTGACGCCGCCGACGTCGCGCCCATGGCCACCGCCCACACCAACCAGAAACCAGCGCGCTGTCGTGCCATCGAGAGTCTCCTGACGTCCGGCGAAGGCGGACCGCCTGCGTCCCAGGAGTCATGTTAGCCGCACCCGGCCCGCAAGAACGCGCAAGGCCCTGCGGATATTCAGTCGCGTCGCGGCCGTCGACGCCCCCATCCTTGTTCGTCAGCCCCACGGTGGACTACGGTGCGGCCTCTCGTCGAGAGGTCGTCCCCGATGCGCAGCCGTGACCGAGCACCCTCCGAGCGGACCCACCTCGAGCGCTCCCGCGCCGCTGACGTCCGCTCGGCGTCCTCTTCGGCCCGCACCGTGGAGGCGGCGCGGACGACCACCACCGCAACGCGGGGAGACAACGGAGCACGGCGCCGCGTCGACGTCAGCGTCATGGGGCTGTCGCTGTCGGTGCGCACCGACCGCGAAGACGCGTGGGTGCACGGGCTCGCCGGGCAGGTGAACCGTCGGCTCGACGAGCTCAAGCGCACCGCGAAGAACGCGAGCCCCCAGCAGCTGGCAGTGCTGGTGGCACTGAACCTCGCCGAAGAGCTGCATACCGAGCGCCAACGCGCCGAAGGCCGCGAGCACGAGCTCGAGGGACAGCTCGAAGCGCTGGCCATCGGCGCGCTCGCGCGGGTGCGCGAAGCGCTGACCGCCCTCGGCGACGGCGGCGACCGCGACCACGCCGCCGAAGACGACGACAGCGCCCCCGATCGGGACGACGACGATCCCCGCCGCTGAGTGACGCGGCCCCGCCCGCGAGCGCGAGGCGGGACCGTGCGGGTCGTGTGGGCCGTGAGGTCAGGACCGCCTACCAGCGGTTGACGGCGCGGGGCGGCACACCCCGCTTCCACGCGTTCACGTACTTGCCCGTCTTGCCGGTGCCCTTGCCCACGACGACGCGGGTGTGGGCCTCGATCTCTTCCTCGTACTTGAAGAACGCCGCGGCAAGCAGCGCGACGGTCTTGTGCTCGTCGGTGGTCCACGGCGGGTTCTGCTTCTGGAAGCGCTCGATGATCCCCGTGTCGTAGGTGCCCGACGCGAATTCCTCGAACGACAGGATCTGTCGCAGGAACATCGTGTTCGTCGTCGTGCCCTTGATGGTCAGCTCGGCCAGCGCGCGATCGAGCCGCAGGCGGGCGGTCTGTCGATCTTTGCCCCAGGCGATGACCTTGGCGATCATCGGATCGTAGTCGGTGGTGATCGTGAACCCCGAGTAGACGCCGGTGTCCATGCGCACGTTCGGCCCGCCCGGCGCGCGCAGGTGGTTGATGCGCCCCGGCACCGGCACGAAGTTGGCGAGGGCGTCCTCGGCGCAGACGCGGGCCTCGATGGCCCAGCCGCGCGGGTGCTCGGGTTGGTTGCCCCACGGCAGCGCCTCGCCGCGGGCGACGCGGATCTGGGCTTCGACGAGGTCGAAGCCGGTCACCATCTCGGTGACGGGATGCTCGACCTGCAGCCGGGTGTTCATCTCCATGAAGTAGAAGTTCTTGTTCGCGTCGGCGAGCATCTCGACGGTGCCGGCGCCGACGTAGCCGACGGCGCGGGCGGCGTTGCACGCGACCTCGCCCATCTGCTTGCGCATCTCGGGCGTGACGAACGGGCTCGGCGCCTCTTCGATGAGCTTCTGGTGGCGGCGCTGCACCGAGCACTCGCGCTCGAACAGGTAGTGCACGTTGCCGAGAGTGTCGGCGAAGACCTGGATCTCGATGTGGCGCGGCTTGACGAGGAACTTCTCGATGTACACCGCGTCGTCGCCGAACGAGTTCTTCGCCTCGCTGCGCGCCGACCGCCACGCCGAGGCGAAGTCGGCCTCGCCGTCGACCTTGCGCATGCCCTTGCCGCCACCGCCCGCTGCGGCCTTCAGCATCACCGGAAACCCGATCCGCTTCGCGTGCTCGAGCGCCTCGGCCTCGTCGGCGACGGGCGACTCGAGGCCCGGCACGATGGGCACGCCGGCCGCCGCCATGACCTGCCGCGCGGTGGTCTTGGGTCCCATGACGTCGACGGCGTGGGGCGGCGGGCCGATGAAGATCAGGCCGGCGTCCATCACCCTCTGGGCGAACTCGGCGTTCTCGCTCAAAAAGCCGTAGCCGGGGTGGATGGCATCGGCGCCGCTCTTCTTGGCGACGTCGATGAGCTTGTCCATGCGCAGGTAGCTCTCGCGCGGGGCCGGCGGGCCGATGTGGTACGCCTCAGTGGCGTAGCGCGTGTGCAACGAGTCGCGGTCGACGTCGGAGTAGACGGCCACCGTCTGGATGCCCATCTCACGGCAGGTGCGCATGACGCGCACCGCGATCTCACCCCGGTTGGCCACCAGCACCCGCTTGATCGGCCGGTCTTGACGGTCTTGGACAGCTGCATCGTCGTCGGGGAGTACGCCATGGGCGCGGTGCTAGGCGCACTTCCCCGGGGCGCACAAGGGGGCGAACGTCGTCGACACACGGCGTCACGGCGAC
>VGSZ01000456.1 GCA_016874845.1 Deltaproteobacteria bacterium
GGCGATGGCAACGAACGGGCCGCCAGCGGAGGGACGCTTTGGGTGCATGGGTTCGGGTACGCCACCCGCCGCGACGGTCAACGGGGACGGACGACGGGCGGAGAGGACGGAGACGGCCGACGGGACGAGCGCACCGTCAGGGCACCACCCGCAGCGGCGCCGAGCCCGTTGACGATGCCGGGACGACGCCGGACGTTGTGCCGCGAGGGACGTCTCGCCGTGCTGCACCTTCAGGGATCGACGTCGACGGAGTGGCTCGAGACCGCGCTGGCGGCGATGGACCGCGTGCTGGTCGACCACGCGCATTGCGAGCACAAGGCGGCAGTCACCGCGCTGGCGTTCGTCTCGAAGTACCCCGACGACCCTCGGCTGGTGACGAGCCTGGGCGCGCTGGCCCGCGACGAGGCCGGCCACTTCGCGCGGCTCGCCGATCTGTGCATCGGCCGTGGCTTGTCGCTGGGCCACCCCGACAAGGACCCGTACGTCGACGCGCTGCTCGCCGCGGTGCGCCGCACGAGCCCGCTGCACAACCGCGTCGATCGCCTGCTGTGCTGCGCGATCATCGAGGGTCGCTCCTGCGAGCGCATGAAGCTCCTCGCGGCCGCGCTGCCGGCCCTGCGTGGCCGGGACGCCGCCGGCGTCGTCGACGACGCGATCTGCGCGCTGTACGACGACCTCTGGCGCGAGGAGGCGACGCACCACCTGCTGTTCGTCGAGCTCGCCGAGCGCTCGCTCGCCCGCGCCGGCAGCCCCGACGCTGTCGGTGAGACGCGCCAGCGGCTGAACGAGCTGGCCGCCCACGAGGGCGCGCTGGTCGCCCGGCTGCCGGTGCGCGCCGCCATCCACTGACGGTCACGGCGATGTCGACGCTGACGAGGCAGAGGACGCTGACGACGCTGCCGCGCGTGCTGGTCTTCACCGACGTCGCGGCAGCGCGCGCACGCGGACGCGCGGTGCTCGACGTCGTGGCCCGCATGTTCGACGACGTCGACGTCGCAGGCGCCGTCGCCGTCGTCGTGCGCGACAAGGGCGCCGCCGAGGTGGTCGTCGCCCGGCGGGCGGCGGCGGTGACCGCGATCGCCGCGCGGGCCGGGGCGCTCGTGCTCGTGCACACCCACGCGCGGCTGGTGGGGGCGCTCGGCCTGCACGGCGTCCACCTCGACGGCCGCGCCGACGCCGACGCCTGCCGCGCCGCCCGGCTGCGCCTGCCGCCCGGCGCGCTGCTCGGCGTGTCGCGCCACGTCGAGGACGTGCCCGCCGGTCGCGGTGGCCTGCGGGTCGCTGACGCCGACTACGCGACGCTGTCGCCTGTCTTCCCGCCCGCGTCGAAGCCCGACGACACCCGCGCGCCGCTCGGCCCCGCCGCGCTGACCGGCCATACGACCCCGGTGTTCGCGCTGGGCGGCGTGGATGCTCCGCGGGCGCGCGCCTGCGTCGCCGCCGGCGCGCACGGAGTCGCCGTGCTCGGCGGCGTCATGGGCGCCCGCGATCCCCGCGCGGCCCTGCGCGCCCTGCTCGCTGCGACGGCGCTGCCCTGACAGCGACGCTGGCAGGGCAGCTGGCGTCGCCCCTGACATCGACGCCGACCGCCGAACGCGCCAACCTGCCGTCATGACCGCCTCCTTCGTTTCGGGCCCGAGGCGTCTGTACGGCCACCGCGGCGCCCGGGGACGGACCCCCGAGAACACCGTGCTCGCCTTCGCCGCCGCCCTCGAGGACGGGGCCAACGCCCTCGAGCTCGACGTGCAGCGCACGAAGGACGGCGTCGTCGTCGTCTTCCACGACGACGACGGCGCGCGCATGGCCGGCGTGCCGGCGCGCGTCGCCGACAGCACGTACGCCGAGCTGACGCGCTGGGATCTGGGACGCGGCTTCACGCTGCCCCCCGGCGAGCCGGCGCCGCCGTCCCTGGGCGGCGACCCCACGCGACCGTTCGCCGGCCGCGGCCTCGCCCCGCCGCGCCTGCTCGATGTGCTGCGCGCGTTCCCCGGCATCCCCATCAACGTCGACCTGAAGACGCGGGACCCGGCGCTGGTCGACGCCGTCGTCCGCCTCGTCGACGACGAGCGCGCCACGCACCGCGTGCTGTTGACCAGCTTCTTCGACGACGTGATCGCCCGGGTGCAGGCCACCGGCACGACGGCGGCGACGGGGCTCGGCCCCCGCGCCATCGCCGCGCTGCGCCTGCTGCCGGCGTTTGCGGCGCGGCGCGTGCTGCAGCCCCATGTGGCCCGCGGGCGCTCGCGGGTGCAGATCCCCCCGCGCACATCGCTGCTGCGGCTGGACGGCGCCGACGTCGTCGCCCGCTGCCATGACCTCGGCTTCGCCGTCGACTACTGGGTCATCGACGACGCCGCGCAGGGCCGCCTGCTGCTCGACCGCGGCGCCGACGGTTTGATGAGCGATCACCCGGGACGCCTCGCGTCGCTGTTTCCGCGCTGACGCTGCCGACGGGGCGAAGAAGACCCACCTACACCTCGCCTTCGCCTTCGCCGCCGTTGTCTTCGGGCTCGTTGTCTTCGGGCTCGTTGTCTTCGGGCTCGTTGTCTT
>VGSZ01000457.1 GCA_016874845.1 Deltaproteobacteria bacterium
ACGCGCTGTGGCTGCCGCCGCCGACAAAGGGGACCGAGGGTGTCCGCGACGTCGGCTACGCCCTCTACGACCGCTTCGACCTCGGCGACCGTGACCAGCGGGGGACCGTGGCCACGCGCTACGGCACGAAGGATCAGCTGCTGTCGATGGTGCAGACGGCCCATCGGTTCGGCGTGCGCGTCTACTTCGACGTCCTGATGAACCACAACGGCAACCCGAATACCGTCGAGAACAGCGGCGTCACCCTCGACATGGTCGAGCTGGATGGCTGGCCGGGGATGTCGCCGTTCGACTTCCACTTGTTGCCGGCGCGCGCGCAGTCGGACTGCGCGGGGCAGTCGGGCTGCACGTTCTGCGCGTTCCAGCCCGGCGCGGACAACGGGCCCGACTGGAAGGTGGTTCGTCAGGTCGATGGGCAGGTGCAGCTGAATGGCGGCGGCGGCGACGTCTGCATCCGTCCCGGCGGCAGCGAGCGCCGCGTCGCGTCGCTGACGATGGCTGAGGTCGAGAGTGCCGTCGGCTCGTCGAGCTACGCGGCCGACGCCGTCTTCCGCTTCTACAGGGACGCCGGCTTCACCCACTGGGTGCGGTCCCCCGACGTGCGCGACTTCGGCGACTTCAGCTTCGAGTTGATGAACTGGGCGCTGCTTGGCCTTCAGGACATCTGCACCGAGCAGTACCTCGACGACGACGCGCGCTTCGATGGCCGCAGCTCGATCACTGGGATCCCGTTGCCGCGCTTCGTCAGACACCCCGACAATCCCGAGTTCTACTCCGATGGGGCTCCGGTCAACGAAGACGTGCGCGAGATGCTCATGCGCTGGATTCGCTGGCTGATGATCGAGACCGACGCCGACGGCTTCCGGCTTGATGCCATCAAGCACGTCTTCCCGAACTTCTACTCGAGCGACTTCGACGGCGACGACATCGCCTTCAACAAGATCATTCAGGATACCTACGACGAGCTGAACGGCTTCACCGACGTCGACGACGCCGACCTCGTCGACGACGCCGCCATCTTCGGTGAGAACTTCACTGGCGACTTCGGCGCGCTGCGGCCCTACGTCCAGACGGGAATGCGGGCCCTCGACTTTCCGCTGTTCTTTCGGCTCGCCGGCTTTCAGGGCAGCCCGTCGATGTACGGCCGGGGCGGCACGCGTGACGGGACCGATACCGACATCGGTCAGCTGTCGGTGCGGTCTCAGGACATCGGCGGGTACGGCGGCCTGAATCGTTTGGCCGGCGTCGGCTTCGCCCACAGCCACGACAAGTGTCAGGGGCACGAGCTGACCGACGAGAACAACCTCTCGCCGACGTTCAGCCGCTGTACCCCCGTTGGTGGTCAGCCCGACCTCATCTACTCGTTCGTCGTGCTGCGTGACGCTGACAGCGCGGTCTTCTTTGACGGCAACCGTTGGACGAACCAGAGCTTCGTGCGCTCGGGGCGCGCCGACGCGCTGCCCGAGACGTTCCGCGGCGCCCGGCAGGAGACCATCGCCCGCCTCGTCGGCGGGGCGCGCCGCGTCGCGCGCGGGGCGCAGGAGAACCGCTTCGTCGGGGCCGACAGCTACGCGTTCGAGCGCGTCGTGCCGGGCCAGGGCGCGGCCGGTCTCGTCATCCTTCACGATCGCGTCGGCGTCGACTCGACGTTTGGCGACGGGTCGACCAACAACGCGTTCCTCGTCACGAGCTTCCCGCCGGGCACCGAGCTCGTCGAGCTGACCGGCAACGCCCTCGGCTTCGCCCAACGGGTGACCGTGCTCGACCCGGCGGCGCTGGCGGCCGGCGAGCAGCCCGAGGTCGAAAACGGCCGCGCAAACTACGCCGCAGCGAACGGTGGACCGCCGTTGTCGGGGCACGCCGTCGTCTACGCCGGTGTGTCGGGTAGACCGTCGGGCAACTATGTCGTCTACGCGCCCGAGGCCGTCCGTCCGGCGACCAACGGCGATAGCGCCGCGCCGGTCGTCGTCCAGCGCGAGGCCATCGCGACCGGCGGGCTCGCTCCCGGGATGCACGCGCTGCACGTCCGCTTCCGCCGTGCGATTGACGGCGCGGCCGACGCGCAGGACGAGGCCATCGTGCCGCTCTGCGTCGCCGCCAACGTCTCCGCCTGCGGCGTGGTCACCGCCGACGCGGCGCCACCGCCGGCCGCGGCCCTGGACAGCGGCCTCGTCGCCATCACCCTCGATGTGGGCGCTGCCGCAGTGCACACGCTGCAGACCGCGCCGGACCGGGTGCTGCCCGACGGATCGGCGGTGCAGCGCGCAACCGTTCGGGTCGTGCACGTGCCCGCCGGGCAGGCATTCACCGTGCGCGTCACGATGTCGGGCGACGTCCCGACCACCGACGTCGGAATCCGCGTCGATGACGAGCCCGGCCGCGTGGCCGCCCCGCGCTTTGCTGGCACCCCGGAGCGATTCCTCGATGGCTTTGCGCGGATGGTGCCGCCGGGCGTCGAGCCCGGTGAGGGTGAGGGTGAGGGTGAGGGTGAGGGTGAGGGTGAGGGTGAAGGCGAAGGCGACGGCGAGGGCGAGGGCGAGGGT
>VGSZ01000458.1 GCA_016874845.1 Deltaproteobacteria bacterium
TGGGCGAAGTCGTAGAGCACCTCGTTGATGAGCACCGCGCCACGGCAGGCGTGGTTCGACGCGGCGCGGCTGTCGTCGGCGCCGAAGGCGAGGCACCACGCATCGAGCGCGTCGTTCCCGATCGCGCTGAGCCGACCGACGTCGACCTGCGTCGACCGGCGCCCGGTGGGATCGAGCACGAGCTGGCCGAGCTGCAGCGGGTCGGCGACGCCGCGGACGAACGTCGGCAGCCCGTCGAGCAACGTGCCGCGGGCGCTGTACAGGTCGAAGCCGCCGTCAGGCAGCGCCCGCGACAGCACGAAGACGAAGGCGGCGTCGCTGGTGCAGCCGTTCGCGCGCGGGTCGGGGATGCAGGGGTCGACGGGGTCGGGGTCGGCGCCGTTCTGCCGGCCGTCGTCGTCCTCGTCGCCACGCGGGCAGGCGCGCACGTCGACGGTGGGCACGCAGGCGTCCAGGTCGGCGTCGTCGGCGTCGTTTTGCGTGCCGTCGCCGTCGACGTCGCCGGCGGGGTTGCCGTTGGCGCAGGCCTGGCTGAAGCCTATGGGTACGCAAGCGTCGTCATCGACGGGATCGACGCCGTTGGGCGCGCCGTCGTCGTCGGCGTCGCCGCGCGGGCAGGCGAGCACGTCCACCGCCGGCGCGCATGGGTCGAGGTCGGCAGCGTCGGCGCCGTTCTGCACGCCGTCGCCGTCGACGTCGAAGAGGCAGGGCGACGCGCCGTCGGCGCAGGCGCCCGCCGGGTTTTCGTCGGCGCAGGCCTGGTTCCGGGCGTCGGGCAGGCACGGGTCGAGGCGCGGGTCGGGGTCGCCCAGCGGCGCGACGGGCTCGAAGCCGTTGAACGTGCCGTCGCCGTCGGTGTCGCCGTACAGGCAGGCGAGGGCCGCCGGCGTCGTCGCGTCGATCGCCGCGGTGCGGACGCAGGCGTTGCGGTCGTCGGCGTCGGCGGTGTTGTCGACGCCGTCGCCGTCGGTGTCGCCCAGCGGGTCGTAGGCGGCGCAACGGGCGTTGCTCGTGGATGGGACGCAGGGGTTCTCGCGCGGGTCGCCGCCGCCGCCGGGCGCGGGCTCGTCGGCGTTGGTGGTCCCGTCGCCGTCGCTGTCGGCCGTGGTGCACAGCAGCGACGGCGGGGCCACGGAGTCGATGGCGGAGTTGCGGACGCACGGATCGTCGTCGGCGGTGTCCTCGAAGTTGAGCGCGCCGTCGCCGTCGTTGTCGGCGTACAGGCACAGCGGGTCGCGGCGGTCGGGGGCGCAGGCGTCGAGCCGCGCGTCGTCAAAGGGCTCGTCGCCGTTGCTCACGCCGTCGCCGTCGGCGTCGCCGGCGGCGCAGGCGAGCACCGCGATGGCCGGCACGCAGGGATCGAGGTCGGCGGCGTCGTCGCCGTTCTGCGTGCCGTCGGCGTCGAGGTCGAAGCGGCACGGCAACGGCAGGCCGTCGCAATTGCCGACCGGGTTGGCGTCGGCGCACTGCTGGTTGGCGGGGTCGGGCAGGCACGGGTCAGGGGGCGGCGGCTCGCCGCCGCCGTCGGCGGGGAACTCGTCGACAAGGGCGCCCCACACGGACTGGCCGGGCGCCACGACGATGCGGCCGTCGCCGCCCACGGCGCGGGCGGCGCCGAAGATGCCGTCTTCGTCGCGCAGCAGGGCCCCGCGCAGCTCGACGTCGAGGGCCGAGACGTTGGTCAGCTCGACGAAGCGGCCAGAGCCAGGGGCGATCTGCAGCTCGCTGAACGCGAGGGTGCCGGTCTGACCGGTGGCGACGCAGCCCGCGAACGGATCGCAGCTCTCACCGGCGGCGCACCGGGTCGGGTCGGCGAGGTGGAGCACGCCGAGGGCGCGGTCGCAGGAGTCGACGGTGCAGGCGACCTGGTCGTCGACGACGACCGGCGCGTGCGTGATCGTGCCGTCGGCGAGACAGCGGTCGTCGGTGCAGGCGTCGCCGTCGTCGATGTCGACGGGCGCGTTGATGACGCCGAGCTGCGCGTCGCAGCGGTCGTCGGTGCACGGGTCACCGTCATCGAAGGGGAGCGCCTCGTAGACAACGACGCCGCCGTCCTCGCAGCGGTCGATGGTGCAGACGTTGGCGTCGTTGGGGTCGACGACGTCGAAGCCGTCGCTGCCGTCGCAGGACGCCACGACGCACGGGTCGCCCAGATCCGGCAGCACCGTCGGGCCGGCGCAGACACCGGCGGCGCAGGTGCCGTCGGGGATGCAGAACAGCGGTACGGTGCAGGCAGTGCCGTCGGCGCGGTCGCCCTCGACGAAGCCATCGGTCGCCTCGTCGCACACCCAGGCCGCGCACGGATCGTCGAACGCCGCGGTGGGCGCGGCAGGCGGAGCGCCGGCAACACATCCTGCCCCGTCGGCGCCGACCGCGCTGGGATCGCAGCGCTCGGCGCCGTTGCAGAACACGCCGTCGTCGCAGTCGGCGTCGGTCTGGCACACGGGCTCGCCCTCGCCCTCGCCCTCGCCCTCGCCCTCGCCCTCGCCCTCGCCCTCGCCCTCGCCCTCGCCTTCGCCCTCGCCCTCGCCCTCGCC
>VGSZ01000459.1 GCA_016874845.1 Deltaproteobacteria bacterium
GGCGGTGGGGCAGGGGCGGGCTCGTCGCTGCGCTGTGCCATGGCTCGAGCGCGCTCGGCATGGTCAAGCTCGACGACGGCAGCGCGCTGGTCGCCGGGCGCACGGTGACGGGCTTCAGCAACGCCGAGCAGGACATGGTCAAGGTGCCGCGCACGGCGCTGCCGAGCACCGTCGAGGACGCGCTGTCGAGGGCGGGCGGGCTGTACCGGGCGGGGGCGCCGTTTGCTGCGCACATCGAGCGTGACGGCAACCTGATCACCGGCCAGCAGCCGCAGTCTGCGACGGCGTTCGCGCGGGCGATCGTCGGCGCGCTGTCGGAGTCGGCGGCCGAGCGCAAGGCGAAGGGCGCGCTGCACCGCTACCACGTGCAGGTCTGGGAGCAGGGGCAATTGGCGAAGGCGAAGGACTTCCTCGGGGCCGGGTTCGTCTCTCACGCGACGCCCTTCGTCGACCCGCGCAACGGCACGGAGCAGAAGAACCTGCTGCCGCTGCTGCGCACGGCGTTCCCCGACCTGACCTCGCACGAGGACGCCCTGATCGTCGACGGTGAGCTGGCGGTGATCCGCTGGACGATCACCGGCACGCACAAGGGCGAGTTGTTCGGCGTCGCGCCGACGGGCAAGGCGATCACCGTCAGCGGGATGGACATGCTGCGCGTCGTCGACGGCCGGTTCGTCGAGCACTGGGGCGGCATCGCCGACCAGATGGACACCGTGCTGCGTCAGGTGCAGGCGCGCTGAGCGGCCCCCGCGGACGGGTCGTGCTCCCCGCACGACCCGCCTGTCGGTTCGGCCTGCGAACGCTGTAGAACCCTCGACGGCGCCCGCCGCGGCGACGAAAGGAACCGTCGATGACCCACCGCTTCATCCTGGCGATCGACCAGGGAACCACCGGCAGCACCGCGCTGCTCGTGGACGAGACGCTGGCCGTGCGCGGCAAGGCCACGCGCGAGTTCCGGCAGGTGTTCCCGCAGCCCGGCCACGTCGAGCACGAGGCGAGTGCTCTCTGGGAGTCCGTCGAGGCCGCCGTCGGCGGCGCGCTGAAGGCGGCAGGCATCGAGGCCTCGGCCATCGCCGGGATCGGCATCACGAACCAGCGCGAGACCACCTGCTTGTTCGACAAGCAGAGCCAGCCGCTGCACAACTTCATCGTCTGGCAGGACCGGCGGACGTCCGATCGTTGCAGTGCACTGAAAGCGCAGGGGCTGGAGCCCACGATCAAGCAGAAGACCGGCCTGGTGCTCGACCCGTACTTCTCGGGCACCAAGATGCAGTGGCTGCTCGAAAACGTCGCGGGCGCGCGGGCGAAGGTCGACGCTGGCGAGGCGCTGTTCGGCACCATCGACACGTGGCTGGTGCACAAGCTGACCGGCGGCGCTGTCCACGTCACCGACGCCACCAACGCGTCGCGGACGCTGCTGCTCGATCTTCATACCGCGCAGTGGGACGATGAACTCTTGGCGATGTTTGATGTCCCAAAAAAGGCGTTGCCGGCGGTCAAATCGTCGTCTGAGGTCTACGGACGTACGAAGGGATTGTCGTTCCTGCCCGACGGCATCCCGGTGGCGGGAATCGCCGGCGACCAGCAGGCGGCGCTGTTCGGGCAGGCGTGCTTCTCCCCGGGCGAGGCCAAGTGCACCTATGGCACCGGCGCGTTCATGCTGTTGAACACCGGCACGCAGGCGGTGCCGTCGTCGTCGGGGTTGTTGACGACCATCGCCGCCAGCGTCGGCGGCGAGGTCACCTACGCCCTCGAGGGCGCGGCCTTCATTGCCGGCGCGGCGGTGCAGTGGCTGCGCGACGGCCTGGGGCTCGTCGCCAAGGCGACGGAGATCGAGGCGCTGGCCCGCACCGTCGACGACGCCGGCGACGTCTGCTTCGTGCCGGCGCTGGCGGGGTTGGGCGCGCCGCACTGGCAGCCTGACGCGCGTGGCCTCTTGTGCGGGCTGTCGCGCGACAGCCACCGCGGGCACATCGCGCGGGCGGTGCTCGAGGGCATCGCGCTGCAGAACGTCGAGATCCTGGCGGCGATGAAGAAGGACGCCGGCGCGTTGACGGTGCTGAAGGTCGACGGCGGCGCGTCGGCCAATGACCTGTTGATGCAGGTGCAGGCCGACTTGCTCGACGTGCCGTGCGTGCGTCCGCAGAACGTCGAGACGACGGCGCTCGGCGCGGCGGCCCTCGCCGGCCTCGCCATCGGCGTGTTCGCGTCGAAGGACGCGGTGCGGCGCGTGTGGCGCGAGGACCGCACGTTCCGCCCCACGATGGGCGCCCCGGGGCGGCAGAAGAAGTTGTCGACGTGGCAGCGCGCGGTGGCGCGGGCCGCGCTGGTGTGAGGCGCGCGTGAGGCCGGCCTTGGTCGTTGTTGCGGCGGTCGCGGTGTCGCTCGTGGGTGGCGTGCCGGGCGCGCGCGCGGCGGCGGCGGCGGTGACGACGAATCGTCGCGCTGTCTCGGCGGTGTCGTCGTCGGCGGTGTCGTCGTCGGCGGTGTCGTCGGCGGTGTCGTCGGCGGTGTCGTCGTCGTCGT
>VGSZ01000460.1 GCA_016874845.1 Deltaproteobacteria bacterium
CGCGAATCATGTCGCGAAAGACCCGGGCGCGGTGGTGCTCGGGCTCTTTCTGCAGGACGGCCTCGAACACGTGCAGCGAGGCGGCGTGATCACCCTTCGAGAACAGCGTCAGCCCAAGCGACAGGCGCGCCGGAAGGTAGTCGGGGCTCTGGGCCAGCACCGCGCGCAGCTCGCGCAGGGCCTCGTCAAGGCGCTGGGCATCGCGCAGGGCCTGCGCGAGCCGGACGCGCAGGTCGACGAAGGTCGGACGCAGCGCGAGCGCTCGCCGGAATTCGGCGATGGCTTCGTCCCACGCGCCGGCAGCGACGTAGACCTCGGCGATGTCCGCGTACATGTTGGCCAGCTTGCCCATCACGAACGAGTCGAGCTTCGCCCCCGGCCGCGTCGACGTCGTCAGCGCGCCGAGATAGAGGTCGCGTGCCTCGGCGTAGCGGCCCATGTCGTTGTACGTCACGGCGAGGTTCAACGAGGCCTCGGTGTACGCGGGGTTGATGCGCAGCGCCTCCTGGAAGCAGGCGTGCGCCTTCGAGAACTGACCCGCGTCGTGATGGATGACGCCGAGCATGTTGTAGACGTCGGCGTAGGGCAGCTGCGCCGCGGTCACCTGCGCGAGGTACGGCTCGGCGCGGGCAAAGTCCCGCTGGCGGTACAGGTCTCGGCCGAGCCCCAGCGCTTCCCGAAGCTTCTCGTCCATCGTCTAGCCCTCCCTGCCGCCTTGAAGGTGTCTTGACGATGTCGATGCAGGACGCAACACACGACCCGAACGTGGCGGTTGTAGCTCAGCTGGTAGAGCACTGGATTGTGATTCCGGGTGTCGCGGGTTCGAGCCCCGTCAATCGCCCCACGCAGAACGAACGAGCCGACCTTCGGGTCGGCTCGTTCGTTGGGGACGCGCCGAGACGAGAACCTGGTGGTGGCGCCCGCACCGACGGGGCCCCCCACCCGAGACGCAGCCCTCGGCGAAAACGGCCTTCGGCCATTTTCACCGCAGGCTGCTAGACGCCCTCGAAGATGCGGACCGACTCGCGCAAGCGCGCTTCGGACTCGGCGGCGCGCACCCTCATCGCGGCCTCGAGCAGGTCACGTACGCGGGTGTCGGTGGCGAGCGCCGCCTCGACGTCCTGACGGCGCACGCCGAGGACCTCGACGTTGCCCATCGCGCGCACCGTCGCGGTGCGCACCGAGCTCCCGAGCAGCGCCATCTCGCCAAACAGCTGGCCGGGCTGCAGCTTGTTGATGAAGACCGTGTAGTCCGCGGCCGAGCGCGTCACCTCGGCCTCGCCGGCCAGCAGCACGAAGAGCTCGTCGGCGGCGTCGCCTTCGCGCACGATCACGTCGCCGCGGCGGTGCTTGCGAACCTCGGCCACCGACACGATCCCGCGGCGCACCTCGGCGGGCAGGGCTCCGATGATCGGGTTCTTCGCGAGGACGAGCTCGGCGACGCGCTCCTTGTAGAAGTCGACGAGGTGGACGCGGAACGCGGCCTCCGCCGACGCCAGCAGGTCGACGACGTCGCGGTCGATCTGCAGCAGAACGACCTCCGACGCCGCCTCGACCGTCGCCGTGCGCAATGAGCGGGTCAGGAAGCTGAGCTCGCCGAAGAAGTCGCCCTCGCCGAGCGCGGCGAGGTACGCACGCTCGCCCTCGTCGGCGTCGGTGGTGCCCAGCCGCTGCGTGTGGACGACGAGCTGGCCGCGGCCGACGGCGAAGAGCGCGTCGCCGCGCTGGCCTTCGACGAGGACGTGGGTGCCTGCCGAGCGGCGCTCGACGCGGGCGAGCTGCGCGAGCTTCACGAAATCCTGCGTCGATAGCATCGCCAGCAGCGGCGCCTTGGGGGGAACGAACGTGGGCTCCAGAGTCTGGTCGTCGACGCTGCCCGCATCGGCGTCGGCGACGGCGTCGGCGAAGATGCAATGCTCGACGTGGCGCAGCGCCTCCTCAAGTCCCGCGGCAGTCTGGTCGCGCAGGCGGGCAAGCCGCTCGAGCTCGGTCGAGAACGTCTCGTGATCGACGAGGGGGCGGAGCGCGTGGGCGGTGCACACGGCCTGCACCAGGAGGCCGCGGTGGGCGTAGTGGTAGGCGGCGGTGCGAATCGCTGACGAGGCCTCGGCTCGTAGACCAAGCGCGGCATAGCGGTCACCGAGGTCGGCGATCGCCGCGAGCGACGGGTCCTTGGCCATCGCCGCCACGAGACGCCGGACCTCGTCGTCGTGGGTTCCAGGCAGCGGGCGTGTGGGCATCGTGCGGGCGCCCGGGCGGGGCGCCGTCGCCTCGGCGGCGGCGGAGCCGCGACCGCGGACGCGAGGCGCCTGCTGTCGGCGGGGCACGAGCCCGAGGTTGGCGAGCGTCATCGCCAGCAGGGCGGCTCCGTCGACCGCGCCGAGCACGTCGTCGAGGGCGTGGGCCAACGCCTCGGCCGATGGCGTCCGGTGTTCGAGCGGCCGCGTCAGCGCCGCGAGGCACGCGGCTTCGAGGGCGCGCGGGATGTCGGGGCGGCTCGACGATGGCAACAAAATC
>VGSZ01000461.1 GCA_016874845.1 Deltaproteobacteria bacterium
AAGCCAGCTGCCCGGTTTCCCTTGGACGCACCGTGTCGGTTTTGTCTGCGGGGTGGCGCGCATTGTACGGATCCTCAAACGAATGTCAAGCGTCAGTCTTTTGCGTCGTCACGCCGCCACGTAAATCCTCTTAAAATCGGGATGTTGGGGCGTTTACCTCAGGTGATCTGGCGGTGATCTCTGGTCGATCTCCGGGCTAAATCCGTTGTCAGCCGTGAAGAGCGAGACACCGGACCGCGCCGCTCGCCGCGGCCGGGCGGTGCCCCCGCTCAGCGACCGGCGACGACGACGTCAAACGCCGTCCAGGCCACGCCGCCGCGGCCGTCGCGCACGACGATCTGGTGGTGCACGACGCCGGCGGCCGACGGCGCCGTCCAGCCATTGTTCGTTGTCGTCACGCGCTGCACCTCACCCTCCTCCTCCGCCCCACGGCGGTCGACGGCAAAGACGCCGTTGGTAGCGAAGAACGACGCCACGATTCCCTCGCGTGTCGTCACCAGCCGCTGGGCGTCGCGGTCGTAGACGACGAAGTCCTCGGCGCTCGCTGCTGGCCAGCGCACCGCGATGTCGATGGCGTCGCCGGCGGAGACGCGCGCGGGGACGTCGACGGCGAACGTCGGTGCGACGTTGCGCGCGTAGCGGCGCCCGAAAGTGCGCGCCACGTCGACGTCAGCGTCACCGAGCCGGCAGGCGAGCCGCACGGCTCCGAACGCCAGCGGCGCGCCATCGACGTCGAGCCGTACCGGCAGGAAGTATCCCCCGGTGCCATCGGGATCCGGCGGCCGCGCGCCGCCCGCGACATCAGGGCCGAACAGCGCGCATGACGACACGGGCACCACGACCAAGGCGTCGGCATCAGCGGGGTCCTGGTCGTCGATGGCATCGACGTCGCCGTCGACGCAGGCGTCCGGGATGCTGTCGCTCTCCGCCGCACCGCGGGGCGCGCGACAGAGCGACCAACGCACCGCCGGCTGGTCGACGACGCCGTCTTCGTCGACGACCAGCGCGCGCAGCGTCACCGGGTCGCCGGGGGCAACCTCGGGCGGGTCGGCGGCCACCGCCAGCACGCGCCGCCCGACCACCAGCGACACGCGGTCGTCGAGGGGTGGCCGGCAGCCGGCCACCGCCGTCGTCGACGCCGCGAGCAGGAGCAGGAGCGGTTGCGCGCGCCTCAGAAGCGCACCCGTGCGCCGGCGACGGCGAGAAACGGGACGCCGGTGACGAAGGCGCGATCGGTGAAGTCAGCGTCGTAGACGACCTCCTCGGCGTTGTCGCGCAGCGTGATGTTCAAGAGCTCGAGGGACAGATCCACGGCGAACGGTGCGACGACGAGCGTGTGCTCGACGCGGGCGTCGACCTGGAAGAACGGCGGCAGGCGGCTCGTGTTGTGCGGCCCGAGCACCGGCTCGAAGCGGTCGCGGCGGGCGTCGTAGACGGCGCCCACCACCGGGGGACGCGGCATCCCTGTGGCGGCCCGCGCGCGCAGGCTTGCCACCACCGGGCCGAGGGGCGCCGCCGCCACCGCCGTGAGCACGTGGGTCTGATCGAAATCCGCCAGCCGATAGACCGCGGTGACGTCGTCCTGCCGCACGCTGCGCGACAGCGTGTACGCCAGCCAGCCGAACGCACCGTCCTCGCCGAGCGCACGCCGCACCGACAACGTTGCCCCCGCCGCGACGCCCACGCCATCGTTGGCGAGCGCGCCCGCGAGCGGCGGCTGTGACGACGGTACGCGGGTCACGAGCCCGTCGGCGAGGCGATAGAAGAGCGTGACGTCGACGTCGACGGCGCCCGGCCCGTCGACGACGCGCGCCTGACCGCCGCCCGACAGGTGCAGCGCGCGCTCGAGCCCGATGGTCGGCGCGCCGAAGACGGCGCTGGTGTCGGCGACGGGCGGCGGCTGGTGGTACAGGCCGCCGGCGGCGCGCAGCGACAGCCACGGCGCAGCCTTCCACAGGACAGCCACGCGCGGGTCGGGGGTGAAGGCCAGGCGCGTCGTCCCGATCGACGGCGTGGTGCCCACGCGCGGCGTCTTGCGGCTGGCCGACAAGGCCCAGCCGTCGACGCGCAGGCCGGGCGACACCGTCCAGGCGCCCCACGTGACGTCGGCGGTGACGAACGGCGCGACGTCGGCCAGCAGCGTCGCCCAGCGATCAGCGTTTTCGTCGTCGGCGGGCACGGCGCCAAAGACCGCCCGGTCACCCTCGCGAGGGGGCAGCGCCAGCGAGCCCAGACGCGCGAGGGTGGACGACGACACCAGCGCGTCGACGCCGGTCTGCAGCGCCCACGTCGACGACAGCCGGTGGCGGACCCACGCGCGCGCTCCCACGGACGGCGTCGCGGCCTGGGTCGCCGTGCGCACCGGGCCGGTGCTGGTGGTGGCGACCGTCTCGTCAACGCCGACCCACGCGGTGGCCTGCACGGCGAGGCCGCCGCCGCGACGGGCGTAGCGGGCGTACAGGCGGCCGAAGGCGAGGCGCTGGTCTTCGCGGCGGTCGTCGAAGGGGTCGG
>VGSZ01000462.1 GCA_016874845.1 Deltaproteobacteria bacterium
GCGGGGATGGTAGGGCGCCGGGGCGGCGGCCGCCGGCGCCCGCCGACAGCCGACGCCGCAGGTAACCTGAGCGTCGACGATCTCGCTGGCGCCGCCCACGATCAGCACCTGACCATCGTCGAGCAGCGTCGCGGTGTGGAAGGCGCGTGGGCTCTGGCTCGTGCCCCGCGTGCACGACAGGTCGGCGACGCGCGCCAGCAGCACGTCGATGGCGACGTCGCTGCCAGCCTCGACCTCGAACGGTGCGCTCACCCCGCGCCACGTCGGCACGCCGTTGGTCATGCCGAACAGCGCCGCAACGCGCTCGGGCCCGGCGGGGATGCCGGTGACGACGAGGGGAGCGTCGCCATCCGCGACGATGGGCGCGTCCAGATCGGGCCCTACGACCGTGGCGGCGAACGCCTGCACCTCCGAGGCAAACTCGCCGCGGGCGGTCGAGCCGTCGACGGGGCAGGGGCCCGACAGCGGCCGCGACAGCGCGTGGGCGACAAACGTGGGGCCAGGCGCCGGCGCGCAGCCGACACCAGCGACAACCACGGCGGCGAGCAAGGACCCGCGCCAGCCGCGCGTGTCGACGTCACCGACGACGAGAAGAGACTCCGCCCGCATGGGCGCTCGATTTTCACACGGCGCGTTCGCCCACAATGCCCGTCCGTGCGGCGACGCCGCTGACGGACCGTCGACTGCCAGTCGGCAACGCGGTCGGTCGACGCGTTGCGTTGTCGACGAAGGCCCCTGCCGACCCAGCGGCCACTTTTCTGCGCCTACCGGCTGGATACACGGACCAATCTTCGGAGGATCCCATGCGCAGCCGCCTGCTGGTCGTGCCTCTCTTGTTCGCGTCGTCGGCGCTCGACATCGTGTCGGCCTGCAGCTGCGACGAGGTCCTCGGCCAGGCGCCCGCGCCCGACGCGGTGCTCGTCTACCAGACGCAGAACGCGCCGCCGGCGGCGAACCTCGACATCGGCCTCGGCACGAGCGCCCTCGGCACCGCCGTCACCGCGCGCTTCGCCCTCGAGAACCGCGGCAACGCCAACCTCCACGTCGCCGACGTCGCGCTCGGCGCGGACCCGCTGCTGTGCCCGGTGCCGTCGGCGGGGTTCGTGGTCGACCAGCCCGCCAGCGTCGCTGGCGCGCCGCGCGCGTTGACGGTGCCCCGGGGCGGGTCGAGCGAGGTCGTCGTCCGCTTCACGCCGTCAAGCGGCCAGCCGAGCTGCGTCGTCGTCAAGCTGCTCAGCGACGATCCGGACAGCCCCGTGCTGCTCGCGCGCCTGACCGGTCAGGGCGACGCGCCCCAGTTGTGCGCCGATCGCGGCGTCGTCGACTTCGGCACGCTCACCGTCGGCGAACGCCGCGAGGAGCAGGTCACGCTGACGTCGTGCGGGACGCGCGCCTTCCAGCTGCAGGGGGCCGCCCTGAACGCGCAATTCCCCGAGCCGTTCGAACTCGTCACGCCGGTCACGGGCCAGACCCTCGACGTCAACCAGCAGGCGACCTTGACCGTCGTCTTCGACCCCGAGCAGCCCGGACAGTTCGCGCCGGCGACCGGCAACGGCGGCGTCATCGATCTAGACACCGACCTCGAGGGCGCGTTCCGCATCGAGCTCGCTGGCATCGCCACGTTGCCGCCGTCGTGCCGCATCCAGGTGCTGCCGCAGGCGGTGCAGTTCGGCAGCGTCGGCGAGAACCGCACGTCGACGCAGAACGTGGTCGTGCGCAATATCGGTGACCGCGACTGCCGGTTCACGTCCGCCGACGTCATGGGCGGCGCGCCGTTCTCGCGGGCGCTGGTCGACCTCACCGCCGGCGACGTCCTTGGCCCGCAGCAGTTCGGCACCGTCGCGGTGACGTTCGCCCCGACGGCGGTGGCGGGCGCGCAGAGCGACACGCTGCGCGTCGTCACCGACGATCCGCGGAACCCGACCATCGACGTGCCGCTGCAGGGCACGTCGGTCGAGGTGTCGCCGTGCTTCCTCGAGCCGATCCCCACTGCGCTCAACTTCGGCAACCGCACGCTGCGCCGCCAGACCGAGCAGGAGGTGCGCGTGCGCAACGTCGGCACCGAGACCTGCATCGTCACCGATGTGCGCATCGAGCCGGCGGGCACCACCGAGTTCGGCCTGATCGAGCCGCCGCTGACGCAGATCGGCGACCAGCTGCCGCCGTTCCTGCAGGACCTCTTTCCGTTCGGCGCGATCATCCCCGCGGACGAGGAGACGTCGTTCATCGTCAGCTTCCGCCCTGAGACGGCGGGGCCGAAGGCGGCGACGGCGCACTTCACCTACCAGGAGCAGGCGTTCTCGTTCGGTGGCGGCGGACCGCCGGAGCAAGCCCTCGACGTGCCGCTGTCCGGCGTCGGCGTCGCACCCTGCGTGACCGTCACGCCCGTCGAGGTCGACTTCGGCAACGTCGCGCAGGGAACCACCGCCGATCGCGCCGTGCAGGTTGCCAACTGCGGCGGGGCCGATCTGGTCGTCCGCGCGCTGCCGTTGCGCTCGGGC
>VGSZ01000463.1 GCA_016874845.1 Deltaproteobacteria bacterium
TGCTCGAGCCACGCCTCGGGGCCGACGACGACGAGGTCGGCGCCCTCGCGCAGCACCAGCGCGACGATGTCGTCGACGGTCTTCGCCGGCGCGCAGCGGAAGAAGCGGGCGATGCCGGCGTTGCCGGGCGCCACGATGATCTCGCGGTCGCGGCGGGGCACGTCGCCCGCGCCACAGGCCAGCCGCCACGCCAGCACGTGCTCGCGCCCCCCCGAACCGACGACGACGATCTTCATGGTCACTCCACCGGCAGGTCGAAGGCGCGCACCGCCGTGCCGCCGCGACCGTCGCGCATGACAACCCACGCGTGCACGACGCCGCCCTCGGGCAGCGGGTCATCGTCGGTGCCTGCGGGCGCGGTGAACGCGGTGTCGGCGGTGCGCGGCTCGCCCTCGACGGGCGGGCAGGCCACGCCGCGCGGATCGAACGTGTCGGCGACGGCGCCCTCGGCGAGCGTGATCTCGCGGCGCACCTTCCCCGCGGTGACGTACCAGTTGAAGATAGGGATCTCGCAGCGTTGCACCTTCTGGAACCGCGGCAGCAGCTCGTCGACGGACAGCGCCGCCATCGCGTCGGGGTCGTCGAGGGGCAGGCCGCTGAGGTCGGCCTTCAGCGACTGGTACGCCTCGAGCGAGCGGGCGTCGTAGCGCGGCACGAAGAAGTACGTGCCGCCCTTGTCGAGCTTGTCGACGGTGGGGCCGTCGACGGCGCCCTCGTGCACGGTGACGGCGTTCAGCAGCGGGTTGGTGTTCGTCTGGGTGACGCCGCCCTCGGGGGCCACGCGCACGTCGATGGCCGCCAGCCGCTCGTCGATCTGCGCGAGAGGCACCGGCAGGAAGACCGGCGCGCGCTTGAAGCCCTCGACGACCCGGTCGTCGTCGCCGCGCACCGTCAGCCCGACGACACGCCAGTAGCCGAGCAGCGCGCCCAGCGACCTCTCGGCCGCCGCGGCGCCGAGCCCCTCGTCGGCCGCGTCGTCATCGGGTTCGGCCGGATTGGCCGGGTCGGCTGGGTCCGGCGGCACCGATGGTACCGGAGGCAACGGTCCGAAAAGATCCTCCGGGACGACGTCGACATACGGAACGCCGCCGCCAAGCTCGACGCGCTTCGACGCCTCGGTGCACTGCCAGAAGTCGCCCAGCGAGTCGCTGTCGTCGTCGGGGCAGCGCCACCACGCCGCGGTGTAGCCGTCGCCCTCGGCGAGCGTGCCGCCGAGCCCGACGACGATCGGGGTCAGCGTGACGCTCGCGCCGGGCACCGCTTCGGGCGGGTCGGCGACGACAGCGATGATGCGCTCGTTCTTGATGAGCGACGCCGGGTCGAACTTCGGCGTGCAGCCCGCCCCAGGGACCGCCGCTGCGACGGCGAGCAGGACGACGAGGGCGAGGGAAGCGCGCGCGCGCAGCATGAAGACGCGGTTAGCATCGGGGGTGCGGCGCGGGTAGCCTTTCGCTCGTGCTCGCCGTCCTCGCCGTCGCCGCCGCGGTCTTCGGGGCGCTCGTCTATGGGGCGGCCTTCTGGCGCGGCCAGCGCGAGGCGCGCCACATCACCCCAATCACCCCGCGCCCGCTGGAGCGCGACCTCGTCGTGGTCATCCCAGCGCGCAACGAGGTGCGCCGCCTGCCCCCGACCCTGCAGGCCCTGCTCGCCGACCCGTCGCCGCACCTGCAGGTGGTGGTCGTCGACGACGACTCCGACGACGGCACCGCCCGCGTCGCCCGCGCCCTGGACGACCCCCGGCTCACCGTCGTGGGCGGCCCCGGTCCGCCGCCGCCGGGCCGCTTCGGCAAGCCGCGCGCGCTGGCCTTCGGCGTCGCCGCCCTGCCCCGCACCGAGCTCGTTCTGTGCCTCGACGCCGACGTCGTCGTGCAGCCCGGCCTGCTCGGCGGGCTCGTGGCCGCGCTGCAGGACAGCCGCGCCGCCGCGCTGTCCGGGCTGCCCGACCTCGAAACCGTCACCGCCGTCGAGCGGGCGCTGGTGCCGGCCTTCGTCGCCGCCGTCGCCGCCACCCACCCGCCGAGCCACGTGCACGACGACGCCCGCCCGGTCGCGTTCCTCAACGGCCAGCTGCTGCTCGTGCGGCGCGACGCCCTCGACGACGTCGGCGGCTTCCTTGGCGTGCAGGACACCGTGCTCGAGGACGTCTTTCTGGCCCGGCGGCTGAAGGCGCGCGGGCACCGCGTCCGCCTCGTCGATGTGCGCGGGCTGGCGCGCACGCGCATGTACACCACCGCCGCCGAGGTCGTGCAGGGGTTCGCCAAGAACGCGCGTGCGCTGCACGGCGACCGGCTCGTGCCGCTGGCGGCGCTGCTGGCGCTCGGCGCCTGGGCGCCCGTCGTCGCCGGCGGACTCGCGACCGCGACCGCGAACCGGCACGACGACGTCGTCGCCACCCTGGCGCTGGTCGTCGCCGCCGCCTGCGCTGCCGCCAACCGTCGTCGTCTGGGCGGAGGGGCGGCGTGGGGTCTGGCCTCGCCGGTGGTGCAGTCTGTC
>VGSZ01000464.1 GCA_016874845.1 Deltaproteobacteria bacterium
GGCTCGGCGGGGACGGTGTGCTGGTCGCGGTCGTCATCGTCGTCGTCGTCATCGTCGGCGCTCGCAGGAGGGTGGGTGGGGTCAGAAGATGTAGCCAAGGGCGCCCGAGACGGTCACCGGCAGCGCGCCGGCGGTCTTCTCGTCGAAGGGCGACCACGCGATGTCGAGGGACAGCGGCCCGACGGGTAATACGTAGCGCAGTCCGGCGCCCACCGAGACGGCGAGGCGCGGGTCGGTCAGGAAGTCGTCGACGGAGCGCCACGGGATGGCGGCGTCGTCGGTGCTGACCCCGATGTCGGTGAAGAGCGCCGGCTTCAGATCGCCAAGGAAGAGCTGGCGCACCAGGGTAAAGCGCGTCTCGAGGTTCAACACCGCGCCGAAGGTGCCCGGTCGCACGCCGGTCTGCACGACACGCTTCAACACCACCGGCGACAGCGCCTGATCGTAACGAATGCCGACGACGCCGACGCCGTTTTCAGCGACGCCGCGGACTGTGCGGTCGCCGCCGGGCCGCAGCAGGTCGTTTTGCATCAGCGCCCACTCGCAGCGCTGCTGGTCACCGACGGCGCAGCGGCCGCTCTCGCCGGCGATGCCCCAGCGCAGGCGCAGGCCGCCGGCGAAGGTCAGGCGATCGCCGAAGGTGGTCGCGTACCCGCGGGCCAGCGCGCCGACGACAGCGTAGGGCGCCAGCGTCAGCGGCGACGTACGCACGAACAGCTCGAAGCCGAGGCCGTGCCGCGGGTCGAAGGGGTTGTCGATGTTCGAGTAGGCGACGCGCGGCGTGAACGACACCACCAACGTCGGGTCGACGACGTCGAGGACGTCGAGGAGGCCGTCGACGCGCGCGAGCGCCTCGACCGACAGCGGCGCGTGGTAGTCGCCCTGCACCTGCAGCCAGTCTGAGCGCGCCTCGATGGCCGCGCCAAGGGTGAGCTTGTCGTCCACGAGCGGGTTGATGCCCGCCGCGCGCCAGTCGAGCGACAGCGACGTGCCCGCCGACAACAGCCTTCGGCGCGCGTCCGGCAGGGACCAGCTGGCGCCGGCCTGCTGACCTGCCGTCGTCGACGGGACGCTCTTCACGATGCCGGCGGGCGCGTCGGTGTACGACAGGGCCGCCGGCGTGAACGACAGCGACATGTCGCTGCCGAGCACCCGCGGCCAGCGCAGCTGCGTGCGCACCTGCGACGCGCGACCGATGAACAGACCGATGTCGGCGGCGGCGCTGGCGTCGAACATCGAGCCCCACAGGTTCTTCTCGCGCCCTTCGAGCCGCAGCGAGAAGAACTGCTGCGTCGAGAAGCCCGCCGACAGATCGACGGTCGAGCTGGACCGCTCCTCGACAGTGACGCGCACGTGGGCAACATCGTCTCCGTCGTCGACGCCGAGCAGCTCGAGGTCGACGCGCGAGTACAGGCCGGTGCGCCTGAGCCGGGCGACGCCCTTGCCGATGGCCGTCGGGTCGAGGTGGTCGCCTGGGTGGGCCTGGTCGAGGCCCATCTCGCGCAGCAGCACCTCGCGGTCGGTGTCGAGGTTGCCCTCGACGAAGATCTCGCCGAGGCGCAGCGGCTTCACCGCCCCGGGCGGCAACGCGTCGTCGCGCGCGGCTCCGGTGCGCTTCGGCGTGACGGTGACGCGCACCTGGGCGCGCCCGCCTTCGTCGAAGCCGAGGTCGAGCCCGGCCTGCACGGGCGGGTAGCCGCGGGCGGCGTAGGTCGCCTCGACGCGCCGCGCGTCGGGGTCGAGCTCGTCGGGCAAGAGCGGGCTGCCGCGGCAGTCGGTACCGCGCCGGGGGCGATCGAGGCGCGGCGCCGCGGGGTCCCCCGTGCAGTGGACGAGGGCGGCGAGCACGTCGGGGGCGAGCACCGGGTCCCCGCCCTGAAGCACCACGCGCTCGAGCAGGAAGCGTGGGCCCTCGTCGACGACGAAGACGATCACGACGTTGCCGTCGCCTTCGCGGCTGGCGTGGGCGGTGACACCGACCTCAGGGAACCCCTGCCGGCCATACCAGGCCACCAGCCGCTTCACGTCGTCGTCAAGCTGCTCGGCGGTGACGAACCCCGGGCTCGTGAAGCTGCGCGGCACCGAGGCAAGCGCGATGTCGTCGAGCACGTCCTCGGCGGGGAGCGTGCGGGCCCCGAGCAGGCGCACGTGGTCCACCGGCGTGACCTCGCCGGGCCGCAGGTGGAAGTCGACGGCGACGTCGCCGCCGGGGTAGCGGCGGTAGACGAAGTCGACGCCGCCGGCGCCGTGGCCGCGGGCGGTCAGGTAGTCGCGCACCTGCTGCGCGCCGAGCTGCGCCTCGGCCTCGTCGGCGGACGCTGCCTGCGCGAAGGTCAGGCGCTTGCGCAGGTCGTCCTCGACGAGCAGCGTGTCCGCCGCCGACGACGCTGGCGCCCCCAGCATCAGCTGCAGCAGGCGCGAGCACGGCTCGACGAAGGTCTCCCGTAGCCAGCGCAGCCAGCCCCCCG
>VGSZ01000465.1 GCA_016874845.1 Deltaproteobacteria bacterium
CGCGCCGCCCAGATGGCTGACGACGCGCAGCAGGTCGCCGAAGACGCCACCGGCGGTGACCTCGGGGCCGGCGCCTGGCCCCTGCACGACGAGGGGGCCGGTCGCGTAGCGCCGGGTGCGGAACGCGAGGATGTTGTCGCTGCCGTCGAGGCGCGCGAACGGATGCGTCAGCGGCAGCGCCAGCAGCCGTACCGAGGGTCGACCGGTCTCGGGCACGACGCCGACCATGCGCAGCACCTGCCCGGCAGACTGCGCCGCCTGCTGCCGGGCGGTGATGGCCCGGTCGACGCCTTGAAGACTCGCCAGCAGCGCGTCGAGCGGCGCGCCGAACGGCGCCCCCGGGGCGAGGTCCTCGACGTCGACGTCCTCGAGGCTGACGTCGCGCCCCATCTCGCGGGCGAGGACGACCAGCTTGCGCGCGAAGTCGAGGCCGCTGAGGTCCTCGCGCGGGTCGGGCTCGGTGTAGCCGAGGCGCCTCGCCTCGCGGACGCGCTCCGAGAACGACTCGCCCGGCGCCAACGTGTTGAAGATCCACGACAGCGTCCCCGACAAGACACCCTCGACGGCGACGACGGTGTCGCCCGTGTTCCTCAGGTCTTTCAGCGTCGTGATCACCGGCAGGCCGGCGCCGACGGTGGCCTCGCCGAAGTAGCGCGCGTGGCCGGCGCGGGCGGCAGCCTGGATGGCGCGCCAGCGGGGCAGGGGGCCCGACGCCGCGCGCTTGTTCGGTGTGATCACGTGGATGCCGCGACGCAGCCAGCCGGCGTAGGCATCGACCACGGTGTCGCCGGCGGTGCAGTCGACGATCACCGCGTGGGGCAGGTGGTCGGCGCGCACGTGGGCAGCCAGCGCATCGAGCGACAGCGGCACGCCACCTTCGGCCAGGGCGTCGACGGCGGCGCGGCTGTCGTGCAGCACCATCGACCGGCTGTTCGCGACGGCGCGCACGCGCAGGTCGACCTTGTAGCGCCGACGCAGCTCGTCGCGCTGCTGCTCGAGCTGGGCGAGGAACGCCTTGCCGATCAGGCCAGTGCCGACGACCCCCACCGACAACGTCAGGTCGGACAGCGTGAAGCGCGCGTGCACGGCGCGCAGCGCGCGAGTGCTGTCGCGGCCGTCGATGATGGCGGTGATGTTGCGCTCGCTGCTGCCCTGGGCCACCGCCTTGATGTTCACGCCGACGTCGCCGAGGGCGCCGAAGAAGCGGGCGGCGACGCCGGGCTGCTCGGCCATGGCGTCGCCGACCGCGGCCAGGACGCTGCACCCGGTGACGACAGCGAGGTCGGCGACCAGCCCCTGGGCCCGCTCGGCGGCGAAGACGTCGTCGACGGCTCTCTTCGCCATCGCCACCTGCGCGTCGGGGATGGCGAAGCAGATCGAGTGCTCGCTGCTCGCCTGGGAGATCACGACGACGGAGACGCCGGCCTGGCGCAGCGCGCCGAACAGGCGCTCGGCGACGCCGGGCACGCCGACCATGCCGGTGCCCTCGAGGTTCAAGAGCGCGATTCCGTCGATGGTCGTGAAGCCCTTGACCGCGGGGGCCGGCGGGCGCGGATCGTCCTCGGTGCGCGGCGGCACTGCGTGGATGACCGTGCCCTTCACGTTGGGGCGGAAGGTGTTCTTGATCCAGATGGGGATCTTCTGGTCGACGGCGGGCTGCATCGTGCGCGGGTGCACCACCTTGGCGCCGAAGTAGGCCAGCTCCATCGCCTCGGCGTAGGACATCTCGTCGAGCAGCACTGCCTCGGGAACGCGCCGCGGGTCGGCGGACAGCACGCCGTCGACGTCGGTCCAGATCACGACTTCGCGGGCATCGAGCAGCGCGCCGAAGATCGACGCCGAGAAGTCGCTGCCGTTGCGCTTCAGCGTCGTCGGCCGTCCGTCGCGGGTCGTGGCGACGTAGCCGGTGATCACGACGAGCCCGACGGGTGGGCCGTCGGGGGGATCGACGAACGCGCGCGTACGACGGCGGCTCTCGGTCTCGTCGACGACCGGTTGGGCGCCGGCCTCGACGATCAGGCACTTGCGGGCGTCGAGCCACGGCACGCCGAGCACGGCGGCGAGGATCTGCGCCGACCAGACCTCGCCGTGGCCGGCCACCACCTCGTCGATGACGTCGACGCGGCTGCCCATCATGCGCACCGCGCCGAGCAGCGAGCGGATGCCGCGGGTGTCGTCGTCGATGGCGGTCTTGAGCGCCGCGGCGCGCTCGGCGCCGAGGTCGGCGACGAGCGCGTCGATGCAGCCGTGGTGGCGGTGGATGACGGCGTCGAGCGCGTCGTCGGCGTCAGCTCCCTGCGCGGCGCGGGCGCAGCAGTCGAAGAGCGCGTCGGTGACCTTCGCCATCGCCGAGACGACCACCGCGGTCCGGCCGCCGGGCGTCTGCTGCGACCGGACGAGCCCGGCCACATGGCGGTACCGCTCGGGGCCAGCG
>VGSZ01000466.1 GCA_016874845.1 Deltaproteobacteria bacterium
GAGCAGCGCCCTCTCGGCGGCGGTGCCGTCGGCGCCGATCAAGCCCGCCGCCCACGCGATCTCCTCCAGCGCCCGCGCCTCGAGCTCGGGCCACCGCCCCGCTGCCTCCAGCTCGGCGACCCGCGCCTCCAGATCGAGCAGCAGCCGCCGCGCCCGCTGCCCCGACTCCTCGTCACCGCCGAGCGCGCGGCCGAGGGCTCGCTCGGCCTCCTGCTGCTCGCGCAGCAGCGTGTCGACGCGCTCGACGACGACAGTGACGCCGTGGCGGCGGGCGGCGGCCCGCAGCGCCGCCAGCCGCTCGAGCAGCTGGGCCACGCCGGCGCGCAGCGCGTCGACGCTGGCCTCGGGCACGACGAGGTGCGCCACCGACGTAAAGCGCCGCTGCAGCTGCGGGATCCACGCCTGCGCCGCCAGCTGGCCGCCGCGGTCGAGGGCGAGGGTCACCTCGACGACGGAGCCCGCCGGCAGCACCTGGTCGAGCTCGGCGGCCGCCACCTCGAGGGAGCCGATCAGGCGGCACAGGTGGGCCTCCTCCAGCTCGCCCTGCACGAGCGGGATGCGCAGGGCCTGTCCTGCTGAGCCCGGTGTGACGGTCTCGATGGTGTGGTGGGTGAAGGTCCGCTGCACCGGCAGCGGCGTGCCCTTCTCGAAGTAGACGCGAACAGCGTCGCTGGCGAGGGCCACGCCCACCGACCGGCTCACGGGCGGATCGCCGATGGTAACGCCGTGGACGATGGTCAGCGTCGATGGCGAGGTCGCGACCTCCACGCCCCCGCCGTCGCGCGCCTGCAGGGCGAAGGTGTTGCCCCGCCGGGCCAACAGCTCGGCCATCACCACGAACGCGCCGTCGGCGTCGCGGGCGACCCAGTCGCTCGCCCATGCCGGCTCGCCCTGGCGCACGAGCCGCAGCGACGCCGGCGCGCCCGCGCGGTCGACTTCGACGACGCGGACGATGACGAAGGGCAGCAGGTCCGTCGACAGCGTCGGCGCCTTGACCACGAGCGGGTGGCCGGCGTCGACGCGCGGCGACAGCGCCGTCGGCCGCGCGTCGAGGCTGCTCGCCGCCGCCTGCAGCGCCGCGCCCTGGGCCACCAGCGTCATCGGGTCGAGGGCAGCGGCAGCCAGCGGGCCGACGCGCTCCGCGACCAGCGATCGCACGAACGGCATCGCCGTCGGCCCGCCGACGAGCACGACGCGCTCAAGCGCGGAGCGCTCGACGCCGTGGGCGGCGAGCAGGCGCGCGCACACGTCGGTGGAGCGGACGACCAGCGGGGCGACGAGCCGCTCGAGAACCGCACGCGACAGCGGCAGCTCGACGTCGACAGGGGCGTCGCCGAGCAGCAGCGGGCCGCCGCCGGTGAGCGTGACCTCATCGCTGCGACCGAGCTCGATCTTCGCTTCCTCGGCGAGCGCCGCCAGCCGCCGCAGGAAGGGCTGGTGCGCCGGGTTGGTGGGATCGACCGCGACACCATCGGCCTGCAGCAGTTCGACGGCCCAGGCGACGATGGCGGCGTCGAAGTCGCGGCCGCCGAGGAAGTTGTCGCCGTCGTAGCCGACGACGCGCAGCACGCCGCCTTCGCCCTGCAGCAGCGACACGTCCAAGGTGCCCCCGCCGAGGTCGTAGACGAGCCAGGCGCCGTCGGTGCCGGTCTTCATGCCGGCGGCGAGCGCCGAGGCGACGGGCTCCTGCAGCAGCTCGACGCGCTCGAAGCCGGCGAGGCGGGCGGCCTCGGCGGTGGCGCGGGTCTGGGGCAGCTCGAACAACGCCGGGACCGTGATGACCGCGCTGCGCGGACGCACGCCAAGCTGGACGTCGACGTCGTGGATCAAGGATTGGAGCACCGCGGCCGACAGCTCCTCCGGCCGCAGCGCGCGCTGCGCCGCCGTGAACGACAGCGTCGTGTCGGTGCCCATCAGGCGCTTGAAGCCGCCGCGGGTGTTGTCGGGATCGCTGTCGAGAAAGCGGCGGGCCTTCTCGCCCACGGTCACCGCGCCCTTGGCCGACAGCCGCACCACCGTCGGCGTCAGCGACGACCCGGCGCTGTTGCGCACGACGGTGAGCGCCTCGCCGTCGAACACCGCCGCCGTCGAGTTGCTCGTGCCCAGATCGATGCCGACGTACGCAGGACGGTCCATGGCGTCGTTGTAGCAGGATACGGCGCTTTGCCTGGGCAGCGCCCGCGGCCGCGGCGGGCTCCGGTCCTCGTCGTCATCGTCGTCGTCGTTTGCGCGACGGTCGCGACACCGCTCGAAAACGTGCGCCGGTCCTCCCGCAGGCTAGAGTTTCGCGCATGCGCACCCGACCGTCCCCCTCGTGGGCCTGCGTGCTCGCCCTGACCAGCGTCCTGCTCCCGACCGCCTGCCCGCCGTCCGACGAGGACAGCAACGGCGAAGAGGGCGAGGGCGAGGGCGAGGGCGAGGGCGAG
>VGSZ01000467.1 GCA_016874845.1 Deltaproteobacteria bacterium
CCGCGGTCATCAACCGGCGCGAGCCGGGCAGGTTCGACGCGCCAGCGGTGGCCTTCGCCGACAACCTGGTGAAGCTGAAGGATCGTCCGTGGGCGAAGACGACGCTGGTCTTCTTCGATGGCACGACGAAGGCAAAGAAGGTGCGCCTGACGCTCGGCAAGGCCATCGTGCAGGGCAAGGGGAACCGCACCTGCATCTCCGAAGTGAGCGTCCACTGATGACCACCCCGACCGCAGCGCCCGGTGGCCCCACGGGCGGCGGTGCGGCTGGTGTCGACGACAGCCTCGCCGAGCGGCGCGCGCGCGCGCGGCTGGACGAGACCCTGACGTCGCGGCAGATGGTGTTCGTCACCGGCAAGGGCGGGGTCGGCAAGTCGGTGGTGGCGGCGGCCCTCGCGCTGCGCGCCCGCAGCCTTGGGCTGCGACCGGTCTTGTTCGAGTGCGACGCGCCGACGCGCCTGTCCTTGCTGCCGCAAGGCCGCCCGATGACCGACGAGCTGTCCGAGGTGGCGCCGGGCATCCTTGGCATCAACCAGGGCAGCGACGACGCTATCCGCGACTACGCAGCTTCGACCTTGCCGTCGAAGACGCTGGCCGACCTGCTGTTCGAGAACCGCGTCGCCCGCCTGTTCCTGAAGGCGTCGCCCTCGGTCACCGAGATGGCCTTGATCGGGCGCATCGCGTTGTTTGCCGACCAGTACGGCGCCGACGGGCCGGTGATCGTCGACCTGCACGCCACGGGGCACGCGGTGAACCTGCTGCGCGCGCCGGCGGGCATCATGCGCGTGCTGCAGAAGGGCGGCGGCCCGCTGTACGAGCGCGCCCAGCGCATCGAGGAGATGCTGCAGGACGAGGCGCGCACCGCCTTCGTCACCGTCGCCGTGCCCGAGGAGCTGCCGGTCACCGAGCTGCTCGAGCTGCACGACAAGCTCGTGGCGCTGAAGGCGCCCATCGGCCCGGTGATCCTGAACTCCCACGTCGCTGGCGCTGTGGTCTCGTCCATCGACGATGGCGTAGTCGACGCGCTGCTCGACAACCCCGCGACGAGGTCGGCGGCCCGCGACCTGCGCTTCGTGCGCGCGCAGGCGCGTCGCTGCCGCCGCGAGAAGGAGCGGCTCGTCGATGCCCTGCGCCACCGCCACGGCCAGGCGCAGGTGATCACGCTGCCGCAGCGCCTCGACCAGAGCGACGAGTTGCTCGCGTCCCGCCTCGCCGACGAGCTCGCGCGAACGCTGGAGGTGCCGCGATGACGTCGAACACCGACCCGCCCGCGACCGCGGTGAGCCCAGCCGCCGCCCGCGTGCTGAAGCTGCTCGACGACAGCCGCCTCGTCGTCACCGTCGGCTCCGGCGGCGTGGGCAAGACGACGACGGCGGCGGCGCTCGCCATCGCTGCCGCGCGGCGGGGGCGCAAGGCTGCGGTCTTGACCATCGACCCGGCGCGCCGCCTCGCGCAGGCGCTGGGTGTCGACAAGATGGGCAACGAGCCGCGGCCGCTGTCGGCGGAGCTGACCGCGCCGGGTAGCGTCGACGCGATGATGCTTGAGGCGCCCGAGGCGCTCGACGCGTTCGTCAACCGCATCATCGTCGACGAAGACCGGCGGCAACGCCTGTACCAGAATCGCCTGTACCAGGTGATCGCGCGCCACCTCGGCGGCACCCACGAGTACATGGCCGTCGAACGGCTGCACAACCTCGTCGAAGAGAGCGGCTACGACCTCGTCGTGCTCGACACGCCGCCGACGGTGAACGCCCTCGACTTCCTCGACGCACCCAACCGTCTGTCGGGGTTCTTCTCCGACAAGATCACGCGCTACTTCGTGAAGCAGGGCGAAGAGAGGAAGAAGGGCTTCATCGACAAGCTGCGCGACCGCGCCGGCGATCTGGCGCTGCAGGTCCTCGGCAAGGCGATAGGCGAGGGCTTCGTCGAGGAGCTCACCGACTTCGCGACGGCGTTCTCGGGCTTGTTTCAGGCCATCCACGACCGCGCCGTCGCCGCCGATCGCATCCTGCGCAGCGCCTCGACGTCGTTCTTGATCGTGTCGGGCGCCGACCCGGTGCGCACCGCCGAGGCCGAGGTGTTCAAGGCGACGCTCGAGCGGCTGGGCATCCATCCGCGCGCGCTGGTCGCCAACCGCGTGCACACGGCGCGCGAGGGCGCGGTCATCGTCGACGAGGCCGCGCTGGTGGCGGCGCTGGCGGCGGCGGGGCGGCCGGCGGACGTGCAGCCGGCGTGGGAGGCGGTGCAGGCGACGGAGCGGCTGCTGTCGGCGGTGCGCGCGCGCGACGCCCGGGGGCTGGCGCACCTGCAGCGCATCGCCGGGCGGGACCAGCTGCTCGTCGTCAGCGAGCTCGACGAAGAGGTGCAGGACCGGGCGGCGGTCGAGCACTTCCTCGGGGCGCTCGGG
>VGSZ01000468.1 GCA_016874845.1 Deltaproteobacteria bacterium
TGAAGGCGAGGGCGAAGGAGAAGGCGAAGGCGAGGGCGAGGGCGAAGGAGAAGGCGAAGGCGAGGGCGAGGGCGAGGGCGAGGGCGAAGGCGAAGACCGGAACGACGACGACGGTCCCGAGCTGCCGCCGGGGGGCTGCGCGACCGGCGGACCGGCGTCATCGGTGGTCGGCCTCGCGCTCGCGCTGCTTGTTGTCGGTCGCCGCCGCCGGTTTCGCTGAAGAGCGACGCCACCGTCGACTGCATCGCGGAGAGGCGACGCCGTCGCCGCTGCGCGGCGCCTCTTGGAAGTCCTCGCCGACGCTGCCCGTCAGTCCTCGGACTGCAGCGCGGCGATCGCCGAGAAATCCTCGAGGCTGGTCATGTCGCCCTCGACGCGCCCCTTGGTGGCGAGCTCGCGCAGCAGGCGCCGCATGATCTTGCCCGATCGCGTCTTGGGCAGCGCGTTGGCCCAGCGGACGTCGTCGGGGCGGGCGAAGGAGCCGATCTCGGCGGCCACCTGCGCCATCAGCTCCTTCTTCAGCGCCTCGGTGGGCGTCTGGTTCGCCTTCAGCGTCACGAAGGCGACGATGCCCTGGCCCTTCACGTCGTCGGGGCGACCGACGACGGCGGCCTCGGCCACCGCCTTGTGCAGGACCAGCGCGCTCTCGACCTCGGCGGTGCCGAGCCGATGGCCCGAGACGTTGACGACGTCGTCGACGCGGCCGATCACCCACAGGGCGCCGTCCTTGTCTCGGCGCGCGCCGTCGCCGGTGAAGTACCAGGGCGCGCCGGTCACCGGGTCCTTCAGCTGCACCCAGTAGGTCTGGCGGAACCGCTCGTCGTCGCCCCACACCGTGCGCATCATCGAAGGCCACGGACGACGGCTCACCAGCAACCCCTGCTCGTCGGGCGCGCACTCGTGCCCATCGGGACGCACGACGGCCAGGTCGACGCCAGGCAGCGGGTGCATGCACGACCCCGGCTTCGCCGTCGTCAGGCCCGGCAGCGGCGACGCCATGATCGAGCCGGTCTCGGTCTGCCACCACGTGTCGACGATGGGGCAGCGGCCGCCGCCGACGACGTCGTGGTACCAGCGCCACGCCTCGGGGTTGATGGGCTCGCCCACGCTGCCGAGCAGGCGCAGCGACGACAGGTCGTGGGCCCGCACGTGGTGGTCGCCGAGCCGCATGAAGGTCCGGATCGCCGTCGGCGCCGTGTACAGGACAGAGATTCGGTTGCGCTCGATGATGTCCCAGAAGCGATCCGGCGCGGGATAGACCGGCGCGCCCTCATACAAGAAGACCGTCGCGCCGTTGGCCAGCGGGCCGTACACGACATAGGAGTGGCCGGTGACCCAACCGACGTCGGCCGAGCACCAGAAGATGTCCTCGTCCTTGTGGTCGAAGACGAAGCGATACGAGCGTGCAACACCGGTCAGGTAGCCACCCGTCGAGTGGACGACGCCCTTGGGCTTGCCGGTGGTCCCCGACGTATACAAGATGAACAGCGGATGCTCGGCGTCGACGGCGACGGCCTCGGTCACCGGGCGCGCTTGCGCCATCGCGTCGTCCCACCAGACGTCGCGGCCGGCGGTCATGGCCACCGCGTGCCCGGTGCGGCGCACGACGACGACCTTTTGCACGCAGCCCGTGCGCGGATCGGCGAGCGCGGCGTCGACGGTGTCCTTCAGGTGGACGACCTGGCCCTTGCGGGCGCCCCCATCGGCGGTGACGACGACCTTGCAGCCGGCGTCGTGGATGCGGTCGCGCAGCGCCTCGGCCGAGAAGCCGCCGAAGACCACCGAGTGCGTCGCCCCCAGGCGCGCGCAGGCGAGCATGGCGATCACCGCCTCGGGTACCAGCGGCATGTACAGGCACACGCGATCGCCGGTCTGCACGCCCAGCGAGCGCAGCACGCCGGCGAAGCGCACGACCTCGTCGAAGAGCTGCTGGTAGGTCAGCGTGCGCGTGTCCTGCGGGCGGCCGCCCTGCATCGGCTCGCCCTCCCAGATCAGCGCCGCCTTGTTGCGTCGCCACGTGTGCAGGTGCTGGTCGAGGCAGGTCTCCGTGGCGTTCAGCGTGCCGCCGACGAACCACTTGCTGCGCGGCGGCTGCCAGTCGACGAGGGTGTGCCAGCGCGTGCGCCACACAAGGGCGTCGGCGGCCTCGGACCAGTAGGCCAGGCGGCGGATGTCGTCGTGCAGGCCGTGCAGGCCCAGAGCCTCGGCGGTGTCGGCGTTGACGCGGGCGCGCTGGGCGAAGCGGGCGGGGGGCGGGAAGCGATCGTTCATGCGGCGCACTTTGCGTCGTCTGCTGGCCCGCGCGCCAGCCCGGGCGGGGCGCTCGTCCGCGCTCCTTCTCTGCGCTCCTTCTCTGCGCTCCTTCTCTGCGCTCCTTCTCT
>VGSZ01000469.1 GCA_016874845.1 Deltaproteobacteria bacterium
GCCGCGCTCGCTCTTGGTGACGGCGACGGCACGCTCTGGACGGGCCGCGCCAGCACCCGCACGGATTTTCGTCTCGTGGAGGTGCAGTGCGCCGGCCAGCGCCTCGGTGTCACCGGCAGCCCCAAGGCCCCGCGCGAGCAGGCTCTCGACTGCGGCTCGGCGGGGCAGACGCCGCAGCTCGTGTTCTCGGCGCCGGTGCACGACCTGTCGCTGACGGCGCTGAAGAAGCTCGTGCGTCTCGAGCCGGCGGTGCCCGACCTGCGACCGACGCTGTTCGGCAAGTACGTGCAGCTCGACGGTCGCTTCGTGCCCGACACGCTGTACCGCCTGCGCATCGGCGACGCGCCGGTGTTCGACGACCTCGGCCGCCGCCTGAAGGACCCCGGCGCCGCCGACGTGTACTTCTTCGTCGGCTGGAAGAAGCCGTTCCTGCGCTTGAAGCGTGGCAGCCTGACCGTCGAGGCGAAGGGCCCGCGCATGGTGCCGGCGGTGGGCTACGGCGACGCGAAGGCCGACGTGCGCGTGCACCGGATCGACCCGCGCCACACCGGGCTGTGGCCGTTCTCCGACGAGCCCGTCGTCGTCAACGAGGACAGCGAGCCGCCGATGCCAGGCTACGAGCCCGCGCTGCCGAGCCTGCCCGACGTCGCCAGCCGCGACGCCCTGGCGTCCCACCTGCGGCAGCTGGGCTCGCCGCTGGTGTCGCGCGTCGTCGACCTGCCGCTCGCCGACAAGGGCGGTACGACGTCGTTCGGCCTCGACCTTGGCCGCCTGCTCGACGGCGAGCGCGCGCTCGGCCCGAAGAAGCCCGGCACCTATGTGGTCGGTGTGCGGCGCCTGCAGGGTGCGCCCGAGCGGGCATGGGCGCGCGTGCAGGTGACGAACCTGTCGGTGACCGCCGTCGAGGAGCGCGGCGCCGCCGTCTTCGTCGTGCGCGCGCTGGACACCGCCGCTCCCGTCGAAGGCGCCACCATCGCCTTCGACGCCGTCGACGCCCGCACCGGCAAGGCCGTGGGCGCGAAGGTGACGACCGACGCCCGCGGGCGGGCGACGCTGCCGGTGCAGCCGACGTGGCAGCGGCTGGTGCGCGTCGTCGTCGACAAGGCCGACGATGTGCTCGTCATCGATCCGTCGAGCCCGCCGCCGCGCTTCGCCGACAACCACTGGGCGCCGGGCGGCGGCTGGCTGCCATCCCTGACGACGACGGTGCCACCGCCGAAGAACGACGCGACGCTGGGCTTCCTCGTCACCGAGCGGCCCATCTACCGCCCCGGCGAGAAGGTCTTCCTGAAGGGCTTCGTGCGCCAGAAGTCCGGCGGCGCCCTTGGCTTCCCCGTGGCGCCGAAGAACGCCGACGGTACGACCGCGCCGCCGCCGAAGCTGGCGCTGAGGATCACCGGCCCCGACGACGCGGAGCGGACGCTGGTGACGGCGACGTCGCCGTTGTTCGGCGCCGACGCCGTCTGGGAGGAGCAGGACCCGCCCACCGGCTGGTACACCGCGCGGCTGTACGTGGCGGGGCAGGCGACACCGGTGGCGAGCCGTCGCTTCCAAGTCGAGGCCTACCGCCTGCCGACGTTCGAGCTGCAGCTGGCGGGGCCCATGACGACGCGGCTTGATCAGCCGTTCTCGGTGCGGGCGCTGGCTCGCTACTACGCCGGCGGCAACGTCGCCGGCCAGCCGGTGCGCTGGACGATCACGCGCCGCCCCGCGTGGCACACGCCGCGCGGCCGCGACGGGTTCTTGTTCGCGTCCTCGTCGCAGTTCGCGCGCAGCGACGCCCGCGCGACCGAGGAGCAGACCCGGCGCGAGGCGACCCTGTCCGACGACGGCACCGACGTCGTCGAGTTGAACCCGCAGAAGGACATCGACGGCAGCCCGCGCACCTACCGCTTCGAGGCGACGGTGAAGGGCGCCGACGATCAGGAGGTCAGCGCGGTCACCGAGGTCACGGCGCTGCCGCCGTTCTCGCTCGGCTTGAAGCTCACGCGCTTCGCGAAGAGCGCCACCGCCATCGCGCCCGAGATCATCGCCGTCGGCGTCAACGACCAGCTGGTGGCCGACCAGAAGGTCGAGGCGCGCCTGTACAAGCGCACGTGGCACAGCCACCTGCGCGAGAGCCACTTCGCCCGCGGCGAGGCCAGCTACGTCACCGAGCAGGAGGACAAGAAGGTCGCCGAGCAGACGGTGACGACGAGGGCCGACGGCGCCGTGAAGGTCGACCTCCCCGTCGGCGGCGCCGGCGTCTACGTCGTCGAGCTGGTCGCCCGCGACAAGCTCGGCCGCGTGCAGTCGCTGTCTGCCGACCTGTACATCGGCGGCCGCGAGCCGGTGGCGTGGTCGAAGGGGCAGGCGGGCGTCTTCGAGCTCGTGCCCGACA
>VGSZ01000470.1 GCA_016874845.1 Deltaproteobacteria bacterium
TCCCCGCCGAGGGCGAGGGCGAGGGCGAGGGCGAGGGCGAGGGCGAGGGCGAGGGCGAGGGCGAGGGCGAAGGCGAAGGCGAGACGGTGCAGGGCACTGAGTACACGACCGGCGTCGCCGAAGACGGCGTCGTCTGCGGGGCAACGACCTGCGTCGAGACGACCGACTCCTGCTGCGTCCCGCTCGACCCGAACGGATCGCCGGAGTGCGCGCCGGCCGGGACGTGCACACCGTTCGCGACCTTCGAGGTGCCTTGCGACGGCAGCGAAGATTGCCCGGCCTCTGCCGAGTGCTGTCGCGTCGGCTTCCAGGTCGCGTGCGTCCAGGGTGGCTGCGCGGCCGAGGGTGACGACAAGATTTGCGTGAACACTGTCGAGTGCGGCGTCGACAGCACCTGCTGCACGTCGGACCTCTTGGTCGCGGCGGGCATCGACGGGGGCATCTGCCAGCCGGCGGCGAACAACTGCGCCGCGACGCTGCCGCCGGGCTCGTGATGGCGCCGCGAGGTCGCGCCTCCAGCGACGTGCTACATTTCCCCGCGTGCTCTCCGAAGACATCCCCGGGTTCTTCGACCGCTACGGCTGGAGATACGAGCGCCGCGACCCGACGATTTATCGAACGGGCTTCGTCGGCGAGGCGGGCGCGTGGGACGTCTGGGTGCGCTCTTCGACGTCGCTGGTGATCTTCGTGATCAGCCCGTTCGTCGCGCGGCCCGCTGACGTGACGCCCGGCCCGTTCTTGTTGCGCGCGTTGTTGAAGGCAAACCACGAGATGAACCTGGCCAAGTTCGCCATCGACGACGATGACGACGTCTCCCTGGCGGTCGAGCTGCCGGCCGAGGGCTTTGGCTATGCCCAGTTCGCCGACGCGCTGACGGCGCTCGCCCACTACGCCGACGAGTTCAAGGAGCGCCTCGAGGACGCCGTTCGCGGCGACGCCGACGATCGCGTCTCCGGGAGCCTCGCATGACCGCCAGCGTGCAGGCCCGCGTCGCCGAGGTCGCCCGCTTCTTCCGCCGGTACGGCTGGCGCTTCGACATGCTCGACGACGAGACCTTTCGTACGATCTTTCGTGGACGGGTCGCGGCGTTCGTCGCCCTGGTGCGCGTCACCGAGCATTGGGTCGTCCTGACGGTCAATCCGTTCGTCCGCCCGCCGGGTGCGGGTTTCGGCGCGGTCGCCCTGCGCCTGCTCGCGAGCGCCAACCACCAGGAGAACATCGTCAAGCTCGGCCTCGACGACGACGACGACGTGTTCGTCAACGTCGAATTGCCGACCGAGGAGCTTGGCTACGAGGAGTTCTCGGCGGCGCTCACCGCGCTGTCTCACTCCGCCGATCGCCTCATCGTGCCGCTGCTCCAGGCGATGGCCATCGACGAACGGAACACCGCATGACGCGCCAAGGCCGCCGCCGCCGCTCGACGTTCGCCCCGGCCGTCGCGACCCTTGCCGGGGCCATCACCTGCGCCATGGGCTGCGCCGCCGCCGAGCGCCAGCAGTGGGAGGACACCTTCGCCGGCGATGGCGACGACGCGTTCCTCGTCGACGACGACTTTGCCTGCTTCACCGACCGCCGCTGGGCCGACGTCGACGGCCGGCGGGTCTGGAACGTCTTCGGCGGCGCCCGTCAGGCCCAGGCAGTGGCGCTGGCGGTCAGCCGCGCGCCCGGCGAATACCCGGTGGGCACGGTCCTGCAACTGTTCACGTTCGAGGCGATGGTCAAGCGTGGGGCCGGCTTCTCGCCGGCCACCAACGACTGGGAGTATCTCGTTCTGGACACGAGCAGCGGGTCGACGGTGATCACCGCACGCGGCACCACTGACGTCGGCAACGTCGGCGGGACCTGCTTGTCCTGCCACGGGGCGGCGACGGCCCACGACAGCGTATGCTTCACGAATTCGAGCTGCCGCCCGCTGCCCTTCTTCGTCGACACCGAAGTCGTCCCTGCCAGCGACGAGCGCTGCCGGTAGCGGTCGCGCCGCGCCTTGATGGACCTTGCCAGGGGCTCGCGGGTGTCACTCCGCAGCGTTTCCCTGCTGGCCGCGCCGGTCCTGCGCTGGCTGGAGCGGATCCCGCAGGTGGTGGCGGGCTGGCAACCGGCGGACGTCGCGACCGATACTTGGCGTGTCCACCCCCCTTCAGGAGGTTCCGTCATGGCAGACCCCACGTCCGGCGGCATTGGCAAGGCAAGCCAGCAGATGATGCAAGAGCTGCAGAAGCAGATGCAGCAGGTCGAGCAGCAGCAGAAGGTCGGCGGTCCGCAGTTCGACAACGTGATGGCGCAGCAGGGCGTCAACGACCCGTCGAAGACGCAGGACGTCGGCAAGACGCAGTCGG
>VGSZ01000471.1 GCA_016874845.1 Deltaproteobacteria bacterium
GCGACGGCGCGGTGCTCGCCGGTCAGGTGGGCGTCAACCCGCACGTGCGCATCGCGCCGCGCGTGCGCGTCGGCGGTCAGGCCGGCGTGACCCACGATCTCGTCGACGAGGGCGCCGCCGTCGCCGGCACCCCGGCCATCCCCCACCACGAGTGGCTGAAGGCGATGGTGCGCCTGCGCCAGCTCGATCACCTGGTCGACCGCGTCCGCGCCCTCGAGCTGCAGCTCGCGCAGACCGAGTTGTCGCGCCCTGCTTCCCCTGCCCCGGAGACCCCATGAACGACACCCCCGTCCCGCCCGCCCCGACCGTGAGCGTCCCCGTCGCCGATGCCGCCGACGCCACCTTCAAGCCGCTGAAGTACACCGACATCATCGGCGTGCTGCCGCACCGCTACCCGTTCCTGCTCGTCGACCGGGTCGTCGCCGTCGAGCCGGGCAAGCGCGTGCGCGCCTACAAGAACGTCAGCGCCAACGAAGAGTTCTTCAACGGCCACTTCCCCGGCATGCCGGTGATGCCCGGCGTGCTGCAGATCGAGGCGCTGGCCCAGGCCTCGGCGTTCCTGACGGCGTCGATGGAGGGCTTCGAGCCGAAGAAGCAAGTGGCCTTCCTGATGTCCATCGACGAGGTGAAGTTCCGCCGCCTCGTCGAGCCCGGCGACCGCCTCGACCTCGAGGTCGAGCTGCTGCAGAGCCGCCGCGGAATCGTGAAGGTGCAGGGAAAGAGCTCCGTCGACGGCGACCGCGCCTGCGAGGCGGTGATCACCGCCGCCATTCGCGACCGGCCTGGCGCGGGCTGAGCCGCCGCCCCCTCGAGCGTCGACGACGACGAGGACGCCACGAGCGCGCCAGGCGCGGCAGGGGCGACGCGCCCCGTGGTCGATGGCATGCTCGTCGTCGTCACGGGAGCAGGCATGCGCGTGCTGGGGGTCGATCCGGGGAGCCGCAAGACCGGCTGGGGCGTCGTCGACGTCGCGGGCAATCGCGTCGTCCACGTCGATAACGGAGTGCTCTTCCTCGACGACGACCGCGACCTGACCATCCGGCTCGTCGATCTGGCGCATCGCCTGAACGACGTGATCACGACCTACGCCCCCGACTGCGCCGCTGTCGAGGACGTCTTCGTGCAAAAGGGCGCGCGCTCGGCGCTGATCCTCGGGCAGGCCCGCGGCTGCGTGCTGACCACGCTCGGCCTGCGCGGGCTGTCGGTGGCGTCGTACTCGACGTCGATGGTCAAGCAGCGGGTGACTGGCGGCGGCCGCGCCGGCAAGGAGCAGGTAGCGGCGATGGTGTCGTCGATCCTCGCCCTTCCGGCGTGGCCCTTCGAGGACGCCGCCGACGCGCTGGCCGTCGCCGTCTGCGCCGCCCTCGACAACGCCCTGCCCGTGCGCGCGACGTCACCGTCGCTGCCGCCGACGATGGCGCTGCCCGGCAGGAAGACGAAGAGCCGCGGGCGCGACGCGCTGCTCGCGCTGGCCCGCAAGCAGGGCAAGGTGCTCTGACGCACCGCGCGCGTCAGCGCATCGCGCGTTGACACCGGCGGCGCAGTCGACGACCCCACGACCATGATCGGCTACCTCACGGGCACCATCCAGTTCGCCGACCTCGACGCCGTCTGCATCGCCGTCGGCGGCACCGGCTACCTCGTGCAAATGCCCCTGCCCGACGTCGCGCGCCACAGCCGCGCCGGCGCACCGATCGAGGTCTTCGTGCACACCCATGTGCGCGAGGACGCCATCGTCCTGTACGGGTTTTCGTCGCGCGCCGGGCTGACGCTCTTCCAGCGCCTGACCAGCGTGCAGGGCGTGGGGCCGCGCACGGCGCTCGCGCTGCTGTCGGGGCTCGAGACCGACGTGCTCGTGCGCGCCATCGCCGAGGGCGACGAGGCGCGGCTCACCAAGGTCCCCGGCGTCGGCAAGAAGACCGCGGCCCGCATCCTGCTCGAGCTCGGTGACAAGTTGGCCAAGGAGTCACTGTCGACGTCGACGGGGCCGCGTGGCGGCCCGCTCGACGACCTGCGCTCGGCGCTGGCCAACCTCGGCTACAAGGCGCCACAGATCGATCGCGCGCTGCAGAAGGTGAAGCCGCTGGCCGACACCGCCGACCTGTCGACACTGGTGCGCGAGGCGCTCAAGCACGTCAGCTGACGGACCGGGTCGTCGTCGGGCGGGACGTCGTCGGGCGGGACGTCGTCGGGCGGGACATCGTCGGGCGGGACGTCGTCGGGCCTGACGCCGTCAGAACACCTGCTTGACGT
>VGSZ01000472.1 GCA_016874845.1 Deltaproteobacteria bacterium
CGACATGGACGGGGATGGATACGGAGACACCCTCGCATCCTTCCTGGCCTGCGCGCTTTCCCCCTTCGCGTCCACCGACGACACCGACTGCGACGACAGCCGCGCGGACGTGAGCCCCGGGGCACCGGAGGTCTGCGATGGCGACGACAACGACTGCGACTTCCTCGTCGACAGCGCCGACGCCGACGTCGACCTCAGCACCACGCGGGCCTGGTACCCGGACGCCGACGCCGACACCCACGGGGACCCATCCGGGGTCACCCTCACCGCCTGCGATCAGCCCACCGGCTACGCGCGCGAGGCCGACGACTGCGACGACGGGGACGCCGCCATCTCCCCGTCGGCGACCGAGGTCTGCGATCTCGTCGACAACGACTGCGACGGCCAGATCGACGACGCCGACCCCACGGTCGACCGCAGCACCGGCAGCCCCGCGTGGCGCGACGCCGACGGCGACGGCCACGGCGACCCCGCCCGCTCCACGATGGCCTGCGCGACGCCCTCGGGCTTCGCCGCGGCGGCCACCGACTGCGACGACAGCGACGGGGACGTCAACCCGGACGCCGATGAGGTCTGCGACGGCGACGACAACGACTGCGACAGCCTCGTCGACGACGCCGATCCGGGGGTGCTGGCCTCGAGCTTCTCCACCTTCTTCGCCGACGCCGATCTCGACGGCTACGGCGATCCCGCGGGCCTGACCACGGCCGCCTGCGCCGCGCCGACGGGCTTCGCCGCCCGGGCCACCGACTGCGACGACGGCGACGCCGCCGTCTCCCCCGGGGCCCGGGAGGTCTGCGACCTGCTCGACAACGACTGCGACGGCCTCACGGACGACGCCGACCCGGGGGTCGACCTCAGCACGGGCTCCACCTTCTTCGGCGACCTCGACGGGGACGGCGATGGCAACGCGCTCTCCGCCTTCGAGGCCTGCGCGCAGCCCCCGGACGCCGCCGCCACCGGCACCGACTGCGACGACGAAGACCCGGCGGTCTACCCGGCCGCCACGGAGGTCTGCGACGGGGTCGACAACGACTGCGACGGGCTGACGGACCTCTCCGACCCGTCCGTCGACACGAGCAGCCTGCCCACCTGGTATACGGACTCCGACGGAGATGACTTCGGTGATCCCACTACCGGGGTGGTCCAGTGCTCCGCGCCGCTCGGCGCTGTGCTCGACGCCACCGACTGCGACGACGGCGACGCCGCCATCTCCCCCGCGGCCGAGGAGGTGTGCGACAGCGGCGTCGACAACGACTGCGATGGCCTCGCCGACGACGCCGATCCGGGCCTGCGCCCCGGCAGCCGCAGCACCTGGTACATCGACGGCGACGGCGACGGCTACGGCCCGACCAGCTCCAGCGTGATGGCCTGCGCGGCCCCCGCCTCCGGGGTGCGCTTCGGCGGCGACTGCAACGACGGCGACATCAGCATCTACCCGACTGCCCCCGAGGTCTGCGACGGGGTCGACAACGACTGCGACGGCCTGCGCGACGACCAGGACCCCGGCCTCGTGCGCAGCACCGCGACCGCCTGGTACCTCGACAGCGACCGAGACAACTACGGCCGGCTCACCGTCTTCGCGACCCGGTGCACCGCGCCCAGCGGCACCACCGCCGTCACCGGCGACTGCAACGACGCCAACGCGCGAATCAACCCCGGCGCGGTGGAGGTCTGCGACAGCCTCGTCGACAACGACTGCGACGGCCTCGCCGACGACGCCGACCCCGGCCTCGACACCACCACCGCGAGCGCCTGGTATCCGGATGTGGACGGAGACGCCTACGGGGATCTGAGCGCCCGGGTGCTCCGCTGCGTGAGGCCCACCGGGTACATCGCGAATGGCACCGACTGCGACGACGGCAACAGCGCCATCCGCCCCGGGGCAGCGGAGCGCTGCGACAGCCTGGACAACGACTGCGACGGCCTCGTCGACGACGCCGACCCGGGCCGCTCGGACCCGAGCGCCACCGTCTGGTACCCGGACACCGACTCCGACGGCTACGGAGATCCCCGAGAGGGCGAGGGCTGGTGCGCGGCCCCGGGCCCCGGCTGGACGGCCGACAGCTCCGACTGCGACGACGACCGGGATGATGCGTACCCGGGTGCGCAGGAGCTCTGCAACGGCGACGACGAGGACTGCGACGGCGACATCGACGAGGACCGCTTCGACGACGACCTCAACG
>VGSZ01000473.1 GCA_016874845.1 Deltaproteobacteria bacterium
GTTGGCGGCGCCGTCGTTCCCCACCGCGGCGACGAACGTAAAGGCGCCGACGTCGGCGGGGTTGCTCGGGTCGGCGTCGGGGTCGGTGGTGAAGCCGAGCTCGCCCTCGATGCGCGGATCGAAGCCTGGCGTCGACGTGACGCCGTCGACGTAGACGCGGCCGTAGAACGGCAGGTCGACGTCGCCGGCGAGCACGCCGCCGGGCAGGTCGGCGGGGCTGCGCGGGAACTGCACGTTGCAGAAGCCGACCACCACCGGCGGCGGCGGCGCGCCGGCGCTGAGCGCGCCCACGAGAGTCGTCGTCGCGCCGGGGAGGTTGGTGACGGTGACATCGAAGACGCCTTCGGCGGCGGCGCGGAACGCGCAGGTGCGCGTCGTGTCGTCAGCGCCGGTGCAGGCGACGGCGACGCCGCCGACGGTGACGCCGGCGTCGGGCGCGAAGTCGCGGCCGGTCAGCGTCAGCGTGGCGTCGAGGTCGACGTCGATGCGCGACGGGCTGACCGACAGCAGCGCCAGGCGCACGTTGGCGAGGCCGGGCGACGGCGTCGGGTCGGGGATGAAGTCGGCGGCGTTGTCGTCGGTGTCGCGGCTCTGCTCGTCGCGGGCCAGAGACGCGCCGGCGGCGGCGGGGGCCGGGGTGCCCTCGCCGGCGGTGGCGTCGACCCAGCCGACGGCGTCGAGCACGCGGTCGGCGGCGCGGGTGTCGAGCACGCTCACGACCCCGTTGCCGTTCGTGACCGTGCCGCTGCCGACGACGAGGTCGACCGCGGGCACCTCGGTGGCGCCGCCGTTGCGGTCGCCGTCGGCGATCACGAACAGGCCGTCGGCGGGCATGCGGGTGCCGGCGGCCAGCAGCGTGCTCAGGCCGCTGGCGTCCGAGCCGTCGCCGTTGAACGTGCGCACGCGCAGCCCGCCAAGGTCGGCGCCGCCGGGGCCGGCGAGCTCGACGAAGTCGCGGCCCTCGTCGCTGCCGGTGGAGTCGTACCGGACCTCGTTGACGACGACGAGCCGGCACGGGGGGTTCGCGGCGCCGAAGGTGTCGGCGGCGCGGAACGTCAGGCACCACGACGAGCCGTCGTCGTTGCCCGCCGCCGACGTCGCCGCCGGATCGAGCTGCAGCGACGCCGTGGGCGACGCCACGAAGTCGCCCGCACCGGGCCGGGCGGCCGCGGGGTCGCCCGCGTCGACGACGCTCGCGAACGTGACGCGGTCCTCGGTGTCGCCGGACAGGGTGTCGAGGCGCACGGCGAGGCCCGCGGTCAGCGCCGCCGGCGTGCTGCCGACGAGGCCGTTGCCGACGGTGAACGCCGCGACGCCGCCGGCGGGCACCGGCGCTTGCGGGCCGGCGATCACAGCGCGCTCGCCGCTGCTCCACGACAGCGTCGCGCCGGCGAGGTCGATCTCGACGGCGGTGGTGTTCACCACCTCGACGCCGCCGGCGTCGCCGACGCGCAGCTCGGCGATCACGAGGCGGCCCGCGTCGGCGCGAGCGACGCAGCCCGCGGGCGTGCAGCGCTCGTCGAACGCGCAGCTCGCGTCCACCGGCAGGTGCAGCACGCCCAGCGCGGGGTCGCAGGTGTCCAGCGTGCAGGCGACGGCATCGTCGAGCGCAGACGGCTCGAGCGGGGTGTGCACCACGGAGCCGTCGGCGGCGCAGGTGTCGACGGTGCACTCGTCGAAGTCGAAGGTCTCGACGATGGCGATGGCGCCGCTGCCGTCGCAGGCCTCGCGGGTGCAGCTGTCGCCGTCGGGGTCGCCGACGGCGCCGGTGCAGGCGCCGGCGCTGCACGTGCCCGCGACGATGCAGAGCAGCGGATCGCTGCAGGCGCCGCCCTCGTTCACGTCGACCAGCGCGACGGTCGCCGTCGCCTCGTCGCAGACGAAGGCCTGGCAGGGCGCGTCGAAGTCGGCCGGCCCCGCGGGCGGCACCCCGGCGGTGCAGCCACGGGCGTTGGCCCCCGTGCGACCGGGGGCGCACTCCTCGACGCCGTTGCAGAACACGCCGTCGCTGCAGTCGTCGTCGCTGGCGCAGCCCGGCTCACCCTCGCCTTCGCCCTCGCCTTCGCCTTCGCCCTCGCCCTCGCCTTCGCCCTCGCCTTCGCCTTCGCCTTCGCCTTCGCCTTCGCCTTCGCCTTCGCCTTCGCCGCCGACGCACTCGTTGCTGAT
>VGSZ01000474.1 GCA_016874845.1 Deltaproteobacteria bacterium
GTGATCGGTACGCTGTCGGTGGCCGATCCTGACGCTGGCGACACGCACACCTGGTCGGTGGACGACAGCCGCTTCGAGGTCGTCGCTGGCGCGCTGAAGTTGAAGGAAGGCGTCAGCCTCGACTTCGAGGCGACCCGATCGGTCTCACTGAAGGTGACCGCGACGGATGCTGGCGGGCTCTCGCTCCAGCAGGCCGTGGTCGTGACCGTGGACGACAAGATCGAGCGCTATGCCGGCACCGCGGGCAACGAGACGCTGGTGGGCGATGATGGCGCGAATTCCTTCGTGCCCGGAGGCGGTACCGATCGCGTGCTGGCTGGCGGCGGCGACGACGTGATCGTCTACAATGCTGACGTGCTGCAGTGGACGTCGGGCTGGGGCGCGCACAATGTCGGCAGCCCGACCGTCGCGGGGAGCGGCGAGATCGTCACGATCCAGGGCAAGGCGCGCAGCTACGACGCCTTCGACGGTGGAGATGGGCGGGACACGATCGTCCTGACCGCGGCCGATGATGCCCTCTTCCTCGACGACGCCTACAGCCCCCATCCAGGGGTCGCGACCGAGGGCCGCGTCCTCGGCATCGAGGTGTTCGAGGCTGGCGATGGCAACGACGTGATCGACCTCACGAGCACGCGCGTCGCCTACACGACCGCCGCGACGATGTACGGCGGCGCCGGCGACGACGTCCTCTGGGCCGGCGACGCGGCGGATCGCCTGGAGGGCGGCGCCGGCAACGACAATCTCTGGGGCGGCGGCGGGAAGGACTCCCTGCTGGGCGGCGATGGCGCCGACAGGCTCACAGGCTCCGTCGGCGACGACGTGCTCGAGGGTGGCGCCGGCGCGGACACGCTCACCGGCGGCGCCGGTGCCGATCGCTTCGTCTATCGCGCGGATGCCATCGGCGCGGCCGACATCATCGCGGATTTCGGCTCCGGTGACGTGCTCGATGTCAGCCAGCTGCTCGCCACGCTTGGCGGCACGCCCGCCACCGCGGCGCAGTACCTTGCGTTCTTCCAGAGCGGCACGAGCGTCGTGATGCGCGTGGATGCGGGTGGCGCCGGCGTCGACGCTGCCGACCCGGTGCTCGCGACGATCCAGAACCAGACCGTGGCGCAGGTGCAGGCGCAGACGAATTTCGGCTGACAGCTCGCGGGCGTTCCGGGTTCAGCGCGCGGCGAGCGCGAGCATCGTCTGCAGGAGCACGTTCGCGCCCGCGACCAAGTCGGGCTCCTCCGTGTGCTCTGCCGGGTTGTGGCTTATGCCCTTCACGGACGGCACGAAGATCATGCCTGACGGGCATATGCGCGCCATCATCTGGGCGTCGTGGCCTGCGCCCGAGGTCATCCGCCGCACGCCCAGACCGAAGCCGCGTGCCGTCTCCTCGACGAGGTCCGCGATGCCGCGGTCGAACGCCACCGGCTCGAAGCGCGCGAGACTGCGCGCCTCGACGGTGGTGCCCGTGCGCGCCGCGATGTCCTCGAGGAAGCCCGCGAGGCGGGCCTCGGCCTGCCGGAGCAGGGCCTCGTCCGTGTTACGCAGGTCCGCGGTGAACGTCGCGCGTGCGGGGATCACGTTGATGTAGTTGGGGTGGAGTTCGATCCGCCCGACGGTGCAGACCTGCGCGCCGCCCATTTCCCAGGCGAGGTCGTGCAGGAAGGACGCGGTCGCCGCCGCGACATGGCCGGCGTCCCTGCGCAGCCGCATCGGCGTCGTGCCCGCGTGGTTCGACTGGCCGGTGACGACGATCTCCTGCCACGAGATGCCCTGCAGGTCCTCGACCGCGCCGATCGCGATGCCCTCGGCGTCGAGGATCGGTCCCTGCTCGATGTGAAGCTCGACGAATGCCGACGGCACGACGAAGCCCGGGCGCTCGTCGCCGAGATAGCCGATGCGGCGCAGCTCGTCGCCCACGCTGGCGCCGCGCGAATCGCGCACCGCGTGCGCCTCCTCCAGCGCGAGGCCGCCGGCATGCACGAGGCTGCCGAGCATGTCCGGCTGGAAGCGCGAGCCCTCCTCGTTGGTGAAGAACGCCACGCAGAAGGGCCGCGCTGGAACGATCCCGGCGTCGCGCAGCGTCTGGACGACCTCGAGGCCCACGATGACGCCGTAGTTGCCGTCGTAGCGGCCGCCGGTGCGCACGGTGTCGACATGCGAGCCGGTCAT
>VGSZ01000475.1 GCA_016874845.1 Deltaproteobacteria bacterium
GTCCTCTGCGTCGTCGTCGTCGTCGTCGTCATCGTCGTCGTCGTCGGCGGCGGCGGCGGCGGCGAAGCGGAAGGCGTCGCTGGAGTCGAAGCGCATCGCAACACTGGAGCGGGAGCTGCGCCGGAAGGACAAGGCGCTCGCCGAGGCCGCGGCGCTTCTCGTGCTCCCAAAAAAAAGTTCAGGAGTTGTGGGGGGACGGGGACGACGTCACGGGCGGGAGGACCGAGAGATGACGCGCCAACTCGTCGAGGAGGCGGTCTCCGCTGGTGCGCGCCGGGAGCAGGCGTGCGCCACGTTGGGACTGTCGGCGCGAACAATGGAGCGTTGGCGCGACGGGGCCGTGGAGGACGGACGGTAGGGGCCGTCGTCGAGCCCGGCGAACAAGCTTTCGGATTCCGAACGCTCCGAGGTGATTTCGCTGGTGACGTCGCCACGATTCCGGGATTTGTCGCCGAACCAGATTGTGCCGCTGCTGGCCTACGAGGGCCGCTTCGTGGCGTCGGAGTCGACGGTCTACCGGGTTCTGCGCGAAGAGCGGCTTCTGCGTCATCGTCGGCGCGCCAGGCCCCCGCAGCGGCGCGCGACGTCGACACACGAGGCGACGGGGCCGAACCAGGTATGGAGCTGGGACATCACGTACCGGAAGTCGCCGGTGCGCGGAGTTTTCTTCTACTTGTACGCCATCGTCGGCGTATGGAGCCGCAAGCTCGTCGGCTGGACCGTGCACGACGTCGAATCCGCCGACCACGCAGCGCGGCTGTTTCAGGCCACGTGCGAGCTCGAGCGACTCGACCCCCGCGGCGTCGTCCTGCACGCCGACAACGGCGGCCCGATGAAGGGCTCGACGATGGTGGCGACGCTGGAGCGTCTTGGGGTGCTGGCGTCGTTCAGTCGACCGGGCGTCAGCGATGACAATCCGTATTCGGAGGCGCTGTTTCGCACGCTGAAGTACCGCCCGGAATTCCCGTCGAAGCCGTTCATCGACATCGACGACGCCCGCTCGTGGGTCGAACGATTCGTGCGCTGGTACAACCACGTGCATCTGCACAGCGGTATTTCGTTCGTCACGCCGGCCGCACGCCACGATGGCCATGACGTCGTGCAACTCGCCCGTCGCCACGACGTGTACCGCAAGGTACGGGAGCGAAATCCGCAGCGCTGGACGAGGACGACCCGCGATTGGGGCCGGGTGGAGAAGGTTGTTCTGCGCCCCGCCGGCAAGGCACCGATGACGTCGACGATGACGACGACGTTGGCGTCGGCATCCACGGTGACGACGGCCCCGCCGACGCCGCAGTCGGGGGTCAGTCGGGGCGGCGCAGGGTCGGGGGGCGGTTCGGCCAACGTCGGGGCCGGCGCCTCGACGGAGCCAGCCGTAAGAGCTGGCGTCGAGGCGCCGGTGTTCGCGTCGCCTGCACGGCCGGCACCTGCAGCACCCACCCATCGCGCGGGCCCACCGGCGCGTCGGCCACCCGGGCCGCGAGCACTGCTCGCATCATGAGTTCATCCGACAACTATCTTGACACTCACCGCCTTCACGGTGTCGAGGTCGATGCGCGCATCTTCCTCGAGCAGGAGCTGCAGCACCGCCTCCACCTCGCTCTCCATCGTCGTTGCGGCGAGATGGAGAATCCGCAGGTCGTCGAGGTCGCCCTTCGTGCCGCGATGCGGAGTCTGCAGCGCGTCATACGCTCGGCGAAATGTCACCGTCGGAAACAAATCATCGCGATAGACATAGCGCTGGAATGCGCCCGGCTTTCGCACGAGCGACCAGATGACGTGCCGGAAATCCACGCGGTGCTGGTTGCGACCGACCAGCCGCTCGCAGGACACCTGCAGCTAGTCGACAAACCAGACCTCGATGCGCTCCTCGAACAGCCGCACCCGCACCTCTTCCCCGATGAGCCGCGACCGCACGGAGTACGCGCAGTGCTTCACCCGCACGGGCCTCCATTCGCTCACCAGCACCCGCTGTTCGACGTATTCCGGCAGCCTCGCCACATTCAATTCGCGCATCGCCGCCATCTCTTCGGCGACGCGCTTGCCTCGCTTGTTGTTGCGACGCCGATTGACGTCGTCGACGAAGGCCTGCCACGCCTCCACGCTCGCGAAGTCGCGGTTGCCGCGCACCA
>VGSZ01000476.1 GCA_016874845.1 Deltaproteobacteria bacterium
TGCCGCCACCCGTGCCGCCGCCCGTGTCGCCGCCCGTGCCGCCGCCCGTGCCGCCGCCCGTGTCGCCGCCCGTGCCGCCGCCCGTGCCGCCGCCCGTGCCGCCGCCCGTGTCGCCGCCCGTGTCGCCGCCCGTGCCGCCGCCCGTGCCGCCGCCCGTGCCGCCGCCCGTGTCGCCGCCCGTGCCCGTGGCCGTGCACGTCGACGGAGAGCCCTGACACGTGAAGCCGTCCTCCTCGGCACAGCTGGACGAGCAACCGTCGCCGCCCTCGCGGTCGCCGTCGTCGCACTCTTCGTCAGGGTCGGGCAGGCCGTTGCCGCATTCGGGCACGCACAACGACGGGAAGCCGGTGCAGGTGAAGCCGGGCTCTTCGGCGCAGGTGGCCGAGCAGCCGTCGCCGGCGACACGATTGGTGTCGTCGCAGTCCTCGCCGGGGTCGGCGGAGCCGTCGCCGCACTCGAGGGCGCACTCCGACGGTTCGCCGAAGCAAACGTAGCCGGGCTCGATGGTGCAGTTGGCCGCGCAGCCGTCACCGCCGAGGACGTCGCTGTCGTCGCAGGACTCGCCAAAGTCGACGGCGCCGTTGCCGCAGTCGCGCGTGCAGATCGACGGCTCGCCGGAGCAGCGGAAGCCCGGCTCCACCGTGCACAGCGACGAGCAGCCGTCGCCATCGAAGGGGTCGCCGTCGTCGCAGCCCTCGCTGGCCTGCACGATCCGATCGCCGCAGAAGGCGTTGGAGACGCAGTCGAAGCCGAGGCACAGCTCGTCGGCGGCACAGTCGACGTCGAAGACGCACTCGGCCGGTGAGTCGCACGTCGACACCGGGACCTCGCACGCGCCGATCTCGGAGCCGGCGCGCTCGCAGGTGCCGCCGAAGCCGCAGGTCGCGCCGGCGGGGCACGACGCGCTGCTGGTGCAGGGGATCGCGCGGCACTCGGCCTCGGTGACGCCGTCGTTGGCGTCGTTGCAAGCGTCGCAGATCACACCGGGCGGGCACGTCGCCGGGCGGCACTCGCCGGCGACGAGGACGGAAATGCCCGCGGCCTTGTTGCACTCGAGGGTCGGGCCGCAGTCGGCCTGAAACGGCAGATCGCCCAGCTGCGTCGACGGGAACCGGCACAGCGCGAAGCAGATGCCGTCGTTGGGGTTGCTGGTCTGGTTGGCCGGCAGGCACTGCGGGATCGGGGGCTCGCGCAGCCCCTCGAAGGCGCGGGTGTCGCAGTACCGCGTGTCGTCGATGCCGTTGCAGCGGAAGCCCTCGACCGAGTAGGTCGGGTAGGCGTCAACGACGAGCAGCGGCACCGGCTCGCCGCACACGCCAGTGGTCTGCGCGCACTTGAAGTCGGGCACCGCCGGGCCGCCGAAGTTCAGGCACTGAAAGCCCGCGGCGCACGGGCAGACACCGACGCCGCTGTCGCAGGCGCTCGGCGTGCACGCCACGTCGACGCCGTTGCTCTGCTGGATGGTCAGGTCTTCTTGAAAGACCCCGACGCGACCATCGAGGCAGGCCTGCCCCGTCGGGCAGTCGCTGCCGTCACCGCTGCGCGCGCAGGCGGTGCGGCAGCCCAGCGTCGTCAGCTCAGCGACGGCGCCGGTGGCGCCGCGGCCGATGCTCGTCTGGATGCAGTCGCCCGCCGCGCAGGCGCCTTCTTCGCGAAAGGCCGCGCACGTCTCGTCGGCGGGGGCCGGCGCGTCGCAGGCGACGAACGCCGTCGCGCCGGCGAGGTCCAACGGGGTCACGAACAGCATCAGGCACGACGTGCCGTCGGGGCAGGTCACCGTCTCGTCCTCGATCAGGTTGCCGTCGACGTCGAACGTGCCGCACAGCCGCGCGCAGCGCGGCGCGCCCACCGTGCCCTCGGGCAGGCAGACGAGGCCCGCGCCGCACCCGTCGAAGGTCGGATCACACGCCGCATCCAGCGGAAGGCCGCCGGTGCCCTCGCCCTCGCCTTCGCCCTCGCCTTCGCCCTCGCCCTCCCCTTCGCCCTCACCTTCACCTTCACCTTCACCTTCACCTTCGCCCTCGCCCTCGCCCTCGCCCTCGCCCTCGCCTTCGCCTTCGCCTTCGCCCTCGCCCTCGCCGCGCACGCAGACGTCGTCGACGCAGCGTAGGCCGGCGTTGCAGCCGCCGCG
>VGSZ01000477.1 GCA_016874845.1 Deltaproteobacteria bacterium
CGACACCTCGGAAGCGCTCGTCGAGGCCCCAGGGCCCCCGGAGCAAACGTCAGACCACCCGGGGACGTAGGTGCCCCGGGTGGGCGCGGCAAGTAGCGGACCGACGGGCCATCCGCCACCTCTTTTTTGCCCTGACCGTCGCGCTCATGGCCGTGTCGGCTTTGGCGCGGCCGGCGAACGCGAGCGAGTCCGCCGCCTTGCCTACGACGACAGCGCCCGCGACTCTGACGACAGCGCCGTCGACAGCGCCAGCAGCGTCGGCGCCGCCGCCGCGCACGGCAACGCGCTGGGAGCCCCTCTGACGCGACGTCGCGCGCGTTGCCGACGGCTCGCTGGACGTCTGTACGACGGCGGTCTTTCCGCTGGCCATCCTGCCGGGCATCGCCGACGTGATCGGCACCCTTGCCGAGTGGCTGTGCGTCGTGCCCGCCGCCACGGCCGTCGACTACGTCGGCGCCTTCCACGGCGATCAGGACAGCGACTTCTGGCAGCCCGCCCTCGCGCTCGTCGTGAAGAAGGGTTGGGAGACCCTGCTCGACACGCCGATCATGGTCGTCACGATCACGACGGTGGTGGCCAGCGTGGCCGGCGGCTTCGCGCTCAGCACGTACGGCGGCTTGCCAGCGTCGGTGGTCTCCGCTGGCGTCTTTGGCGCGACGGCGGCCATCTATCTGGGGCTCAAGGCCGGCCGCGACGGCATCGGCGACCTGCTGTTCACTGTCCTTTACGAAGGCCTGACGCCGTCGGCTGACGGCGAGAGGCTCGACGCCGCACGCCAGTCGTCATGGCCGCAGCCAGGCATGACCGGGGTGCCCGCCGCCTTCGGCCTCGTCGCCACGGTGTCGGCGTCGAAGCCCCGCTTCGACTGGGCGCACGCAGTGCCGGTCATGAATCCCCTCTGGCGCGCTGACGCCCACGCCCGCGATATCCAGCAGCAGACGCGCCGCTTCGCGCGCGAGGTGCTCCTTGAAGAAAAGACGGCGCTCGGCGGCGTCGACGCGGTCAGCGGCGTCCTCGCCGGGGTGCAGGGGTGGAGCAACACCGTCGCCCACGTCGCCCTGGCCAGCGGGCTGGCGCTTTCCTCGAGCGGCCTCGTGGTCGCGCTCACCGATCGCGACGACGCCTCGCAAGCCACCGCCGAGGCGCTGGGCGTCGCCGGCCTCGACGCCGTCGGTCTCGGTGGCCTCGGGATCGTCACCGGGGTCGCCGCCGATCGCTTGCAGCCGGTCCTTGTGCCGGCGGCGTGGGCCCTCGCGCCGGCGCCGAGCGCGAGCCCCTGACCCGCGGACCACGGTGCAGGGCCCTGCACTTCGTGCTTGACGCGGCGAGCGACTTTCGACACAAGACCGTCACCTCAGGCGCCCGTAGCTCAGCTGGATAGAGCATCAGACTACGAATCTGGGGGTCGCACGTTCGAATCGTGCCGGGCGCGCCAACCCCTCGCTTCCGCGAGGGGCTTTTTTCGGGGGCACTTCAACGTCAGGCCATGGCGCCGCCACACCGTCGTGGGCGCCCCCGAACGCCTCCGCCGCTGCGTCACTCCGTAGCGCGCCTGATCGACACGCTGCGCCACAAGCCCGGCGTCGGTCGGTCGTTGCCCACGGAGGATGCGGATGGAGTCGTCGCTGGTACTGGTCCTTGGCGGCACCGGCAGCTGTGGCCGGCATGTCGTCGGCGTCGCGCTCGAGGCCGGGCTGCGCGTGCGTCTTCTTGTTCGTCGCCCGGACGAGATCAACCCCGCGGCATTTCCGTAGGCCCGGGACCCGAACCTGCAGCTCGTACGCGGCGACCTTTCCGGCGCGAACGACGTCGCCGACGCGTGCCGTGGGGTCGCGGCGGTTGTCTCCCTCGCCGGCGCACCGACAGGCGCCAAAGAGAGCATCCTGCCGAAGGCCATCCGCCACGTCGTGGCTGGCATGCGCGCGCATGGTGTCCGCCGCTTGATCGTGCAGGTCGGCGCGTTCGTGAAGCTCGCCGGCGAGCCAGCATCGCTCGTGGAGCGTGGCGTCAAGACGGCTTTTGGCGCCGTTATGGGCGAGCGCGCGACGCTCGATGGCAACGACGCGGTGGCGGATTTCCTGCAGCGCGAGTGCGCCGATCTG
>VGSZ01000478.1 GCA_016874845.1 Deltaproteobacteria bacterium
GGTGCCGAGGGGCTTGTTGGCCTGACCAGCGTCCTTCAGCAGCTGCAGCGCCCTTCCGACGGTGAGCTCGTCGGGGGCGGTGTCCTCGGGGATGTTCGCGCGCATCGGCGTGTCGCCGATCTGGACATAGGGGCCGTAGCGGCCGACGCGGGCCGCGACGAGCTCGCCGTCGTCGTTCTTGCCAAGCGGGAGCTCGCAGATGAGCCGCGGGTCGATGTCATCGGCGCCGCCCTCGACCTTGGCCTTCAGGCCGATGTCGACGAGGCTGGCCGCCTTCGACTTCTTCTTGCCCTGGCCGAAGTAGAACTGCTTCAGCCACGGCGTCGCTTCCTTGTCGCCCTCGCTGATCGCGTCGAGGTCGGCCTCCATCGTCGCCGTGAACGCGTAGTCGACCAGCTCGCCGAAGTGCTTCTCGAGCAGGTTGATGACCGCGAACGCCGTGAACGTCGGCACGAGCGCGGTGCCCTTCTTGAACACGTAGCCGCGGTCCTGAATCGTCTGGATGATCGACGCGTATGTCGACGGACGACCGATCCCGCGCTCTTCGAGCTCCTTGACCAGGCTCGCTTCGGTGTAGCGGGCCGGCGGCTGCGTCTGGTGACCCTCGGGCGTCACCTTGTCGGCGCCGAGCACGTCGCCTTGCGCCAGCGGCGGCAGCACGCGGTCCTGATCGTCGAGCTCGGCGTCGGGGTCGTCGCTGCCCTCGACGTAGGCGCGCAGGAACCCGGGAAACAGGATGACCTTGCCCGACGCCTGGAACGTCGCCTTGCCCTCGGCGGTGGGCGCGTCGAAGCGGGCGACGGTGCGCTCGCCGTGGGCGTCCTTCATCTGGCTGGCGACGGTGCGCTTCCAGATGAGCTCATACAGGCGCACGGCGTCCTCACCGAGCTCACTGCGCGACAGCAGCTCGTCGCGGACGTTCTCGGGCGTGCGGAACGCCTCACCCGCGGGGCGAATGGCTTCGTGGGCCTCCTGGGCACCCTTGCTCTTCGTCGCGTACCGGCGCGGCTCGGCGGGGACGTAGTCGGCGCCGTACATCGAGGTGATCTGGCTGCGCGCGGCGGTCAGTGCCTGATCCGACAGCGTCGTGCTGTCGGTACGCATGTACGTGATGTAGCCGTTTTCGTAGAGCTTCTGCGCCGTACGCATCGTGCGCTGCGCCGGGAAGCGCAGCTTGCGGCCGGCCTCCTGCTGCAGCGTCGACGTCGTGAACGGCGCCGCCGGCTTCTGCGTAAACGGCTTCTTTTGGACGTCGGCGACGGTGAACTTCGCCGCCTCGAGCGCCTTGCCGAGCGCCTTCGCCTTTGCCTCCTGCAGCAGGAGATTCTTGCTGCCGGCGGCGAGCTTGCCCGTCAGCGGATCGAAGTCGCTGCCGCGCGCGATGCGCGTGCCGTTGAGTTCGACGAGGTCGGCGGCAACCTTCGGCTGCGGCCCCGAAGCCTTCGTGTGCTCGAGGATGGCGCCGATGCTCCAGTAGCTGCCCGAGACGAAAGCCCGGCGGGCGCGCTCGCGCTCGACGATCAAGCGCGTGGCCACCGACTGCACGCGCCCCGCCGACAGCCGCGGCGCGACCTTCTTCCACAGGATCGGGCTGACCTCGTAGCCGTAGAGCCGATCGAGGATGCGCCGTGCCTCCTGCGCGTCGACGACGTGCTGGTCGATCTGGCGCGGGTTCCTGATGGCGTTCTTGATCGCCGCCTCGGTGATCTCGTGGAAGACCATCCGCTTCACCGGGACCTTCGGCTTCAACACCTCCTTCAGGTGCCAGGCGATGGCCTCTCCTTCGCGGTCTTCGTCGGTGGCGAGGAACAGCGCGTCGGCGTCGGCGAGCAGCGTCTTGAGCTTGCTGACCTGCGCCTTCTTCTCGGGCGGCACGACGTAGAGCGGCTGGAAGTCGTTGTCGACGTCCACGCCGGTGCGGGCCCACGGCTTCTTGCGGTAGGCCTCAGGAATCTCGTCGGCCGAAGAGGGAAGGTCACGGATGTGGCCGATGGAGGATTCGACGACGAAGTCCTTTCCAAGGTACTTCGCGATGGTCTTCGCCTTCGCGGGAGACTCAACGATGATCAGGGTCTTTGCCACGCCGTA
>VGSZ01000479.1 GCA_016874845.1 Deltaproteobacteria bacterium
GGGCGAGGGCGAGGGCGAGGGCGAGGGCGAGGGCGAGGGCGAGGGCGAGGGCGAGGGCGAGGGCGAGGGCAACGGCGACCAGGTCGACGCCGGCCCGGATCCCGTGGCCCCCGACGCGGGCGACCCCGATCCGTCGGCGTGCCAGCCGTCGGCCGAGCGCTGCAGCTTCGTCGACGAGAACTGCGACGGCGCCAACAACGAAGGCCTCGACTGCACGTTCGTCGCCGTCAGCAACGACGCGGTGTGGCGCGTCGACCCGTTCACCGGCGTCGTCACCATGGCGCAGACGGTGCAACGACGCGGCGCCGAGGTGCTCTTCGACGTCGACACCGCCCCCGACGGCGCGCTGCTGGCCACCGCCGGCCGGTCGCTCTATCGCGTCGAGGCCGACGGCGTCTTGACGCCGCTGGTCTCGGGCACGCTGCCGTTCAACCCCAACGGGCTCGCCGTCGGCCCCGACGGCGTCGTCTTCGTCACGAACCACGATCGGCTGGTGGGCTCGAAGGTCGTGTCGTCACCCTCGGCGACGACGGCGCCCGAGCTGTTCGCGCGGCTCGGCGAGCTGCACAGCTCGGGCGACTGTGTGCGGCACAAGCGCGAGCTGCTGCTCAGCGTGGTCGGCACGACCAGCGATCGCCTCGCCGCCGTCGACCTGCAGACCAGCGCGGTGACCATCGTCGGCGACCTGTCGTTCGACGGCGTGATGGGGCTGAGCTCGGCCTTCGGGTTCCTGTTCGGCGTCACCGGCGACGGCGAGATCCTGCTCATCGACGAGGCCGACGCGAGCACCGAGCTGCTGTTCGACGTCGACGTGCGCTTCACCGGCGCGTCGTCGCGCATGTAGACGGGGCGCGGCGCGCGCCTTCGACGCGGTCCGTCACGGCAGCAGGACGGTGTGCAGGACACCGCCGCCGCCGCCACCGCCGCCGCCACCGACGTTGTCGGCGCCGATCCCCCCGGCGCTCCCGCTCTGCGCGGTGTCGCCCCCGCTGCCCCCCGCGCGCGCGCCCCGACCGCCGGCGCCGCCGGCGCGCCCCGCAGCGCCGCCGCCGCCCTCGCCAGCGCCGCCGCCACCGCCGCGCAGCACGACAGCACCCGGGATCGTGATCTCTCTGGCCTCGAGCCAGACAGTGCCGCCGCTGCCGCCACCGCCGCCGCCGCGGTCGGCGAACGCGGGTCCGCCGCCGCCGCCGCCACCGTCGGCGATGAGCTGCCCGGGGATGCGGATGGCGCCGCCCGCCGAGATCTGCACCGCGCCCCCGGCCCCGCCGCCCGCGGCGAGGTCCCCGGCGTCCTGCGAGTCCTTGCCCCCCTGACCACCACGGCAACCACCCACCAGCCGCGGCGCGCCGACCCCGGGAGCCTGAAACGCCTGCCCTCCCGCGGCGATGCGCTCGACGCCCTCGAAGTTCAGTTGTCCCCGACCGCCGGCGCCGCCGGCGCCGCCGCCCCCGCCCCCGCTGCCCGCGCTCGTCGTCGACACGCCCGCACCACCCCGGCCAGGACAGGTCGTCGACGGCAGCGCCCCCGGGCCGTCGACCTGCAGACGCGCGCCGACGTCGACCGCCTGCGTGATGGTCACATCGCCGGTCGCGACGATCACCGGTACGCGCGTGCCGACGAACTGCAGCGCGCTGGTGACGTCGAGGTTGTCGAAGAAGTACACCGTCAGGCCCGGGCCGTCGGGCGGGTCGAGCAAGGCGGTCGGCACCACGAAGCCGCAGAAGCCCTGCTCGGGCCGGCCGGTATCGACGACGACGGCAGCGGTGCAGGCGACACGCGCCGGCAGACCCGTCGGGATCGACGTGCCGTCGAGGTGACTCGGAAAACCCGGCGGAAACGGACCGATCTCGCCTTCGCCCTCTCCTTCGCCTTCGCCTTCGCCCTCTCCTTCGCCTTCGCCTTCGCCCTCTCCTTCGCCCTCTCCTTCGCCCTCTCCTTCGCCCTCTCCTTCGCCCTCTCCTTCGCCCTCGCCTTCGCCGTCTCCTTCGCCCTCTCCTTCGCCGTCGCCTTCGCCGCCGCGCTCGCCATCGGC
>VGSZ01000480.1 GCA_016874845.1 Deltaproteobacteria bacterium
GCGCTCGGTGCCCATCACGCGGAACACGCGCACGCACGCATTCGGATGGTCGATGCGCTCGGTGTCCTTCGCGAACACCAGCTCGGCGGCACGGCGCAGCACGAGCTGCCCCGCGCGATCATCAGCGAGACGACGACGCACGAGATAGCGCGCGAGATTGACCTCGGCGTCGCGCGCGCCGGCGACAGCCTTCGCCAGCAGCGCCTCGTCCAGGTCCGCCAACGTCAACGTCGACGGGCGTGACTCCCAGCTCTCGACGAGACCGGCCTGCTTCCACGCGTTGATGCGATCGGCGGCCATCGCGACGCAGGTATCGCCCTGACGAACCGGATACCCGTTGCCGGTGACCATCACGGCGGTGGCCGCGACGTCGACGTCGAACACGAGCACGGGCTTGCCGTCGAGCGGGACGACCCGCCCTGCCCGACCCGGAGGCTGCAGGCGTCGCTCGGGCACAAGCAGCATGTCGGCCACGACATCGTCTTCGTAGGCGTGGCCGGTGACGGTGCCGTCGTCGTCGACGCCGAGGACGAGCACGCCGCCATCGGCGTTGGCGAACGCGGCGACGACCTCGGCGATGTGGTCGCGCACGGCGCGGCGGTCCCGAGGGCGCTTCTTCGCCGGCTCGCCCTGAAACAGACTCTTGCGCTCGAGGTACTGGCCCTCGGGGCCTTGCGCGAGCCGCAGCAGGTCGGTCACGACGACGACCTCGTCGTCGCTGTTGCCCGCGACCAGTTACAGCCGCGGCGCGCGGAGCGCACGCAGCCAAGCAGAACGGCGGTCTGCTGGCCCGTGTCGACGTCGCTGCGCAGGTCTTGCTCGATCGTCATCCGTTCCCGCCGGCCTTCGAGTGACTGGTGGTGCCGTCGTACCACGGCAGGAACCAGACCGAACGGCATCGCCCCCGGGCGCCGGAGCGCCCGGGGGCGGACGGTCACTTCTCAGCGACCGCGATCGTCGACGTCGTCGTCGCAGTACTCTGCGTCGTCGTCCTCGTACTCCTCCTCCTCGTCCTCGCCCTCGCCCTCTTCCTCGTCGACGTCTTCCTCTGACTCATCGTCGTAGCCGTCCTCGTCTTCGTACCCGTCGTCGTCGTCGTCGACGTCTTCTTCGAGCTCTTCGTACGCCTCGGCTTGGACGGCCTTGCGGCGTGCGTCGCGGATGGCCTCGGCGAGAGCGCGGGCAGTGGTGGGGGACAAGCGGACATCCATCTTCTTCATCGGACATGCTCCAAGGCCTTGCGGCCCGTTGTACGGCGCGCCGACATGACGCGCCGATCTCGACGACAACGACGTCGTCTCGATGGGTGCGGACCGCGCCTACGGCGGGCCCAGAAGTTCGCGTTCGCGGCGACGCTGGCGGAAGCGGCGGCCGCGCTCTCGTCGACGTTCGATGGACCACTGCGCCTTCAGCGCCTTCCACCAACCGCGCTGCTTCTTGCGCCTCATCCGCTCGGTCAGCCTCGAATACGGCCACCCGAGCAGCGACGCGGCGAGGCGCAAGCTGCCGGTGTCGACGATGGCGCGCCGAAGCATCAGGTCTTCGTCGGTGAGCTTCACGGCCGCCTCCGCGCTGCAAGGAATGCGTCGAGGTCCGCTTCGAGCACGCGGATCGCGTTCAGCACGCGCAGGTGCGGCAGCTGGCGTTTTTCGACGAGCGCGTAGACAGCGGCGGTCGACACCCGCAGGCGGGCCGCAACCTCACGGACTGTCAGAAGCGGGCCATCCGTCGCGGTAACAACGCGGCAACAAAGGCCGCTGGACTCCCGTGGAAAATCAATACGTTGCCGGATCGGGCCTTGGACACCGCTGGACGCCTCTGGCGCATCCGGATGCGGCTGTGACGCCGTCGAACGCGTTTGCAAGCTTGAGGTCGTCGGTTCGATCCCGTCCAGCTCCACCATCGAAAAGAATCCGGCGGCCCTCGGCCGCCGGATTCTTTTCGATGGTCGGCCGTGGCCGCCGTCGGGGCATGGGCGGGCTCGCTTTCTGCGCCGGGCTGGTGGACCGTCGTTTCACCTTTTCGGGG
>VGSZ01000481.1 GCA_016874845.1 Deltaproteobacteria bacterium
CCGCCTCGACGTACGCGGGCCGCGTCGTCGTCGTCGTCGTCGTAGCCGCCTCCTTGCCCTTGCCGCTCTTGCCCTCCTTCTCCTTCGCGCTCGTCGCCCTCTGCGCCGGCACGATGCGCGCGATCTTCACCAGCACGACGTCGCCGCGCTTCAGCACGTCGCCGGGGTTCTTCGGTCGCTCGGTGGCCTTCTCGGGCGAGAACGGCCGCGCCCACGCCATCGACGAGAACGGCACCACCGCGTCCACGGTGCCGAGGTCGACGACGACGCGCTTGCTGGCGTTGTCGACGTCCTTCACCGCGGCGCCCACCACCAGCCCGTCCTTCAGCCGCGTCGTGCGCGCGCTGCGCAGCGGCGGCGATGTCGACAGCTTCGCCGTCTTCGACCACAGCGCCTCGAGCCGCTGCTCGGCCTCCGAGGCCTCGTCGTCGTCGTCGCGGCCGACGGCGAGCACGCGCTTGACCTCGCCCTCGGTGAGCCGCGACAGGTCCCAGACCGGCCGGCCGAAGGCGGGCTCGGCGGTCAGGTCGGGCGTCTCCTCCGGGGGGAAGCGGCGCTCGCGCTCATCGTCGAGCAGCGCGCCGAATTCCTTCGCCTCGTCGGGGTCGAGGCGCACCAGCGGCCCGCGCCAGCCCTGCCGCTTGTCGAGCTGGCGCAGGCCGGCGTCGATGGCGTCGTTGGCGGCCTTCTGCAGCGTGCCGTCGAGGGCGGCGTAGACCGTCAGCCCGCCGCGGGCGACCTCTTCGGCCGAGGTCCGCTCGACGAGCATCCGGCGGATGGCCTCGGCGTAGTAGGGCGCGGTGTCAAGGAACTCGGGCGGGGCGACGTCGACGCGCACGGGCTCGTCGTTGGCGGCCCTCTCCTGCTGCTCGTCGATGTGGCCGTTCTTCTTCATCTGCCCGAGCACATAGGCCCGGCGGGCGCGCACGCGACGCGGGTCGGCCCATGGGTTGATGCGGCTCGGCGACTTGGGGATCGACGCCAGCACCGCCGCCTGCCCCAGGCTCAGCTTGTCGACGGGGCGGCCGTAGTAGGTGCGGGCGGCCTCCTCGATGCCGTAGGCGCCGTTGCCGAAGTAGATCTGGTTCAGATACAGAAAAAGGATCTGATCCTTGGTGAACTGCTCTTCGATGCGCTTGGCCAGGATCATCTCCTTGACCTTGCGCGACATCGTGCGCTCGGGGGTCAGCAAGAACGTCTTCGCCGTCTGCTGGGTGATGGTCGACCCGCCCGACTGGGCGCCGCCGAAGACCTTGTGCCTTGCTTGATAAATGACCGCGCGGACGATGGCGAAATAGTCGATACCTTTGTGCGAAAAGAAGTCCTCGTCCTCGGCCGAGATGAACGCCTTCTTCACGTGGTCGGGGATCTTCTCGATGGGCACCACGGTGCGCCGCTCCTCGTAGAAGCGCGCGACGAGGTTGCCGTTCTTGTCGAACACGCGGCTCGTCGTCGGCGGGTCGTAGCGGTGCATCGCCGTCAGGTCGGGCAGCTCCGACGACAGGAGCGCGATGTGGGCGAGCAGGCCGCCCACGCCGAGCGCCCCGAGCAGCACGACGACGACGAGCAGGCGCTTCACGAGCCCCCGCAGGCCGGTGTCGGTGACGAGCGGAATCTTCGAGAGGAACATCGGGCTCCGGGGCCTGCGTCGACGACGACGGGAGGGCGCTGCTGGCTGGCTGTCCAATCTTGCACGACCGGGCCGGATTCCGCGCCGCCCGTGTCAGCGCGCACGCCCCGCGAGCCTGAGCGCGCCGGCGTCAGCCGAGCTCGCCGAGCACCTTCGGCGGCACCAGCCAGACGAGCTCGCCGTGGGGGCGCGGCAGGTCGTCGAGCTCGAGCAGCGCGGCGCCGGCCTTCTTCAAGGACGTCACCGGCACGCGGCCGCCGGTGATCGACAGCGCCAGCGCCCGATCGAGGTGCGGCGCGTGGCCGGCGCACAGGATCTCCTCGTCGGTGCCGGCGAACGCGTGCAGCGCGTGGAAGATCGCGTACGGCGCCGTCTCGGGCAG
>VGSZ01000482.1 GCA_016874845.1 Deltaproteobacteria bacterium
GATCCTGTCGTCAGCGGCGTCGGCAGCAGCGTGGTCGCCGCGGGGACCACGGCCTGTCTGGCGCGGTCGCCGCGCGAGCGTGACGCGGCGCTCGAGGGCGCGACGCCGCTGTCGCCGCAGAAGGCGACGTACCCGGTCCAGCTCGTCGACGTCCCGCCGGCGACGGTGGACGCCGAGCGCGCCTTCGCCACGGCCGCCCTCGACCCCCTCTCGCGCGAGCGCCTGCTGCGCGCGATGCGGATGCGCAGCACCGTGCTGCGCGGCTGCTACGAGTCGTGGGGCCTCGCCGTCGATGCCCGCCGCAGAGGGCGGCTGGTCGTCGAGCTGACGTTGCGGCCCGACGGTCGCGTCGACGACCTGCAGACCACCGCCTCCGACGGCGTGCCGCTGGTCGGCGACTGCGTGCGACGGGCCGCCGTCGAGTGCTACCTCGGCGATGGCCTCGTCGACGCCCCGACGCGGTTGTCGTTTCCGCTCCTGCTTCGACCGCGCTCCTGACCGCCGGCGGGATGCGCCCGCGGCTCGCTCTGCTACACCCCCTGCCGTGCTCCTGCCGCTCGCCGTCACCCTGGTGCTTGCCCACACGCCGACCGAGCCCGACCTGCCGGCGGCACGCTGCGGGACCACCGCGCTGCTGCGGCGCACGTTCGCGTCGGCGGCCCTCGGCCTCGTCGACCGGCCCGCGCTGCCCGACGTCCTCGACAGCGCCCTGCGCCCGTTGCGCGTGCACTTCGACGCCGAGACGACCGCCGCGGACACCGCCGCGATCGTGCTCGCTGCCGCCGAGGCGGCGTGGGCGGCACAGGTCGACGCCGCCGGCTTTCCCGCGCCGCTGCCTGACGACGTCGGCTTCGACGACGACGGCGGCGACGCCCGCCTCGACGTCTACCTGTCGCCGGTCGGTCCGGGGATCGGCGCGCTGACCGTCAGCGGCGACGACGTCAGCGACGCCGACGCGCTTCGCCGGGCCGCGTTCGTGCGGGTCGCGCCGGTCAGCGACGCGGCGGCGCTGGTCGTCACGATGCACCACGAGTTCCAGCACGTCGTGCAGTTTGCCGTCGACGCCCGCGAGTCGCCGCTGTGGTTCGAGGCGACGGCCACCGCCTGGGAGTTCCGCGCCCGGCCCGACGTTCACGACTGGCAGGTCGCGCTGCCGTCGTTCCAGCGCCAGCCGCAGGCGCCGCTCTTCACCGACGCGGCGGCGTTTGCGCCGTTCGCCACCGATGACGGCGGCCTGTTCGAGTACGGCGCCGGCCTGTTCGCGCTCTACCTCGATCACGCGGTGGGCGCCGACGACGGCGTGCTGCTGCGCACCTTGTGGCAGCGCTCGGCGCAGCCGCCGTCGGTGGGCGCACGCGCCGGCGACGGCGCCGATCCGAATGAGCCCGACTGGCTCGACGGGCTCGTCACCGAGGTCGGCGGCGACGACGCGCTTGCGGCGCTCGTGCTCGACTTCGCCGGGTGGCGCGCGCTGACGGCGTCGCGGGCGGTGGACGACGATGGCCCACCGCAGTCGTGGGGGCTCGGCGGCCGGGCGGCCCTGGCCGTGCGCGCCGTACGTCTCGACGACCTGCGCGGCGACGCGCGCACGACGACGCCAGCCGAGGGGCCGTTTCCGCTCGGGTGCGCGACCTACGGCGGCGTCGCGCCGGCCGCCGGCGCCGTGCCTCTGCGCGTCGAGGCGAGCAGCCTCGTCGACCATCGCCTCGGTGTCGTCGCCGTGGTCGTCGACGATGCCGCCGCCGTCAACCGGCGGACGGCGACGCGCACCCGCTCGCCCATCGCGACGTCCACCAGCCTCGATGTAGACGTCCCCGCGGGCCACGCCGTCGTGGTCGCGGTGTGCGACGTGACCGTCGTCGATGCCGACGATCCACCGGAGTTCGCGCCGGTGACGCTGCGGCTGGCCCGGCGTGACGTGCCTCCGGTCGGCGAGGGCGAGGGCGAGGGCGAGGGCGAGGGCGAGGGCGAGGGACCACCGGC
>VGSZ01000483.1 GCA_016874845.1 Deltaproteobacteria bacterium
ACGACTTGATGGTCGCCATCGGCAACGTCCTCGGCAACGCCGTCGAGCGCGCGTCCATGCTCGAGGCCGAGCAGCACGCCGTTCGCGAGCTCGTGGCCCTCGACGAGATCGCGCTCGCGCTGGCATCGACCCTCGACGCCGACGACGTCGCCTTGACGGTCGCGCGTTCGACGCACCGGCTCTTTGGCGCGCAGCGCGTCGTAATCGCCAGGCTCACCAACGACGGTCAGGCGCTGCTGCCGGTGCATGTGCTCGACAATGGAGTCCCGGTACGCGAGGTGGAGACAATCCCGCTGGCCGAGAGCATCATGGGGCTGTGCCTGCGCGAGCGTCGCCCGGTGCAGCGGCGGCGGGGCACCGATGATGGTGGGACGACGCCCGATCCCCTCGATGGCCGCCCCGTCGCTGTGCTGCCGTTCGAAGCCCGTCACTTCGCGGCCGGTCTGGGCACGGCCGTGGCGGTGCCCGTAATCAGCGACGGCACCCCCATCGGCGCCCTGTGGCTCGGCTACGAGCAGCACGTCCCTCTCGTCGAGACCGACCTCCAGGTGCTCAGCGCCATCGGCACCCACGTCGCCATCGCGACGAAGAACGCCCAGCTGTTCGAGGGCCGCGAGCGCGCGCTGGAGGAGCTCCGCGCCGCCCAGCAGAAGCTCATCGAGAGCGAGAAGCTAAACGCCATCGGCCTCATCGCCCACGGCGTCGCGCACGACTTCAACAACGTGCTCGGGTCGATCCTCGGCCGCGCCGAGCTGTTGAAGGGTCAAGTCCGCGATCCGGCGCTCTTGAAGCACGCCGAGATCATCGAGAAGGCGGCTCGCGACGGCGCCGAGACCGTGCGTCGCATCCAGGAGATCGGCCGGCAGGACCGGATCGACGACTTCGTCGCCGTCGATGGGTCCACGATTTTGCACGACGTGCTCGAGCTGACCCGCCCGAAATGGACGGCCCGCAGCATCGAGGTCACAGCCACCGGTGACGGCGGTCTGGACGTCGCCGGCAACCCCTCCGAGCTGCGCGAGGTGCTGATCAACCTCGTGCACAACGCTGTCGACGCGATGCCCGAGGGCGGGCGCATCCGCTTGTCGGCCTCCCGCGTCGACGATCGGGTCGTGCTGCGTGTGCAGGACACCGGCTGCGGGATTCCCGCCGACATCCTCGGGCGCGTCTTCGATCCGTACTTCACGACCAAGGGCGAGCGCGGGACCGGGCTCGGCCTCTCCGTCTCTCAGAGCATCGTCCGTCGCCACGGCGGCGAGATGCGGGTCACCTCGCGTACCAGCGGTCCCGATCGGGGCACGACGTTCGAGCTCGATTTGCCTGGATTCACCGTGCCGCCGCTCGTCGCCGCCGCGACGGCGACGAGCGGCGCGCCGGGGCGGGCTCGCATCCTGATCGTCGACGACGAAGAGAACATCCGCGAGATCCTGTCTGAGATGCTGTCGGGCGATCACGACGTGGTCACGGCGGCCGACGGCTTCGAGGCAATCGAACGCTGCAAGAGCGACCCGGCGCTCGACCTCGTCTTCACCGACCTCGGGCTGCCCGGAATGACGGGCTACGACGTCGCCCGCGAGGTCAAGCGGCTTCGTCCAGAGCTGCTCGTCGGGCTCGTCACCGGGTGGGGAGCCACCCTCGACCCCGAAAAGGCGCGGCTGCGGGGCGTCGACATGGTGATCTCGAAGCCGTTCCGCTTCGAACAGGTGCTCGGCGCCGTCGACGAGGCGCTGCTCGTCCGTCGCGCCCGCTGAAGCGACCACGACGACGGACGGTTCACCGCGACCACGACGGCGGACGGTTCGCCGCGAACGACGACGACTGGCCGGGACCTCGCGGCGGGTCCGCCGCGCACCCGCCGCGCACCCGCCGCGCACCCGTCAGGGCAACGCCGAACCGATGCGTTGGCGAAGCTCGACGTGCTCCTCGCTGACCGAGAACAGCAACAGCTCCTTCACCTTGGTGGCGAA
>VGSZ01000484.1 GCA_016874845.1 Deltaproteobacteria bacterium
GGTGACCTGCCCGCCGACCTGCACTGCTTCTTCCACATCAACACCGACGTCGGCGCGTGGGAGTACGGCCGCGAGGCCGCGCGGCGTGCGTTGCAGGCGCACCCGACGCGCAGCGCGCTGGTGGTGCGGTCTCTGATTCCCCGCACGCTCATCGACTGCAACCGTCCGGCGACGCGCGACGGCGGCGACCTGCACAAAGGCGCGCTGACCGCCGGTGTTCCCGCGTACATCGATCATCCCGACGACCACGCGCTGCTGGTCGACCTGCACCGCCAGTACGTCGAGACCGCCGAGGCCGCGTTCGCGCTGGTGTGCGAACAAAACGACGGGCTGGCGGTGATCACCCATACCTATGGTCCGCGCACGCTGGGCATCGCTGGCGTCGGCCGCGACATCGTCGAGCAGCTGCGCCACGCCTGCGCCCCCGAGCGCGAGCACACCTGGCCGCTGCGCGCCGACGTCGACCTGCTGACCACCGACCCCGAGGGGCGCGACTGGTCGCCGCCGGGCATGGTGCCCGCGCTCGTCGACGCCTTCGCCGCCGCTGGGCTGCAGGCGAGGTGCAACGAGGCCTACAACCTGCACCCGGCGAGCCTCGGGCACACGTGGTCGACGCGGTACCCCGGCCGCGTGCTTTGCCTCGAGGTGCGCCGCGACCACCTGGTGCAGGCGTGGACGCCGTTCGAGGAGATGACCGTCGTCGCCGACAAGGTCGAGCCCGTCGCCGCGGCGCTGGCTGCGGCGCTGGCGCCAGCGTTGGGGCGCGCGCCGGGCTGAGCCGACGACGTCAGCGCAGCAGCACCGAGAGCGCACCGGCGAGCTCGTCGGTGACGACGAAGCCGCGGCGCGTGCACGCGGACAGCCGCGGGCGAGTCGCCGCGGGCAGCGCCAGCACGGGCGCCAGGGTGGGGGCTGCAACGTCGGAGCCGAGGCGCAGGAGCAGCGCCCCCTGATCGACGACGCGAGCTGAGCGGTCCAGGCGCCGCGCTGGCCGGCGCCTGGACGTCGGCGCGCGCCCTGCGCGTCCCGCCGGCCAACACGCGCCCGGAGGCCCCCGTGCTCGTCGCGCCCGTGGTTACCACCACCGGCCCCGATCCCACGCTCGTGCTGCGCGCCGCCGGCGACGCCGACGGCGACCTCGTCCTGCACGACGTCGTGGTGCTCGCCGGCGACGTCGTCGTGTTCAGCGCCGAGGGACTCGTCGCCGATGACGAGGGCGTCATCCGGGTGGACACCAACGGCCTGCCCGCCGGCCCGCTCGTCTGGGGCGCGCGCGGGCGCGACCCGTTCGGCGCCGGTCCGCAAGCCGTCGCCCCGTTCACCGTGGCCGGCGAAGGCGAAGGCGACGAGGACGACGACCGGATCGTCGCGCCCGGGGGCTGCCGCAGCGGTGGCGACGGACCGGGTGCGCTGGTGCTGGCGGCCTTGTGGGGCGCGCGCGGCGTCGGTCGGCGACGACGCCGCGCGGTGGGTGCGGCGGGGTGACGACGGCTCGTGCCGGCGGCTGCGCGCCGAGGACGGGCGTGGCAGCCTTCGTTCCCATGGGCAGTTCGTGTGATCGGTGGTTTCGGGGCTGTGTCGGGTGGTCGGCGGCGCTGGCCATCGTCGCCTTCGGGTCCGCCTGTGCCGAGCCCGAGCCGAGGAGCGCCGAGGGCGAGGCGTGCGCGACGACGGCGGAGTGCGCGACGGGCCTCGAGTGCGCGCGCATCGGCGAGCGCCGGAGCTTCTGCCTGCCCGAGCCGGCGGAGCGCGACGAGAAGTCGTGCGCCAGCGACGACGACTGCACGCTGTCGGGCGAGGTGCTCTGGCCGGTCGAGGCCCGCTGCGACCACGACACCGACTCGTGTCGGTGCCCCGTCGACCTTCGCGACTGCGGCGCGGGCCGGGCGCTCGAGGCGACGACGTGTCGCTGCGGGCCGGAGTGACCACGATGGTGCGTGTGGCCCACATCTCGGACGTC
>VGSZ01000485.1 GCA_016874845.1 Deltaproteobacteria bacterium
CAGTGGGGGCCGGCGCTCGCTGACCCGCGCGGCATCGCCTACGACCCGGTCGCGAGGCTGCTGGTGATCACCGAGCGCAGCCCGTCGCGCCTGCGCTTCGTCGACGTCGACCCCGATGGCGACGACGTCGTCGACCCGCCCGAGCGCTGGACCATCGTCGCCACCGACTCGACGCTGACCGCGCCGGCCGGCGTGGCCCACGACCCGGTGGGCGGCGGCTTCGTCGTCGTCGACGAAGGCGGCGCGTGCGTGCGGCGCGTCGTCGACGGCGGCGCGCTCGGCCAGACGCTGGCGGGACAATGTGGCGCTCCCGGCGACGCGCTGGGCGCGCTGCAGGGGCCGACCCACGTGGCGGTGTCGTCGACGACGGGGGCCGTGTACGTCAGCGACACCGGCAACCACCGGGTGCTGCGCGTGCTCGATCAGGACATCGCGCTGGTGCTCGGCAACGGGACCATCGACAACGACGTCGACGGCGCCCCGGCCCGCGAGCGGCCGCTGGCGTCGCCGCGGCAGCTGGTGCTCGACGACGACGGCAACCTGTTTTTGGCCGCCAACGACGCGGTGCGGGTGGTGGTGAACGCCGACGGCGATGACGACGCCGACGGCGACGACGCCGTCGACCGGGTGTTCCCGCGCGGCCGATCGACGTTCGAGGAGCGCTCGAGCGCCTGCCTGCACTCGCTGGCCCGCCAGGACGACGGCGCGCTGGTCGCCGTCGACAGCTGCCAGGGGTTCGCCGTGCGGCTGCGCCTGCAGCCCCTGCCGTAGCAGGCTGCCGAAAAATGCCCTCACCTGGCTTCGTCCGCAGCCTGCCGGACCCATGTCGCGCTCGTCCTCGACGAGCGCGAGAAACACCCCGCAGGGCGCTGGAGCACGCACAGCGACTTTCTGCACCCTGCGAGCGCACACGCAGGGTTTGCTCCCCCTCCGACCGCCGTTGCGCGCGCCTCTAGATTTTTCTAGAGTTGAGACGTGAGCGCGCAGCCGGTCCAGATCTCTGCCCTCGTCTCGGAAGAGACCCGCGCGCTGCTCGACGCGGCTGCCGAGGCGCACGGCCTGAAGAAGGGCCACGTCATCGAAGAGGCGCTCGTGCATTACCTGCACGCGCTGCGCGAATTGCCCAGCGACGTGATCGTCCCCAGCCGGCTCGTGCTGCACGAGGCCTCAGCGCGCGCCGTCGTCGACCGCGTGCTCCACCCCCGCGCGCCGACCGCCGCACTGCAGGCCCTCGTGAGCGGCGACGACGGCGACGATGTCCCCGCTTGCCGTCCTGATTGATGTGCTGATCGTCAGGCCGCTGCAGCCCAGTGACAATCGCTCGACGTTCCGGTCGGGCCACATCGAGCTCGACCGGTTCTTTCAGCGCTACGCCGGCCAGAACCAGTTCCGCCACCACCTCGGCACGACATGGGTCGCCGTGGACGACGGCGTGATCGTTGGCTTCGTCACCGTGAGCGCCGCGCATCTGGAGCTGGGTGTGCTGCCAGAGCGCCTGCGGCGCAAGCTGCCGGCCTACCCGCTGCCCGTGCTGCGCCTCGCCCGGCTCGCCGTCGCCGAGAACACGCAGGGGCGTGGCATCGGTCGCGCGCTGCTGCGCGCCGCCTTCGCGTTGGCGTGGCGGATGGCTGACGAGGTCGGCTGCACCGGCGTCGTCGTCGACGCCAAGGCTGAGGCCGTCGCCTTCTACGAGCGGCTCGGCTTCTTCGCGCTCGCCCATGCGAAGGGCGGTCTGGGCGACAGGCCCGAGCCAACCCCGCTGTTCCTCGAGCTGGCAGCGATCCCGCGGACCGTCGAGCGCGACAACGGCAGCGAGCCGGCGTAGGCCCTGACCGCGCGACCCGCGCTCGCGCCGTCGAGACACCCACGCCCGACGTTGGCCGCCCCACGGCAGACCATGGTCAACTCGCACCGTCGGCGCTCCCCGCGCGCGACGTCGTGGGGTTTG
>VGSZ01000486.1 GCA_016874845.1 Deltaproteobacteria bacterium
TGACCTCGTTGGCCGTACCGTCGCAGTCATCGTCAGCGGCGGTGGAGCAGCGCTCGGTGGCCCCCGGGTTGATGCTGCTGTTGCTGTCGTTGCAGTCGCCGGCGGTGCGGGTGTAGCCGGTGGGCTGCGCGCACTGCTGCACGGTGCTGGTGCTGAGGCCGTAGCTGTCGCTGTCGCTGTCGAGGTACCAGACCGTCAGCGGGCTCAAGGTGGCGTCGGCGTCGTTGCAGTCGAGATTGTTGGTGACGTAGCCGGACGGGGCGCTGCAGGCCGCCGTGCTCGACGAGGGGTTGCCGTAGCCGTCCGTGTCGAAGTCCCGGTAGTAGGTCGTGGTGACCCCATCATCGACGACCGTGTCGCAGTCGTTGTCGACGCTGTCGCAGACCTCCGCGACGCCCGGGTTGATCAGCGCGTTGCCGTCGTTGCAGTCCGTGTTGTTCGAGACGTACCCGGTGGGCCGGGTGCAGGCCCGGGTGGTGACCGACGCGGAGCCGTAGGTGTCCGTATCCGCGTCCCGGTACCAGGTGGCCGCGTCGGCGGCGCTGGCCTCGTCGACCGCGCGGTCGCAGTCGTTGTCGACCCCGTCGCACAGCTCGGTGGCGCCGGGCGACAGGGTGTCGTCCCCGTCGTCGCAGTCGTCGCCGAGCAGCGTGGTGCAGCTGGCCTCGACCGAGCCGACGCAGGGGGCCGTCTCGCAGAAGCAGTCGCCGTCGTCGTCGAACGCGGTGGTGCCCTCGTCGATGGTGCCGTCGCAGTCGTTGTCTTCGCCGTCGGCGAGCTCCGGCGCACGGTCGTAGATCGTGACGTCGGTGTCGTCGCAGTCGCCGGCGGTCTCGGTCATGCCGTCGCCGTCGTCGTCGTAGCACTCGGTGCCGTTGTCGACCGTGCCGTCGCAGTCGTTGTCGACGCCGTCGCAGACCTCCGGGTTGCCCGGGAAGGCCGTGGCGTCCGCGTCGTCGCAGTCGCCGTCCGTCTCGGTGACGCCGTCGCCGTCGTCGTCGTAGCCGACGGTGCCGTTGTCGATGACGCCGTCGCAGTCGTCGTCCACCCCGTTGAAGACCTCCTCTTCGCCGGGGTTGACGTCGGGGTTGTCGTCGTCGCAGTCGCCGCCCTCTTCGGAGTAGCCGTCGCCGTCGTTGTCGTCGCTGACGGTGAACTCGCGCTCGGCCGTGCCCGTGACGCCGTCGAGGTCTTCGGCCTCGAAGGTGAGCAGGTGGTCGCCGGCGGCGAGCGGGCCCTCGCAGAAGGCCACGCCCCCCTCGTCGGCCTGCGCCTCGCAGATCGGGCCGCCCGAGTCGAGGTCAGAGTAGACCCGCATCAGGAGGTCTTCAGGGGCGTCCTGCCCGTCGGAGAGCAGGGCCTCGAAGCGCACGGGCTCGCCGTCGACGCCCTCGTCTCCGCGGGCCGGGGACCGGATGGTGATGGTGGGCGCGTCGCCCACATCTTCGACGGTCAGCGAGACCGTGTCGGCCCCGGAGGCCGCGCGATCATCCAGCGCCTTCAGCGTGATGACGTGCACGCCCGGGCTGAGCGACGCGGTGGCGTAGAGCGCGTTTCCGCTGCTGTCGGCCGGGTCTTCGCTGAGCACGCCGTCGCGGTCGCTGGACCAGATGAGCGACAGCGTGTCGGGGCTCTGCTGTGGGTCTTTGACGACCGCGCGCAGCTCGAGCGGATCCCCCTCGGTGAGCACCGTGCCGTCGTCGGGCGCGAGGAGGCTGACGTCGGGGGCGTCGTTGTAGACCTTGAACCCGCCGGACGAGCCGCCGTCGCAGCCGGCGGCGGTGAGGAGGAGCAGCACCCCCGCGGTGGGGACGGGGCGCCGCGCGGTGAAGGGGCGAAGCATCGGGACTCCAGGGGCGAGGGGCCCGCTGAGGATAGCGCAGCCCGCGGCCGGGCGCGCCGGGGGGGCTCAGGCCCGGATCACGTCAAGGCCGACGAAGGGCCGG
>VGSZ01000487.1 GCA_016874845.1 Deltaproteobacteria bacterium
AGTCGTCGTCGACTACGAGCAGGGTGGGCGCGCTTGCGGCCTCGTGGACCAGCCCCTCCCGGTCGAGCGGCACGAGCGTGCGCAGGTCGATGACGCCCGCCTCGATGCCCTCGCCGGCGAGCTCCTGCGCGGCCAGGTAGGCGAGCTGCACCATGTAGCCCGCGGCGACGATCGTGATGTCGCCGCCGTCGCGCAGGCGACGCAAGCGTCCGAACTCCACGGGCTCGACGGCGAGCGGTTCGTCTTCGTGCCAGGGCTGGCTATCGGCACGCGTCTTGAGGAGCCACTTGTGCTCGAGGAAGACGACGGGGTCGGGATCTGCCAGGGCGGTCAGGAGCAGGCCGCGCAGGTCGCCCGGCGAGGCGGGGAACGCGACCTTCAGGCCCGGGATGTGCGCGAAGCTCGCCGACAGCACTTGGGAGTGCTGGGCCGCCGCGCCGATGCAGCCGACGGCGGTGCGCAGGACGAGTGGTACCGTCACGCGGCCGCCCGACATGTACCGGTGCTTGGCCATCTGGTTGACGATCTGGTCGAAGCAGACGCCGAGGAAGTCGACGAACATCAGTTCCACGACGGGGCGCAGGCCGGCCTGGGCGGCGCCGATCGCCGCGCCGATGAAGGCGGTCTCGGAGATCGGCGTGTCGAGGACGCGCTCGGATCCGAACTGGGCGTGCAGTTTGCGCGTTGCGCCGAAGACGCCGCCGAGGCGGGCGACGTCTTCGCCGAGGACGATGATCCGCTCGTCCTCGGTCATGGCCTCGAGCAGCGTCTCGGCCACGATCTGCGAGCCGAACGGCGCGACCTTCGTGGACGTGCTCACGCGATCACGTCCTCGCGGACCCGAGCCGGGTCCGGCATCGGCAGCGCGCGCGCCGCGGCGAGCCAGCCCCCGACGGTAGCCGCGGCGGCCGTCTCAGCGGCCTCGATGTCGGACGCGTCGGTGCCCTGCGCGACGAGCAGCGCCCGCTGGCGGTGGACCGGGTCGCGGTCCTCGCCCATCCAGCTGGCCTTCTCCTCGGGCGAGCGATACTGGTCCGCGTCGCCCTCGTAGTGGCCGCGGAAGCGGTAAACCTCGGCGACGACGACCGCGGGTCCCTCGCCGCCGCGCGCTCGCGCGAAGGCGGGCTCGAGGGCGTCGAGGACGGCCTGCGGGTCGGTACCGTCGCAGGTCGCGCCGGGGATCCCGAACGAGCCCCCGCGCTCGGCGAGGACGCCTGCGCTCGCGTCCTCGCGGCGGACGGAGATGCCGTACCCGTTGTCCTCCACCAGGAACACCATCGGCAGGTTCCAGAGTGCGGCGAGGTTGAGCGTCTCGAGAACGGCGCCCTGGTTCATCGCGCCGTCGCCGGCGACTGCGACGGCGACGGCGCCCGTCCCGCGCAGGGCGAGTGCGTAGCCGGCGGCGATCGGCGCGCCGGCGCCGACGATGCCGGTGCACATGAAGTTGCGCTCGGGCGCGAACAGGTGCATGTGGCCGCCCTTGCCGCGCGAGAGCCCGTCGCGCTCCAGCAGTTCCGCGAGCATCGCGACCGGGTCGACGCCGTGGGCGAGCGCGTGCAGATGGGGTCGGTGGGTGGAGACGATCGCGTCCTCGGGGCGCAGCGCGGCGGCAAGCGCGGCGGCCACGGCCTCCTGTCCGATACCGAGGTGCATCTCGCCGTGGACCTCGCCGGTCTCGACGGCCGCACCGACGGCCTCCTCGTAGATGCGCATCGTCACCATCGTCTGGTAGGTGCGGAGGGGATTGAGCGACGACACCGTGCAAGATCGTACAGTACAGTCGAACGTCATGAGGGGCTGGAGAGGACGATAGGACGACGCCGGTGACGGATTTCGACGGGCGCAGGGTGCTGGTGACGGGGGCGGCGAGTGGCATCGGCGCCGCATGCCTCGAGGCCTTCCGGGCTCATGGCGCGCACGTGGTCGGCGTCGATCGCAGCGTCGA
>VGSZ01000488.1 GCA_016874845.1 Deltaproteobacteria bacterium
TCGGCATCGGCAGCCAGCGCCCTCGCCAGCTCGGGGTCGAGCGGGCCGTAGCCCTCCAGATCTGCGGGATGGTCGGCCAGGCCGAACAACGTGTCGAGCGGCACTGTCACGCGGACCTGCACGCGCACCGGGTCGGTCACCGCTGCCTGCCCGGCGACGGCGTCGGCGCCCCCTGCGTCACCCGGTCTGCCAGCCACACGCGACTGACCCACCGGCGTCAGTCCGAAGGCCGCCAGCAGTGCGGCGTAGCGCCACTGGCCGGCCGTGCGCTCATCGGACGCGTCGGCCTGGTCGTGCAGGAGTCGAGCGCGAGCCGCGATGAACTCGTTGAGTGCCACGGCATCAGGAGCGGGCCCGCGCGCGGCCACGCACGCCATGCCGTCGTCTTCGGTCCACAGGCTCACGTCGGTGCGATCACGTGCGGCACGCTGCCGACGCCGGGCCGCGGCCTCGGGGTCGAGGGAGACCACCACGCGCGCCACGCGCTCGCGCAGCCGCGCTGGCGGCAAGCGCCGGGCCCGGCGAATCAGTGCGTGGACCGCGCGTTCGCTCAGATCCGCGCCTTCGGAATCGCACCGCCCCGACAGCACGCTCACGCCCTCGTAGATCTCGCGCGCCTGCGCGGGAGTGAGCCGGCCGCGCTCGACCTCGCGCCCCAGCACCGGCCAGCCGCGCACCAACGCCGTGGCCGCGTTGACCTTGTGGGTCGCCGTGCGCGGGGCGATGTGCAGCGCCGCCGCCACTTCATCGGCCACCCACGACGCCTGATGCGACGACGTCATGCCCTCACCCGGTGACGTCGCCGACTCGACGGCCTCGACGACCGACACCAGCGCTCGCGCCTGGCGCATGTGGGCCCAGCCGATGAGCCGATCGGTCGCCTGGAGGTAGGCAACGCGCGCCGATCCCGACAGGTGATCGGGATTGACGCCGGCGAGAGCCTGGGCGAGCCGCGGACCGGGCGCGAGCGACTCCCACGGGTCGTCGCCCGCGGGGGTGATGTCGTCCCAGCCTTCGGCCATATCGGCAACCTAGATCGGGGGTCTGACAGTCGCCCTGACAGCGATCAGCGCGCCTGTGGACAGGCGCGAACGCCTTCGCGGGGTTAGCGTGGAGACCGACCTCGGGAGGCCGTCATGGCACGCGTTCACTTCACCGTACGACGGCACCTGCCGCTGCCGGCCCGCGTCGCCTTCGACGAGCTCGTGGACTGGCACGGCCACGCCGAGTGGGTGCCGATGACACGTGTCGTCATCGAGAGTGGCGATGGTGGAGCGGGTACGACGTTCGTCGCGACGACCGGCCTCGGCCCGCTCGCGCTACCCGATCGCATGCGCGTGGAGTCGCTCGACGCCACGCAGATGACGGTGCACATCGTGAAGATCGGTCCCGTGCTGACCGGCGACGTGCGTCTCTCGGTCGAGTCCATGACAGATGACAGCAGCGACATCACCTGGGATGAAGACGTCCGCGTGCCGCTCCTGCCCGGATTCCTGTCTAAGCCCGTCGGTGCCGTGGCGCGCAAGGCATTCGAGGTCTCGATCGACCGCATGGCCAAGCGCGCTCGTCAGCGCGTTTAGACGTCCCACCAGATCGCAGCGAGCCGGCGCGGCATGCCCGCGTCGGCCGCCTGCACGGCCGCGGCTACCTCGTCGGCACGTGACACCGGCAGGCACAGGCGGATGCACGCCGACTCCGCCTGCGTGCGCGGATCGAGTGGAATGCGCTGCGTCACGTCGTCGTACTCGACGATGTGCGCGTCGTAGCCCGCCAGGGACGGCTCCGCCGGCCCGCCGGGCCCCCCCGCATCGCGAATCACCCGCAGGGCATCGGTCGCCGTCGGCGACGTCGGGCGGTCGAGATCCCAGAACTGCTTCCACAGCGGATTCATCCACGTAAGCGGATGAAGCACGGGAAGCTCGAGCACGACGCGACGGCGTGCG
>VGSZ01000489.1 GCA_016874845.1 Deltaproteobacteria bacterium
CGGCGCGGCGGGAATAATGCTCCTCGATCCGCAGCGCGTAGTCGCAGAGCTTCAGCACGTCGCCGTCCTCGACGCAGAACCGCCGGCGTTGCTCCTCCGATACCTCGACATCGACGGTGCCGCAGACATCCTCGCCATAGACCAGGCGCCGCTGCTTGCGACCGACACGGCGGCGAAGGACGCATCGGCGCCCGGCGCGAAAGGTCGGCTTGTGGACGTAGAACTCGTCGGGATCGACCCGGCCCTGCACGACGTTCTCGCCCAGGCCGTATGAACCCGTGACGTAGACGACATCGCGGAATCCCGAATCGGTGTCGAGCGTGAAGATAACGCCGCTCGCGGCGAGGTCCGAGCGCACCATCTTCATGACGCCGACCGACAGGCTCACCTTGAGATGGTCGAAGCCGTTGTCGTTGCGATAGACGATGGCGCGATCGGTGAAGACCGAGGCGAAGCACCGACGGCAGGCCTCGACCAACTCCGTCTCGCCGCGCACGTTCAGAAAGCTCTCGTGCTGGCCGGCGAAGCTGGCCGTCGGCAGATCCTCGGCGGTCGCCGAGCTGCGGACCGCCAGCGCCACGTCGTCGCCACATTGGCGTCTGAGTTCCGCGTAGGCTGCCAGGATCTGGCCGCGCAGCGCCGCGCCGCCGGTCGCGGCGTAGACGATCTCGCGCGCCGCCGCGGCGTCGCGGGCCAGGCGCGCGACATCGTCCTTGCCCAGCCCGCGCAGCAGCGTCGCGAGCCGCTCCCAGGCGCCGGCCTCGCTCAACGCGTCGCGGTAGGCCCTCGCTGTGAGCGCGAAGCCATCGGGCACCCTCACGCTGCTCGCGGTCATCGCCGAGTACATCTCGCCCAGCGAGGCGTTCTTGCCGCCAACCAGGCCGACATCCTCCGAGCGGATATCGCCGAACCAGCGCACATAGTCGGAGCGGGTCATCGGTTCCTCCATGGTCGGCATCGCCAAGGATGGGTGCGTCGGACAGGCTTCGCCTTGCTCCATGTCAACGTGGCGACCGGCCCGGCCGCGGCGCCTCACGACGGGCTCGGGCCAGCCCGGATGTCGCCCGTCGCCGGCGCTTCCGGCGCCGGCCCGCTCTGCGCGTCGATCGCCAACAGCAGGTTGCCGACACGCGCCGCCGACGACAGGCATTCGGCCAGCCTGGGGTAATTGTCGACGAGCCAGTTCCCGGCCGACTGGACGACGACGAACGCGGCCGCGGCCTGCGTCACCTCGCCGAGCTGAAGCTCACCTCGGACATAGTTCGGGACGCACAACAGGAGTCCGAGGACGGGCGCGAGCAGCGAATTGGCGTGCGATACCAGGGTCGTGCGCAGGTGCTGATCGCGCAGCCGACGCCACTGCCGGATCACGTCCGCCAGCACCGGCTCGACCATCGGCACGTCGGTCGGCTGCTCGCGCATGCGCGCCAGCTCGAACCGCAGATCGGCCTCCGACTGGTTCTTGCGCTCGATGACGTCGACCATGTGGCGCGCGATCCAGACCATCGCGCCTGATGTCATCAGCGAATAGAGGAGGACGGCGTAGACCAGGTAGCCCTGGATCGACAGGCGCGTGTCGCCGAGCGGGATGGTGAGCGCGCCCCCGACGTTCCACAGCACGACGATGAACGTCGCGCCGCCCAGTAGCGCGGATAAAAGTCCGATCAACAGATCGATGGGCGCGTCGGTCGCCAGACGGGCGTCCTCGGCGATGCGGTACTCGGCGTTCTGGCGTTCGCCATTGACGAACGCCGGCGGATGACGAAGCAGGCTCGGCAGCCAGATGTCGACGAGCTCGGCCGTGAGCCAGGCGCGCCAGCAGCGCTGGAAGGTCATGCGCCCCCAGACGGCGAAGATGCCCAGCGCCACGCTCGCCGCGACCAGCGCCGGCAGCAGCAACACCTGACCCTGGATC
>VGSZ01000490.1 GCA_016874845.1 Deltaproteobacteria bacterium
TTTCGTGCAGCTGGCCCCAGCCGACGTCGACAGCGAAGACCCGCTGCGCGCCACGCGACAACAGCACATCGGTGAACCCGCCCGTCGACGCGCCGACGTCGACAGCGACAGCGCCCTCGACGACGACGGGCCACGCGTCGAGGGCGGCAACGAGCTTCAGCCCGCCGCGCGACACCCACGGCAGGCCCTCGCCCTTCAGCCGGATCGCGGCGTGAGCGGGCACCTTCGTGCCGGGCTTGTCGACGCGGTGGTCGTCGACCACGACATCGCCGGCGAGGATGCGGGAAACGGCGCGCGCGCGGCTCTCGACGAGCCCGCGCTCCGTCAGCAGGACGTCGAGGCGCTCGCGCTTCATGGGTGCTGCCCGCGGTCGACGACGACGCCCGTCGGCCGCGCGACGCTCATTGCACGAAGGCCTGACAGTCGGGGCTGCATTGCGGGCCAAACGGGTCGGACGGAGAGCAGACCTCGGCGAGGACGAGCCCAGCCGCGTCGACGTCGACGCTGCCGACGCCGTTCGAGCCCAACAGCATCCCCACCCGCGACGCGCCGCGGGGCAGCTCGTCCACGGTCAGGAGCGCGACGCCGCTGGCGAAGATCGTGTCGCCGGCCTGCGGCCCGGTGAGGCCGCCGTATGCGCGCAAGATCCCCACGCCCACGGCCGGGCTCGCGACGACCAGCCCGCCGTTGAAGCCGACGAGGTCGTTGTCCGGCGACGAGGCTGTCGGCGGGAACTCGAGGGGCGTCCCGAACGACGCGCTCGATGCGATCGTTACGAAGCGCACTGTGCCGTCGACGGTGTCGACGGCGGCGAGGTAGCTGAGCCCGCCGAACGTCGCGACGTCGAAGCCCCGCCCGAGGCCGGCGCGCAGCCCGGTCACCGGGCCGCCGACGACGCCGACGGTGCCCGACCCGGCGAGCACGTACCGCACGTTGTCGACGTTCGTGACCGCCGTCGAGTAGAGCAGGTCGCGCGTCGAGTTCCCGTCGACGTCGGCGACACGGAGCTTGTGGGCGTTGGTGTCGAGCGAGCTGCCACTCACGGTCAGTCCGCCGCTGCCGCCCTGAAAGAAGCGCAGGCCCGACGCGTCGGCCACGATGAGGTCGTCGAAGTCGTCGCCGTTGAGGTCGACGACGGCGACGTCGGTGATCGCGCTGACGCTGACGGGCAGCAGCGTAAACGTCGCGCCGGACAGCGACACGTCGGCCGCTGCGCCGACGCTGCTGCTGCTGGCGACGATCACGTCGAGGCCGCTGCTACCGACGAAGTGACCCGCCGCGAGCATCGTCTTGCCGCTGAACGTGGCGATCGGCGACAGTGACGGCGCGCCGCCGGGAGGCACCACGAACAAGCCCGCGGTCGTCAGGACCAGCCACTCGGGCGACAGGTCGCCGTCGACGTCGGCCGCCGTCGAGGCGACGGCGGTCCCCACCGCGGGGTAGCCGTCGGGAGACACTAGCTGGTTCGTCAGGCTGGGCACAGTCTGGAAGCGCGTTCGATCGACGAAGGGGTCCTCGCAGACTGGCGTCGGGTTGTACTCGAGGGCGCCGGGGGTGCACAAGCCGTCGACGGCGATGCCGTCGCTCGGCGCGCCACGCTGGTCCCGCTCACCGGCCAGGCAGGTCGCCAACGTCGCCACCGCTCGACCGTCGAGCTCCTTCGCGCCGTCCACCGACAGCGTGGGCGTGCGTCCGCCGTTCTGGCTCAGGACCAACGGCGGTACGAGCACGCCTGCCGTGCTCCCGTAGACGTCATTTGCGCTCTGCGCGCCGCACGCGGTGGTCATCAGGTTGCCACCCAGCGACCGCCCGACGCCGTCGACCAGCGAGCACGGCGGGCCGAGGGAGTGGATCACGTTCGCGCGCAGGACGACCGCACCGGCGACGACGAGCGGCGTCGGCGTCGAGTCGAGCA
>VGSZ01000491.1 GCA_016874845.1 Deltaproteobacteria bacterium
GGCGTCCGTGGTCTTCGCGACCACCGACAAGAGCCAGAAGCACAAGGGCATCTCGGCGTTCCTTGTGCCGATGCCCACTCCTGGGCTCTCGCTCGGCAAGAAGGAAGACAAGCTCGGCATCCGCGCGTCGTCGACCTGCAACCTGATCTTCGAGTCCTGCCGGATCCCGAAGGACAGCCTGCTCGGCGAGCCCGGCGCCGGCTTCAAGATCGCGATGGGCACCCTCGACGGCGGCCGCATCGGCATCGCCGCGCAGGCGCTCGGGATCGCCCAGGCAGCGCTCGAGGCGTCGGTGGCCTACGCAAAGGAGCGCCAGGCGTTCGGCGCACCCCTCGAGAAGTTGCAGGCTATCCAGTTCAAGATCGCCGACATGGCCCTGCGCATCGAGAGCGCCCGGCTGCTCACATGGCGTGCGGCGATGCTGAAGGATCAGGGCGCGCGCTACACGAAGGAGGCGGCGATGGCGAAGCTGTCGGCGTCGGAGGCCGCGACGTTCGTCACCCATCAGGCGATCCAGATCCACGGCGGCAACGGCTACGTCACCGAGTATCCCGTCGAGCGCCACTACCGCGACGCGCGCATCACCGAGATCTACGAGGGCACGAGCGAGATCCAGCGCGTCGTGATCGGCACGAACGTCATGAAGGACCTCGGCTGACCATCCCGCAGACGATGGGCAACTGCTCGTTGCTGGTCGTCGTGCCCCAGCCTTGCCCGCCGCAACCCGGCCGCCAACGCCCGCTGTAGCCACGCGGCCCCGGCCCCCATCGTCGAAGATGATGCGGAGGGCCGGGGCCGTTCGGGCGGTGGCCCGAAAGGCTCGGACGGCGAAAAACAAAACCCCCGATGACTCGGGGGTTTGTGGAGCGGGAAATGGGATTCGAACCCACGACTTCAACCTTGGCAAGGTTGCACTCTACCACTGAGTTATTCCCGCAGCGGCTTTGAGTGAGGCGGTTTGTAAATGCGAACGGCGTCCACGTCAAGCGCGAACTTTCGGCGCGCGCGACCTACCGGTCCGGGCCGGACGAAAGACCGTCAGTCGCCCCCGCGCTCTCGTCGTCGACGGCCACTGCACCGAGGAGCGCCCCGCCGAGCGCACCGAGGGCGCCACCCACCGCACCAGCGGCGGCGACGATTCCGCCGTACAGCGCCACCGACCGCAGCGGATCGCCCCCGGCCACCGGGCTCGCGCCGGCCCACAGACCGATCGCCGCGCCCGCCGCCGCGGCCGCCGTCGCCCCGAAGCCCGCGGGCAGCGCCACGGTCAGGTCTGGCCCACCGGCGCCGACGCCGCCGCCGACCGCAGCACCGAGGACCACGAGGGCCACCGGCAGGGTGAGCGAGCCGAGAGTCAGGGCGGCGTTGCTGGCCACCACCGTCGCCGTCGGCTCCGACGGCGACGGCGCCGCCAGCGATCCCTGCACCGCCAGGACCATGACGCCCGCTCCAAGCCCACCGCCGGCGAGCGCCCCCCCGGCGGCTCCCACGACAGCGAGCGCCGGGTCCGGCGCTGGCGACGCCATCGGCGCGACGGCATGGGCAGCATGGGAGCCGGCGGTGGCGGGGGGGCCGATGGCCCGCGGGACGACCGTCGCCGCAGTGCGCGCGGACGCCGCGCGCGCGGCCTCGCCAGCGGTCGGCCCGGTCGGCCCGGTCGGCCCGGTCGGCCCGGTCGGCCCGGTCGGCTCGGTCTGCTCCGGCACCGGCGACGCCGCGGGGTCGGCCGGGTCCACCGCGGCGGCGACGACGAACGCGACGAAGGCGACGAAGGACATCGACAACAGCGTGACACACCCGCCGTCGCAGGAGCGCGCGGAGACCCTTCCCTGCCGGCGGCCCGGCGGCTAAGCCGTCGTCGACGACGGCACCCAATCGCAGTCGTCGTCGGAGGCCCCCATGCGCGCCCGCGTC
>VGSZ01000492.1 GCA_016874845.1 Deltaproteobacteria bacterium
CGAGAAGCTCGTGGCGAGCTCGTTCGCCGACCGGGTCTACTTCTGCAATTCGGGCACCGAGGCCATCGAGGCGTCTCTGAAGCTCGCGCGCAAGTACTTCCACGAGCGTAAAGAGGGCCGCTTCGAGTTCATCTCGTTCGACAAGAGCTTCCACGGCCGCACGATGGGCGCCGTCAGCGTCACCGGCCAGGCGAAGTACAAGGAGGGCTTCGAGCCCCTGCTGCCCGGCGTGCGCACCGTCCCCTTCGGCGACCTCAACGCCGTCGAGGCGGCGGTGACCGAGCGCACCGCGGCGGTGATCGTCGAGAACATCCAGGGCGAGGGCGGCATGCGCGTGCCGCCGCCGGGCTTCCTGCGCGGCCTGCGCGAGGTCACGCAGCGACACGGCTGCCTGCTGATCCTCGACGAGGTGCAGTCGGGCGTCGGCCGCTGCGGCACGCTGTGGGGCTACGAGAGCGAGGGCATGACGCCCGACATCATGGCCATCGCCAAGGGCATCGGCGGCGGCCTCCCGCTCGGCGCCATGCTCACCACCGACGCCGTCGGGGCGGCGCTGACGTTCGGCAGCCACGGCAGCACCTACGGCGGCAACCCGCTGGCCTGCGCCGCCGGCAACGTCGTCATGGACATCGTGTCCGACCCGGCGTTCCTCGCCCGCGTGAAGGCGCTCGGCGAGCACCTGCTGGCGCGCCTGCACGGCGTCGCGCGCAACCACCGCAAGATCGCCGTCGAGGCCCGCGGCCGCGGCCTGTGGTGCGGGCTCGAGCTCAACGTCGACGCGACGAAGCTGCCGAAGGCGGCGCTGTCGCGCGGCCTGCTGATGAACGTGATCGGTGGCAAGGTCATCCGCGTCGCCCCGCCGCTGATCATCGATCAGGCGACGCTCGATCGCGGGCTCGACCTGCTCGACTCCCTCGTTGGCGAGCTCGAGGACGAGGCCGCCCACGCATGACGACGACCTCGACGGCGGCTGCTCTTTCGGCGAGCGACGCCGCGCTCGGCGCGGCGGTCAGCGCCGCGCTGGGCTCAGCGCTCGGCGACCGCGACGTCGTCGAGGTCAACGCCATCGAGGGCGGGCTGATCGAGGTCGTGCGCGGCGGCCGCCGCGAGCGCCTGCAGGCCCTCGCCCAGGGCGAGCTGTTCGCGCTGCTGCGCGAGCGCGGCGCCGAGGTCGACGTCGTGCACGCGCGGCTGCCCGGCGGACTGCGCCTCGTCGCTGCGCCCCTCGTCGACGGCCGCGTCGCGGTGGCCGTGCATCGGCCGGTGGGCGCCGAGGCGCGGCTCGAGCAGCTGGTGGCCGAGGGCCTGCTGCCCGGCGGCGTCGACGGTGAGCTGGTGGCCGCGGTGCTGCAGGGCCGCGGCGTCGTCGTCGTCGGACCGGCGCGCAGCGGCCGCGCGCGGCTGGCCGCCGCCCTCGCCCGCGCGGTGGCGGCCCGCGTGCGTTGCACCGCGCTGACCGACGACGTCCCCGCCGGCTGCGCGCCGGCGCCGGGCATCCCGCACCTCGTGGCGCGCGCGCGCACCGCCGTGGCCCTGGGCGCCGACGTCGTCGTCGGTGTCGAGCTGTCGGTGCGCGAGGCCGCCGATCTGGCAGCGAACACGCCCGGCGCGCCGCTCGTCGCCAGCGTCGTCGCGCCCACCGTCGAGGTCGCCGCCGTCGCTGTCGGCGACAAGGCCTTTGCCGCGCTGGCGCCGCTGCTCGCCGTCGTCGGCTTCGACGCCGACGGCCGTCCGCGCCTGCTCGAGCTGCACGGCGGCGAGGCCAGCGCCGACCCGGCGCCGGCGCCGGCCGCGCTCGAGGCCCCGCCGCCGGCGCCGCCCTCGTCGTCGCCGGCGGCGTTCGCGCCACCGGGCTCCTCACCGGGCTCCTCACCGGGCTCCTCACCGGGCTCCTCACCGGGCCCCTCACCGCCG
>VGSZ01000493.1 GCA_016874845.1 Deltaproteobacteria bacterium
GTAGCTGTCGCCGTCGGCGTCGAAGTCGTCGTCGCCCGCGCAGTCCTGGTCGACCCCGTCGTACCAGAGCTCGGCGGCGCCGGGGTTGATGTCGCCGTCGGCGTCGTCGCAGTCGTCGCCGCCGTAGGAATCCGACGTGTAGCTGTCGCCGTCGGCGTCGAAGTCGTCGTCGCCCGCGCAGTCCTGGTCGACCCCGTCGTACCAGAGCTCGGTGGCGGCGGGGTTGACGGTCGGGTCGGCGTCATCGCAGTCGAGGCCGCCCACGGCGTCGGCGAAGAAGCCGTCGCTGTCGGCGTCGTAGTCGTTGCCTCCGGAGCAGTCCTGATCGACCCCGTCGTACCAGAGCTCGGCGGCGGCCGGGTTGACGGCGGCGTCGCGGTCGTTGCAGTCCTCGCCGCCGAACAGGGAGGCGCCGTAGCCATCGCCGTCCTGGTCGAAGTCGTCGTCGCCGGCGCAGTCGGCGTCGACGCCGTCGTACCAGCGGTCCGGGGCGCCCGGGTAGGTGGTGGCGACCGCGTCGTCGCAGTCGGCGCCCCCGGCCACCAGGGCCGCGACCCCGTCGCCGTCGGCGTCGTTGTCGTCGTCGCCGGCGCAGTCCTGGTCGAGCCCGTCGTACCAGACCTCGTCCGCGCCGGGGTTGACGGCCGCGTCGGCGTCGTCGCAGTCGGGGCCGCCGCAGTCGCCGGCGACGTAGCCGTCATCGTCGTCGTCCACGAGGTCGACGATGAGGTCGCAGTCGTTGTCGAGGCCGTCGCAGACCTCGACGGCGCCCGGGAAGGCGGTGGGCGCGGCGTCGTCGCAGTCGGTGCCGTCCTCGACGAAGCCCTCGGGGGCGGCGCAGGCGACGGCGGTGGTGAGGGGATCGCCGAAGGAGTCCCCGTCGACGTCGGCGTAGAAGGTGGGCGCGTCGATCGCGTCGGGCTCGTCGAGCTCGGCGTCGCAGTCGTTGTCGAACCCGTCGCAGAGCTCGACCACGCCCGGGTTGACGTCGCTGCGGGTGTCGTCGCAGTCGGAGGAATCGACGACGTAGCCGTCGGACAGCCGGCAGTCGGCCAGCGGGGCCCCCGGGTCGCCGTAGCCGTCGCGGTCGGCGTCGGCGAAAATCTCGGTGATCAGCTCTTCGTCCACCTCGACGTCGCAGTCGTTGTCGAGGCCGTCACACTGCTCGGGGGCGCCGGGGTAGACGGAGGCGTCGCCGTCGTCGCAGTCGCCGGCCACGTCCACCGCGCCGGCCGGGGCCTCGCAGGCCTGGACCAGCTCGCCGCCCACGCCGTCGCCGTCGCCGTCTTCGTAGAAGGTGAGCAGCACGTCTTCGTCGACGCCGCTGTCGCAGTCGTCGTCGACGCCGTTGCAGAGCTCTTCGGCGCCCGGGAACACGGCCGGGTCGGCGTCGTCGCAGTCGACGTCGACGGTGTAGCCGTCGAGATCGGTGTCGAGCAGCTCAGGAAGGCCGGAATCGCCGATCGGGATCGACGGGTCGCCGGACTTCCAGTCGGTGCGGCAGCCGCCGAGCAGCGCGAGGCCGAGCGAAAGGCGGGCCCAGGCGGGCAGGGGGCTGTGGGCCCGCGCGGGCCAAGGGGCGGAGGCAAGAGCGGAGGCAGGAACGGAGGCGGGGAACACCGGGCGCATGGCAGCCCTCCAGAGCATGACCTCCGTAGCGGATCGGGGCCGGCGGAACGAGGGGGCCCCCGCAGAATTCATGCGCCGCCGCAGCGCGGGCCTCAGGGGCTCCAGCCGCCGAAGACCTCGTCCTCCAGGGCCACATAGACGGGGCCCAGCGGGCCGAAGGTGCTTGGCGAGCCGCCGTCGCCGATGACCTGGACCTCGTGCACCCGGCCGGAGCCGGGATCGCGGGCCATGAAGACGTAGGCGCGCAGCCGCGTGGGCGGGGCGTCCTGGCCGAGATCGGGGG
>VGSZ01000494.1 GCA_016874845.1 Deltaproteobacteria bacterium
GTAGGCGATGATTGTGCCAGCGGGATCTGCAACGCGGGCCTCCCGGGCGGCGCATGCGGCTGTGGCGACGACGGCGACTGTGCTGGACGCGCTTCGTGCTCGGCGTTCGGCGTGTGCATCGTCGACTGCGAAGTCGACACCGAGTGCGCGGCCGGGTTGCGCTGCAGCGCCGCCGGTCGCTGTGCCGCGGCGCCGTGTGCGGTGAACGACGACTGCGACCCCCGCTTTTTCTGCGACCGGAGCTTTGCGGCGCCGCAGTGTGCGCGCGTTCCTTGCGAAGTCCGGGCGGATTGTCCGGCGGCAACGACTTGCGTCGGCGGTCGTTGCGTCGAGAGCTGAGAGCCTGCCGGAAGGTCGGCTGCGACTTTGTTGCCGGCCGTCGTCGCGTGCTCAAGTACGACGAGCAGGCTCGCAGGGCTCCTCGACCGGCGCCTTGTCTCGCTCGATTTTCGTCGAACTCTTAGTCACGGCGGGACAAAAACGCCGCACGGCATGCCCCGCGGGCGACGAAAGCGTCTTGCGTCTCGCAGCGCCTCTGGGCATGACCCCCCGCGATGGATCACCACACCTCGTGGCTCAGCTTTCTTCCGGGCTACCAGAGCCTGCACTCCTATGTGCAGACGAACTACGGGAGCACAACGGTCATCCCTGTCGGTGGCACGACGGTGTCGACCGTCCACCACATCTACGCCGCCCTCATCGTGATGCTGATCCTCGTGGTGACCTCGCTGGTCGCGCGTGCGCGCTTCGTCGACGTCGAGCAGGCGATCGTGCCGCCGCGCCGGTTCGGCATCGTCGCGTTCTACGAGCTGTTCCTTGAGACGGTGCTTGGTCTGATGGCCTCGATCATCGGTCCGTCGTACAAGCGCTACGTCCCGGTGATCGGCACGCTGGCGTTGTTCGTCTTCGTGTCGAACATGATGGGTCTCATCCCAGGCATGCTGCCCGGCACCGACAACCTGAACACCACGTTCGCCTGTGGCGCGATTGTGTTCCTGTACTTCAACTTCCACGGCCTGCGCGTGCATGGCATCGGCCACATCACGCACCTCGCCAACCCGGTGGGTACATGGTGGGGCTGGTTCCTTGCCCCGCTGCTGTTTCCGATCGAGCTCGTCGGGCTGTGTGTGCGACCGGTGACCCTTGGAATCCGCCTGTGCGCCAACATGGTCGGCGACCACGCCGTGCTGCTGGCCTTCGCCGGCATCGTGCCGTTGCTCGTACCGCTGCCGTTCTACGTGCTCGGCTTCCTCGTCTGCGTCATCCAGACTGCCGTCTTCACGATCCTCACCTGCGTGTACATCTCGTTGCACGCGTCGGAAGAGGACGCCCACCATTGACCCCGTTGACGACGCCGACGTCGTCGCGCAAGCGAACCTGTCTGCGATCTCGACCCTGAAAGGAACGACCATGACTCGCCTGAACGCGCTGCTCGCCCCGATCGCCGTCTTCCTCGCCGCCACCCCGGCCTTCGCCGAAGGTGCGAAGCTCAGCAACTCCGACAACCTCGGCATGCTCGCGATCGGCGCCGCCCTCGCCATCGGCCTCGCTGCGCTCGGTGGCGCCATGGGTCAGGGCCGCGCCGCGGCCGCCGCGCTCGAGGGCATCGCCCGCAACCCGAGCGCTTCGGGCAAGGTGTTCACGCCCTTCATCCTTGGCCTCGCGCTTATCGAGTCGCTGGTGCTGATGGCGTTTCTGGTCGCCGCCGGGTTCCTCGGGCCGATCGGCAAGTGAGTCGGGCTCCGCCCTGACGACGACGCGCCAGGCCTCGGCCTGGCGCTTTTTATTGGGGCCGTCGGGGTGCGCGCGCCGCCGCTCCGTGCCGCCGCTCCGTGCCGCCGCTCCGTGCCGCCGCTCCGTGCCGCCGCTCCGTGCCGCCGCTCCGTGCCGCCGCTCCGTGCCGCCGC
>VGSZ01000495.1 GCA_016874845.1 Deltaproteobacteria bacterium
CGCAACGACCTGGGCGGCGTCGCCGTCGACCCGCGTACGCTGCTCGGCCGCGACGGCTCGACGTACGCTGGAGCGCGCCTGTCGACCAACGGCAACGACCTGCCGGGGCCGGGCGTGCTGTTCAAGCGCGAGGCGCCCGACGAGGTGCTGATCGTCGCCGAGATCGACCGCGCGCAGGCGCCGATCATCGTGGGTACGTGGCGCGACGCGCCGTTTGGACGTGGCGCCGACTACGACGATGGCCTCGTCGACCTGCCGCTGTTCGCCGCCGGCGTCGAGGACACCAAGCCGCCGCGGCTCTTGTCGACGCGCGCCCGCGACAGCGAGAGCGTGCTCTTGAGCTTCGACGAGGTCGTCGTGCCGGCGGGCAACGTCAACGTGACCATCGCCGCCGACGGCTTCGGGCTGCCCATCGTGCAGACCTTCGTCGGGCAGCCGCTGTCGACGCAGGTGGTGGTGCGTACCGGCGCGATGCAGAACGACACCGCCTACTCGCTGCTCCTCGGCGGGCTGGCCGACGCTGGTGGTCGGGCGTTGCCGGCGCCGCTATCGACGGGGTTTTCAAGCCCGGCGTTCTTTGCGCCCTTCCAACCATTGGTTGACGACGCCCCGCCGGCGGTCGCCCGCGTGCGCGCCTCGTCGCCCACCGAGCTCGAGGTCACGTTCAACGAGCGCCTGGACGACGCCACGGTGACCCCCGACGGCTTTGCGCTCGGCGGCGCCGACGCGCCCACGCTGGTCGGCGTCCGCCTCGCCGGCGGTGGCCTGAAGGTGCTGCTGACCACGACGGTTCAGGAGCGGCAGGCGCCCTATACGCTGACAGTGCGTGGCGTTGCCGACGTCGCCGGTAACGAGCTCGACCTCGTCACGCTCCCGTTCGCCGGATTTGGCGAGTTCGATCCGCCGACCATCGCACGCCTGTACCCGCTGTCGCCGACGTCGATCGCCGTGGAATGGAACGAGCCGGTCACCGCCGACAGCGCCGAGACGACGGCGTTATGGGCGGTCACTGGCGGCCAGGTGCTGTCGTCGCGCGCCGCCGACAGCGCGACGCTGCGCAACGCCGCGTTCAGCTCGACCTTCGCGCCGCTGCGCGGCGACCTGACGGTCCTGACGACGACGGCGCTCGGCGGTGGTGCGCATACGCTCTCCGTCGACGGCGTCACCGATCTGTCGGGCAACCCGGCGGTGACCACCGCCGACTTCGTCGCCGTCGCTGCGCCGCCCACCGTCGACGTGCTGCTGACCTACCTTGTCTCCGACGGCGCCGGCGTCGTCGGCGTCGGGGCGGGCGGCGCCGCGGCGCCGCCGGCGCGGGCGCTGTCGCCGGCGACGCTCTTGCAGCAGCGTGAGGGCTTGTTCGTGCTCGGCACGGCGCTGTCGGCCGACGGCTCCACGCCGCTTGCGAGCCACCCGTTCACCGCGGCGCTCGGCGGCTTCCCTGCCGATGGGGCGCCTCTCGACGGCGTCGAGCCCGAGCTGAAGGACGACGGCACGCAGGGCGACGCCGTCGCCGGCGACAACGTCTACACGCTGCGCATCGACGACGTGCCCGTGGGCAGCACGCTGTCGTGGAAGGCGTTCGCGTCGTTCACGACGGCGTTCGGCGGCGCGAACCCGGGGTTCCCTGGCGCGTCGTTCGCCGACGCCGCCCGGGGACCGTCGGTGTTCGGCGACGGTCAGGAGTATCCGGGCAACGACAACGCCGTCTTCCTCGTCGGCGACGACGACGGCGATGGCGTCGTGCGCATCGAGTGCCTGTTTGGCGACGAGATCACGTTCAAGCGCAAGACCGGGTTTCCGGCGTTCCACGTCGCCGTCGGCGACGCGGGGAGGATCGAATGACGACGTCGACGAGAGCGGCGGCGCGGCCGTGGTGGCGCGCGGCGGTGCTGGCCGGCGCGGCG
>VGSZ01000496.1 GCA_016874845.1 Deltaproteobacteria bacterium
TTTGGTGTCTCCCTCCGCTTCGCAGCACATTCTTCACGGCGTTGGCGTCGCTCCTGGGATCGCGACCGGCCGGGTGCACGTCGTCGATCGGCGCCAGCGACGCCATCCGCGCCACCATGTCGACGTTGGTCAGGTCGGCGACGAGCTGCGCCGGCTCGAGGTCGCGTGGAGCGTCGGCCGCGATGCGCTGGTGCAGCTGCAGGCCCGCGCCGGCGAACACAGCGCGATCCTCGAGGCCCACCTGCTGATGCTCGAGGACCCGCTGCTTGTGGAAGGCGCACGGCGGCAGGTGGCGCAGGAGCGCAAGTGCGCCGGGTGGGCGATCGAGGCCACCGTGGACGAGATCGCCGCCCGCTTCGACGCGCTGGGCGACGTCTATTTTCGTGAGCGCAAGAGCGACGTCGCCTTCGTCGGCGAGCGGCTGCTCGACGCCCTCGTCGTCGGCGTACCGCAAGCCGTCGACGACGTCGACGACGGCGCCGTCGTCGTCGCCCACGACCTGTCGCCGGGCGACGCCATCGCGCTGTCGCGCCGCGGCGTGCGCGCCTTCGTGACCGAGGTCGGCGGGGCCACCAGCCACACGGCGATCCTCGCGCGCGCCCTCGACATCCCGGCGGTGATCGCCTGCCGTGGCCTGCTCGAGCACGCCGCCACCGGCGACGCGATCCTCGTCGACGGCGCCCGGGGCGAAGTCGTGCTGCACCCGAGCGCTGACCTGTCGGCGCGCTTCGCGGTGCTCGCGGCTCACGGGCGCGCCCGCGCTGAAGAGCTCGCTCGCGAGGCGGCGCTGCCCGCCGAGACCCCCGACGGCCGCAGGGTGGTGTTGCTCGCCAACGTTGAGATTCCCGACGAGGTCGGGCCAGCCGTCGCTCGCGGAGCCGAGGGGGTCGGTCTGTACCGCAGCGAGTTCCTCTTCCTGAACCGCGTGGTCGTGCCCACCGCCGCCGAGCACGAGCAGGCCTGCGCCGCGATCCTCGAAGGACTGCAGGGGCGTCCGGCGACCCTGCGTACGTTCGATCTAGGCAGCGACAAGCTGTCGGCGGCAATGCGCGCCCCGCGAGAGCAGAATCCCGCGCTGGGTCTGCGCGGCGTGCGTCTGGGGCTCGCACGAAGGCAGGCCCTGCGCGACCAGCTGCGGGGGATGCTGCGGGCGATGGCCCGCCACAGCAACGGGCAGATCCTGCTGCCGATGATCGGGTCTGTCGACGAAGTTCTCGCCGTGCGCGCGCTCGTCGCCGAAGAGTCCGCGGCGTTGGCGGCGGCCGGCGAGCCGGTGCCGGCCAGGGTGCCCGTCGGCGTGATGATCGAGCTGCCCTCGGCGGTGTGGATCGCCGACGCCCTCGCTGACGTCGCCGACTTCTTCTCGGTGGGGACCAACGACCTCATCCAGTACACGCTGGCCATCGACCGCGGTAACGAACACGTCGCCCACCTCTACGAGCCGCTGCACCCCGCCGTGCTGCGGGCCCTGCGTCACGTCGTCGACGTCGCCCACGCCCTCGGTCGCACCGTCGGGCTGTGCGGCGAGATGGCCGCCGAGCCGCGCCTGACGCCGGTATGTCTGGGGCTCGGCTTCGACTCGCTGTCGATGCCGACGTCATCGCTGCAGGCGGTGAAGCATGTGCTGCGGCGGTTCCGCGCCGACGACGCCCGCGCCCTCGTGGACCGCTGCGTCGCCGAGTCGTCGGCGTCGCGCATTCGCGACATCCTGCGCGAGGCTCTGGCCGCTCGGGGGCTCGGCGACAGCTGACCGGCGACGGTCCCGGTCATCGCGGTGCCGCCTGTCGCGGTGCCGCTCGTCGCGGTGCTGCTCGTCGCGGTGCCGCTCGTCGCGGTGCCGCTCGTCGCGGTGCCAGTCGGGGGCGGGCTGGTCAGTGCGCGGCGCGCGTGGCGTGCTCGCGAAT
>VGSZ01000497.1 GCA_016874845.1 Deltaproteobacteria bacterium
CGCCGGCGTCTCGCCGGCGGCGCCGACGTAGCCGAGCACGGTGCCCACGGCGACGGTGGTGCCCTCGGGGACGTCGGCCGACAGCAGCGTGCCTGACGCCGGCGCGGGGATCTCGGCCTCGACCTTGTCGGTGGAGATGACGAGGATGTTCTCGTCCTTCTTGATGGCGTCGCCGGGCTTCTTCAGCCACTTGACGATGGTTCCTTCGGCGATCGACTCCCCGAGCTGCGGCATCACGATCTTGTCGGCCATCGGTGTCTCCTGCTGGTCCCGGCGACGAACCCGCCGGGGAAAACGACGCCGCGTCGATAGCACGGCCAAGGCGCTTGTCACGCCCCGCGACGCCGCCGGTGGCGGGCCGCGGCGGGCGAGCGTTCGCGGCGGTCGGGCCCCGTGACCCCAACCGCCCATCCCGCTTCGTCGTCGTCGAGGTCGCCGCGATCGGCCATGACCGAAGACATGGCCGAGACACTCACGCGGATGATGACGCGGGCGGTGCGGCGGCCTCGCTCGAGAACGTCGCGCCGACCAGCCTGGCCGGTCCTCTCTCGGTCGTACACCTCGACGAGCTCGAACGCGTGTTTCGTGACCACCAGCTGCAGTGGGGCCCCGCGAGCCTGAGCCTCACGATCGTGAAGGGTCACGTGACGCTGCCCGACCCGCCGGCGCGCGCGCGGCGGAAGGCGATGCACGCAAAAGGGGCTACCGCCGACGTCGCCAGCGTCGTGATCGAGGCCGATGGGTTCTGGGCCGCTGCCGCGCGCGGCGTGCTCGCGAGCATGTCCCTCGTGTCGCGCGAGGCGCGCCAGGTGACGCGCCCCCTCGACGAGGCGTTACGCCGGGGCTCGAAGCACCTGCCCGCCGAGGCGCCCGACGTCGTCGCCCTCGCGCCGCTCATCGTCGGCTTTCGCGAGCGGCACCTCGCGCAGCTCGCCGTGCCCCCGCCGAAGCCGCGGTTGTCGTCGACATCGGTGTGATGCGCCGACCCGCCCGCCCGGCGTCGACACGGTGATCGCCAGGCCTGCTACCCGTCGACGTCCGACGAGGACTCGAGCGAGACGCGACGCCCGACGCGGAGCGCAGCGAGCGCGCTCGTCGGCCGTCAGCGAGCGACGACGGCCGGCCACGCAGTCGCCGCCGTTCTTCCGTCCGCCTTTCAGCCGGCGGCGCGCACGAGGCCCTGCAGCCGCTCGACGGCGGCCTGCAGCACCGGCAGCGACGGCCCGAACGAGAAGCGCACGTGGCGCTCGAAGCGACTCTTGCGCGCCTGGCGGCGCTGGCCGGGGTTGATGTCGAAGAAGGCGCCGGGGACGCAGATGACCTTCTGCTCGAGCGCGGCGCGGAACAGCTTCATGCCGTCGTCCAGCGATGGCGGCAGGTTCTCGACCGAGCCCCAGATGTAGAAGCCGCCCTGCGGGGCCAGATCGACGCGGACGCCCATGGACTCGAGGGCGCCGAGCAGGAACGTCCGCTTCTTCGAGAACGTCTTGTGGATGGCCAGCGTCTCGGCGTCGACGACCTCGTCCTCGAGCAGCGGGATGGCCGCCTGCTGCGCGGGGCGCGAGCCGCCGCCGTCGAGGAAGCTGCCCGCGGAGGCGACGGCCTCGATGACTTTCTTCGGGCCGAGGGTCCAGCTGATCCGCAGCCCCGGATAGCGCCAGTTCTTCGTCAGGCCGTCGAAGATGACCACGGGGTCGCGGTCGACGTCCTCGACGTGGGCCGCCGCCGACACGACGGACGTCGGGATACCGTCGGGCTGCGTCCAGATGTAGTGGGAGTAGAACTCGTCGACGAGCATCGCGCACTCCAGCGCACGGCACGTGGCGACCCAGGCCGCCAGCTCGCTGCCGGCGATGGTGCGGCCCGTCGGGTTGCAGGGGTTCGACAGCAGGA
>VGSZ01000498.1 GCA_016874845.1 Deltaproteobacteria bacterium
CGCAACTATCAGGGCGACGACGGCAGCGCGCTGGCAAAGATGAACCCCCTGTTCCTCGTCCTGCCGTTCGTCAGGACGCCGGCGAACGTGCTGTCCTATTCGTTCGAGCGCACGCCGCTCGCGCCGCTGGTCGGCCAGTGGCGTGCGGACATCGCCGCCGGCGGCGCGCGCGCAGACCTCGCCCTGGCGCGCATCTCGATGGGCACGACCACGCTGCTGCTGGCTGCCGACCTGGCGTCAAACGGCGCGATAACGGGCGCAGGCCCGACCGACGCGCCGCAGCGAGAGGCGCTGATGCGCGACGGCTGGCAGCCCTACTCGATCAAGGTCGGCGACACCTACTACGGATACAACCGCCTCGACCCGTTCGGCATGCTGATGGGCTTCGCCGCGACCGTGCAGGAATTGACCGAGCGCGGCGAGATCGACCCCGACAAGATGGACGAGTGGAACGAGGTCGTCGCCGGCGCGATCAACGCGGTGTCGCAGACGGTCGTCGACAAGACCTTCTTCACCGGCGTCGCTTCGCTGTTCGAGGTGCTGGGCGACCCCAACAAGTACACGCGCGACTACGTCAACCAGCTCGTCGGCTCGATGGTGCCGTTCAGCTCCGCGCTGGGCTTCGCCGAGCGCGTCGGCGACCCCACGATCTCCGAGGTCAACTCGCCGTGGGATGCGGTCATGTCGCGCATCCCCGGCTTGTCGTCGTCTCTGACGCCGCGCCGCTCGCTCTGGGGCGAGGAGCGGAAGCCCCAGGCGGTGTTCGGGCAGGCGTTCGACGCGGTGTCGCCGGTGCGCGTGTCTCAAGAGGTCGGGTCTCCGATCGATCAGGAGATGACCAGGCTGAACTACGCCACGGCGCGCATCCCGAAGAAGACCACGATGGGCGGCGCCGACGTCAACCTCGGCGACTTCCCCGAGGCCTACGACGAGTACGTCCGCCTCGCGGGCAACGAGCTCAAGCATCCGGTCTGGAACCTCGGCGCGAAGGACTTCCTCGACGCGGTGGTGACGGGCAAGCACGAAATGTCGGCGATCTACCAGATGGGCACCGATGGCAAGGACGGCGGCAAGGCCGACTTCATCCGGCGCACTATTCAAGAGTACCGCAAGCTCGCGCAGGAGCAGGTGCTCAACGACCCGCGCTTCGCGGGTCTGCGCGACGTCGTCGACGAAAAGCGCGCGCACAAGGAACGGCAGCGCATGCCGGTGATGCAGTGATGAGGGCCACGCCATGACCATCAACACCACGACGACCCGCGTCAGCTACACCGGAGACGGCGTGACCACCGCGTTTGCGGTGCCGTTCTCGTTCTTTGGTGTCGCGGAGCTCGAAGTCATCAGCCGCGTCATCTCGACCGGCGTCGAGACCGTCCTGGCCCTGACGACCAACTACACGGTCTCCGGCGGCAACGGATCGACGGGGACCGTCACCGCAGTCGCCGCCCCTTCGGCGACTGTGCAGTTGACAATCCGCCGCAAGACCACGCGCACGCAGCTGGTCGACTACACGCCCAACGATCCGTTCCCCGCGGAGACGCACGAGCGCGCGCTCGACCGCCTGACCGCCCTCGTGCAGGAGGTCGGCGAGGAGAGCGACAGGTCGCTGAAGTACCCGAAGACCGACGCAACCGGCATCTCGACCACGCTGCCGTCGTCTGTCGACCGGGCCAACAAGATCGCCGCCTATGACGCCACCGGCGCGCCGGCGGTGTTCGAGCTGGCGACCCTCGGGGCCATCGCGCTGCCGCTGGCGGTGGCCCAGGGCGGCACCGGCGCGACCAGCGCTCCCAACGCCCTGACGGCCCTGGGCGCCGAGCCGGCTGCCCTTAATCACGGCTACCTCGACCAGAGCCAGACCTGGACCGTCGCCAATCGCG
>VGSZ01000499.1 GCA_016874845.1 Deltaproteobacteria bacterium
GTCGGCGGCGAAGACGTCGACTCGGGCGCCGGCGGCGCGCAGGTCGTCAACGACGACGCGCACCTCGCGCTGGGCCAGCACCGCGGCGGCGCGGGCGGCGACCTCTTTCAGCGGTATGGTCTCGCCACGGGCGCGGGCGTCGTCGAGGACGGCCCTCTTCAGCGCCGTCTCGTCCCGCGCGCCGCGCGCCCAGGCCGGCTCCGAGGGCTGCAGCGCCGTGCGGCCGAGCAGGGCCAGCCCGATGCCGGGCACCGCGCGGGCGAGCGCCTGGGCGCACGTTGCGGTCACCCCGCGGGCGCCGCCGCTGACGAGCACGACGTCCTCGGCCGACAGCCGCGGGGCGCCGCGCGTGGCGGAGGCGGTCGTGACGACCGGCAGCACGCGGCCGCCGTCGACGAGCCCGACCTCGCGAGCGTCGAAGCCGGCGTGCAGCTCGTCGTGCAGCCGCGCGGCGAGCGCGGCATCGCCGGCGTCGACGTCGACGAGCTTCCACGCTACCTGCGGCATCTCGAGCGCCGCGGTCTTCACGAGCCCCGACAGGCCGCCGACGAAGGCGCCGTCGACGTCGGCGCGGCCGAAGCGGCCGCCGCCGGCGGTGACGACAACGACGAAGGCGCCGCCCTTGTCGACCGAGGCCAGCAGCGCGGCCCGGGCGTTCTGCACGACGAACAGCGGCGCCTTCAGCGCCTCGACGGCGCCGTCTTCGTCGGCGCCCGCATCGAGCGCGCCGAGCAGCACGAGCCCGCCGAGGCCGCGCGGGAGGTCGCCGTCGACAATCGCCGCCGCGATGCCGGTGGCGCGCAGGGACTCGACGACGGCGCCGCCGACCGCGCGCGAGCGCGGGCCGGCGACAACGACGCCGACGACCGCGCCGTTGGCCAGCGGCAGGGCGCCGCGCACGACGGCGCCGGCGTCGACGACGTCGACGACGGCGCGCGGGCAGGTGTCGCCGCGCGGCGTCGGTGCCGCCGCGACGGAGGCCGTGGTGCTGGGCCCCAACGCGCTCGCTCCCGGGGCGGTGCCGAGCGTCGCGGCGATCTCGCCCAGCGTGGCGAGCTGCGCGAGCTTCAGCGCGTCAAGGCCGGCAGCGGCGGGGAAGCGCTCCTTCAGGGCGCCGAGGATCTCGACGCGCTTGATGGAGTCGATCCCCATATCGCTCTCCAGATGCATGGCGTCATCGAGGCTCTCGACCGGATAGCCGGTCTTGTCGGCGACGACGGCGAACAGCGCGGCGCGGCCGTTGCCAGACGAGGCTTGTGACGATGACCCCACAGTACCCTCGCCCTGCATGGGGACAGGGGGCGGGGGTGAGGGGTTCGCCGCGCCGCCACCGACGGCGGCGGCGATCTCGCCGAGCGTGGCGAGCTGCGCGAGCTTCAGCGCGTCGAGGCTGGCGGCGGCGGGCAGCCTCTCTTTCAGGGCGCCGAGGATCTCGACGCGCTTGATGGAGTCGATCCCCAGATCGCTCTCCAGATGCATGGCGTCGTCGAGGCTCTCGACCGGGTAGCCGGTCTTGTCGGCGACGACGGCGAACAGCGCGGCGCGGCCGTTGCCCGACGGGGCCGGCGACGACGACGCCGCAGTACCCTCGCCTCGCATGGGGACAGGGGACGGGAGTGAGGGGTGCGCCGCGCCGCCACCGACGGCGGCGGCGATCTCGCCGAGCGTGGCGAGCTGCGCGAGCTTCAGCGCGTCGAGGCTGGCGGCGGCGGGCAGCCTCTCTTTCAGGGCGCCGAGGATCTCGACGCGCTTGATGGAGTCGATGCCGAGGTCGCTCTCGAGGTGCATCGTCTCGTCGAGGCTCTCGACGGGGTAGCCGGTCTTGTCGGCGACGACGGCGAACAGCGCGGCGCG
>VGSZ01000500.1 GCA_016874845.1 Deltaproteobacteria bacterium
GCTCGAGGGCGGTGGCGCCCTTGCCCATCTCGAAGATCGCCATGCCGTTGTTCAACAGCGCGGTGACGAGGTCGACCAGCGCGGCGGCGGGCAGTGGCGTCGCCACCTGGTGCCCGACGAAGCCGCGGTGGTGCAGCCGCGTCGCGGTGGCGATGGCGTCGTCGACGGCGGCGAGGACGGCGGCGTCGGCGTCGGCGTCGGGCCGGCGGGGCACCGCCCCCACGCGGGCGACGGCGTCCCGGGGGGACAGCGCGGGCACCACGGGACCGGCGTCGGCGTCGGCGAGGTGGTCGGCGAGGCGGTCGACCACGCGGTGGGCGAGGGCGCGAAAGCGCTCGGCGTCGTGGGCGGCGACCAGCGCGTCCACCGGGGCGCCGTCCACCGGGGCGCCGTCCACCGGGGCGCCGTCCACCGGGGCGCCGTCGTGGACCGCGGCCGGCGGCGGCGTCGGCGCCGGTGAAACGGGAGCGGGCGGTCTGGCGACGGCATCGTACGTCATGGGGGCACGGGTAGACCTCGACGGCGGCGACGTCGAGCCGGTAGCTTCGCGGCATGTCCGACGGCGGTACCGGCGAAAAGACCGAGGAGGCGTCGCCGCAGAAGCTGAAGCAGGCCCGCGACAAGGGGCAGGTGGCGAAGTCGCAGGACGCCATCCAGGCGCTGTCGTTCGTGATGGTGTTCTCGGTGACGGCGCTGACGTTGTCGTCGACCACCGAGCGGCTCCGCCACTTCTTGTACTCGGCGCTCGACAGCGCCGTGCGGCGTGGCGACGACCTGCCCACGGTGCTCGAGGTGCTCTACGAGGGCGTCTGGATCATGCTCGAGTGCTCACTGCCGATGCTCGGCGCGGCGTTCATCGCCGGGCTCGCCGCGAACTACATCCAGGTCGGGTTCATGTTCACGGCCGAGCCGCTGAAACCCGACATCAAAAAGCTGAATCCTGTCGATGGCTTCAAGAATCTCTTTTCGAAGAAGAAGCTGATCGAGTCACTGAAGCAGCTGATCAAGTTCGCGCTCGTGAGCTACATCGCCTACAGCACGGTGCGCGACTCGATGCGCGAGGTCGTCCTGGCGACACGCATCGACCTGTGGACGGGCGTGTACGTCGGCGGTCAGATCATCCTGACCATCGCCAAGAAGATCGGCCTCCTGTTCGTGATCATCGCCGTCGCCGACTTCTTCTGGCAGCGTCATCAGTTCAATAAAGACATGATGATGTCCAAGTACGACGTAAAGCAGGAGTACAAGCAATCCGAGGGTGATCCGCACGCCAAGGCCGAGCGCAAGGCGCTGGCCGAAGAGCTCATCCTGCACGGGTCGCAACAGAACGTCGCGAACGCCGATGCTGTGATCGTGAACCCCGCCCACGTCGCCGTCGCCATCAAGTACGACCGGGAGAAGGGCGGCGCCCCCCGCGTCGTCGCCAAGGGCATGCGCAAGAACGCCGAGACCATCAAGGAAGTCGCGCGTCAGGCCGGCGTTCCGATCCTGCGCAACGTCCCCCTCGCCCAGGCGCTGCACAAGCTCGACCTCGAGGAGGAGATCCCCGAGGAGCTGTACGAGGCCGTCGCGGAGGTGCTGAACTTCGTCTTCGAGCTGAAGGAGAAGGAGCAGAAGGCGCAGGACGCCCGCCGCCAGCAGAAGGCCCCGGCCACCCCTGGCCCTCGGCCCGCGACTACCCCCGCTTCCAGCGCGTCCGGACGCCCCGGAGCAGTCTCCAGACCGGTGCCCGGCGCCGGGCCCGCAACTGCTGGGCCGCGGGGCCGATAACCTTGACGTCGCTTCCAGTTCGCCCGCCCGGAGCCCGTGATGGCCAACGAGATCCAACGCCAGAACGTCCGCCGCTT
>VGSZ01000501.1 GCA_016874845.1 Deltaproteobacteria bacterium
GGCGGCGGGCAGCCTCTCTTTCAAGGCGCCGAGGATCTCGACGCGCTTGATGGAGTCGATGCCGAGGTCGCTCTCGAGGTGCATCGTCTCGTCGAGGCTCTCGACGGGGTAGCCGGTCTTGTCGGCGACGACGGCGAACAGCGCGGCGCGGCCGTTGCCGGCCGGCGCGGCGAAAGACGGCGCCGACGTGGTCGCGAGGGGCCGCGCAGCCGGGGTCGCGGGGCTTCGGCTGGCGACGACGGGCGCGGCGATGACGGGCGCAGCGACGACAGGCGCGGCGACGACGGGCGCTACGACGACGGGCGCGGCGACGACGGGCGCGGCGACGACGGGCGCGGCGACGACGGGCGCGGCGACGACGGGCGCGGCGACGACCGGAGCCGCCACGAGCTGGCCGCCCAGCGCGCCGAGCAACACCTGCGACGTCGCCTCGAACGAGCGCAGGTAGCTCTCGTGGGCGTCAACGAGGGCCTTCTGGAAGGCGAGGTGGGCATCCATCGTCTGGCGCTGCCCGTCTTCGAAGACCTGCAACCACGCGGCTGGTGCGGCGCTCGCCGCCGGGGCGGCAGCCCGAGGCGCGGCCGGCGGAGCAGCCGGAGCGACGGGCGCCGGAGCGGCGGGCGCCGGAGCGACGGGGGCGACCGCGGCGCTCGTCGCCGAGCGAGCCGCCGCGGGGGCGAGGGTCACCGGGACCGGCGCCGGCAGGGCCGGGCGGCCAACGTTGGCGCCGCTGACGAGGACGGCGCTCTTCGAGGGCGCCAGCGGCTGTGGCAGAGCTGGACAAGCGGGGAGCCTGTGCAGGTCGACAGCGACGCCGACGGCGCACAGGCGGGCGAGCGCCGAGAAGAATACGTGCAGGCCCTTCTTGCCGTCGGTGGCGACGGCGACGACGTCGGGGGCGATGCGCTGCACCAGACTGGTGAGCACGCTGCCGGGGCCGACCTCGACGAAGACGCGGGCGCCGGCGGCGACCATCGCCTTGACCTCGTCCACGAAGCGCACCGGGGCGCGCATTTGCTCGGCCAGCGTCGCGCGCACGGCGGCGGCTCCGCCGTGGGGCGCGGCGGTGGTGTTGGCGAAGACGGGGAAGCGGGGCGCAGCCACGGCGACGTCGTCGAGGAACGCCCGCAGCGGCGCACAGGCCGCGGCCACGAGCGGCGAGTGGAACGCCGTCGACACCGCGAGCCTCTTCACCTTCAGCCCGGCGGCCTCGAGCGCCTTCGCCGCCTCGTCGACGGCGGCGGCCTCTCCCGAGATCACGGTCTGCTCGGGAGAGTTCTCGTTGGCCACGACCACGCGGCCGGCGAACGGTGCGAGCAGCGCGGGGATCTTCGACGCGTCGCCGAGCACCGCGGCCATTGCGCCCGGCATCGACGACGCGGTCTTCATCAGCTCGCCGCGACGGCGGGCCAGGCGCAGCAGGGTGGTCTCGTCGAAGCTGCCGGCGGCGTGCAGCGCCACGAGCTCGCCGAACGAGTGACCGGCGGTCATCGACGGCGTCACGCCGAGGCTCTCGAGGGTTCGCAGCGCGGCGAGGCTCGCGAGGCCGAGGGCCGGCTGCGCGTTCTCGGTCTGCTTCAGGTGGTCTTCTTGTGCGGCGGTGGTGGCGGCGTCGAAGGCGGGCGGCGGGAACACCGCGCGCACCACCGACGGCACGACGTCGACGCCGCGGTTCCAGGCGCCAAGCGCGGTGTCGAAGGCGAGGGCAAGCTCGCGGCCCATCTCCACCGACTGGCTACCCTGGCCGGGGAACACGAACGCGACCTTGCCCGGGTCGCCGCTGCCGACGAAGACGCCCGGCGGCGTCTTGCCGTCGACGACGGCTTGCAACTTCTGCGTCGCCTC
>VGSZ01000502.1 GCA_016874845.1 Deltaproteobacteria bacterium
CCGCTCGCACGCGGCCCGCAGCGCGACGAAGGCGCGGGCGTCGTCGCCAGGCTTGACGCCGCGGGCCGCGTGCGCCTGCTCGGCCCAGGCGCACGCGCGGTCGACGACGCCGCCGTTGGTGTGCCCCGACACGTTGACGATCACGGTGCCGCGCAGGGGCCCGCGCGGCGGCTGCGGGACGTTCATCTGCTTGGGCAGCCCAGTCTTGTAGGGGAACGACCACGACTGCGCCGCCACGCCCTGCTCGGGCAGGAACACCACCGACGACGCCCCGCCGGTCATCGCCAGCTCGGCCAGCGCCTTCGTGGTCGCCGGTACCTTGACGTGCTCGGCGAAGGGCGCCGTCGTCGCCCGCTGAACCCCTGCGCCACGAATGCCCGAGACCATGCAGACCTCCAGAGACCCAGCGGCCGACGTCGACGTCAGCCGCCCATGCGGAAGATCGGATCGTTGCTGACCAGCCCCGCCGCCCGAAAATTGAGTCGAATCGAATATAGCCCGGGTGCGATGTCGGGCGCCGTGAACGTGCCCATGCTCGCGCCGGTAAGCGTGAGCGGCACCTCAGTGACGCGGTTGCCGTCGGGCCCCGAGCGCTCGACGTTCACCGCGGAGTCGGTGGTCCACTGCGCCCCTGTCAGCCCGACAAAGGCGCCGACCACGGCCCCCTCGAGGCTGCTCGAGCGCAGCTCGGGGCGGCCGTCCCACAGCGCCGAGAAAGTCGCCAACGCCGTCGTAGCTGCGCGTCAAAGAACAGCAGCTCGAGTTCGAAGTTGGGCCCCCGTGCCATCGGCTCCGACAGGGTCACCCGCGCGCGGTCGAAGCCGTCGCGCTCTGCGGTCGCCACGAGCGTCGCGCTGCCGGAGGTCCACAGTCGGGCCGCCATTTTGGACGAGTTCCCGGGCCACTGCGCCATGCTGACAACCACGTCCTGACCAGGTCGTCGACAGACGTGCAGGCGCCGGCGGTGGCGAGGCGGGCGGCGGTTCATGGCGGGCCTTCCACGCTGGTGATCTTGACCCTCGAGCTCGACGGGCCAGCGCGTCAACCCGCAGCGCCGGACCAGGGCTGTCGCGAAACGTCGCTCTTGTCGCGCGGCTTGCCTCGCGAGGCGGCGCGGTGTCACATGTCGCCGCGTCAGCCCACCCACGGGCGTCGTCACCACAGGAGCTGATCGTGATCGTCCTCCGTTATGCCCTGCCGTTCGTCGTCGTGTGGTCGCTCGGCGCCACCGGCTGCTTCTCGCCGTACCTGAAGCGCGACCCCGCTGCCCCGGAGCCGAACCCGTCGGAGGCGATGGTGGGCGGCTTCGTCGTCCGCTTCCAGGACAGCGGCAAGGAGAAGTCGGCGGTTGAGGCCGTCGTCAGCGCCGCGCAGAACGCCGGGCTCGCCGAGTTCGGGCAGAAGGCCGCCCTGCTGCACGCGCAGGCGCTATCGCGCTTTGGCTACACCGCGAAGTTCGACGGCGCGCGCGCCAAGCGGCTCGACCTGATCCAGTTCGACAGCAACGCCATCACCGCAGCGCTCACCGGCAGCTGGCGCCACCCCGATTCGTCGTCGTGGGGGCCGCTCATGGTCGACACGCTGTTCGTCAAGCCCGTCGACGTCGTCGCCAAGCTGAAGGACGACAACCAGAAGGAGTACTTCGCCTTCACCGAGATCGTGATCGTCGAGACCGGCCTGTTCTTGAAGGAGCCCACGGTCATGCTGCGCACCGCGATCTTCGACGTGAGCGGCCGCAAGGTGCTCGACCTCGGCGCCATGGGCGCCGGCGCCGCCAACCTGCTGTTCTGCGATCGCTCGCCGAAGAACCTCGAGGCCGCCCTCGACGCCGCGTTCAAG
>VGSZ01000503.1 GCA_016874845.1 Deltaproteobacteria bacterium
AGAGGGAGAGGGAGCTGGAGAGCCGCCGACGGACCTCGTCGTGAACGAGGTCGGGTGTCGAGGCGATGACTTCGTCGAGGTCGTCAACGTCGGAGTCGAGCCGTTCGATATGGCTCGCGTGACGGTGCGCCGCGCCGCAGCGGCGATCCCGTGGGGCACGGGCCCGCTGCCGGTGGGCGAGCGCGCGCTGTTCCGCCCGGCTGCGTCGGGCTTCGGCTACGCCTGCGGCGTCGAGAAGGTGAAGCTCGCCATCGACGGTCTGCTCCTGCCCCAGGTCGACCTGCCGCACCTACCGCAGGACGCCTCGTACGCGCGCATCCCCGACGCGCTCGGCGCCTTCGGGCCAGCGACACCGACCCCCGGCGCGGCGAACCTCGCCTACCTCGACGAGGCAGCGCGGCTGTTCGACACCCTCGACGAGCCCGTGCCCGCCAGCCCACCGCGGCTCGACCTGGCGCTCTCGCCCAGCGACGAAGCAGCGCTGCGCGCCAACGGCCACGTCTACGTACGGGTCGACGTCACATTCACCGACGCGGCCGGCTCGACGACGGCGCCGGGGGCCGGGATTCGCATCAAGGGCCAGAGCGTGCGACGCACGCTGGACCAGAAGGCGGCGTTCCGCCTCGACTTCGACCGCTTCGCGCCCGGCGGTCACCTGTTCGGCCTCGAGAAGCTGGTGCTGAACAATCTGGTGCAAGACAACTCGGCCAGCCGCGAGCGCGTGTTCTACGGGCTCTTCGCTCGTCGGGGGCTGCCGGTGAGCCGCTTCGGCTACGTCGCCGTGTACGTGAACGCGGTCTACTTCGGGGTGTACGTCGCGCTCGAGGCGCAGAACGACCCGGGCTTCCTCGGGCGCGAGCTGCCGTCGACGGCGGCGACGTACGAGGGCGAGTACGGCCAGGATCTCTTCGTCGGCAACGAGGGCTTTTTCGATCAGGACTTCGGCGTGCCCGACGGCGGCGCCCTGCTCGCACCCATCACACAGTCGCTGGAGGCGGCCCGGCCTGACACGATCCTCGAGCACACCATGGCGTTCATCGACTGGGAGCAGGTCACGCGCAACATGGCCGCCGACATGCTGTGCGGACACTGGGACAGCTACACCGCTACGAGGAACAACTTCACGCTGCATGTGAGCAATGCCGGACGCCTGCGCCTGCTGTCGGGCGGCGCCGACCAGAGCTTCGACCCCGACCGCACGCACCCGCTGCCGTTTCGTGAAGGCCAGGGCCACCTGTTGCGCCGCTGTGTCGAGGACGGCGACTGCGCCGCCGGCTACGATCTGGCCGTGCTCGACACCGCCGTCGACTTCGCCGCCTGGCTCGACACGACTGGCCCCACCGGCCTCACCGGACGACAGCGCCTCGCCGCCGACGCGCTGACCCTGGAGGCGCTGTTCGAGACCGACCCCCGCCGCGAGTGGGACAACCACCAGATCCCCACGCTCGTCGACGACATCGTCTCCTACCTCGACGAACGCACGGCCGCAGCCCTCGCGCCGTAGCCGCCGCCCGGCCGGCCCGGCCGGCCCGGCCGATCGGGGGCGATCGTGCTATGTGCGCCGCATGGCGACGAAGAAGCCCCTCGCGAAGAAGCCCGCCGTGAAGCCCGCGCCGACCAGGGCGAAGCCCGCGCCGGTGAAGTCGAAGGCCGCGACGACGAAGGCCGCGACGACGAAGGCCGCGACGACGAAGGCCGCGACGACGAAGGCCGCGGCGACGAAGGCCGCGACGACGAAGGCCGCGACGACGAAGGCCGCGACGACGAAGGCCGCGACGACGAAGGCCGCGACGACGAAGGCCGCGACGACGACGGCCGCGACGACGAAGGCCGCG
>VGSZ01000504.1 GCA_016874845.1 Deltaproteobacteria bacterium
GGCGAGGGTGAGGGTGAGGGTGAGGGTGAGGGTGAGGGTGAGGGCGAGGGCGAGCCGCTCCCCGAGCAGGTCTGCGGTGAAGAGCGCTTCGACCCCGGCACGCGGGTGCCGCCGCGCATCCTGCTGGTGGTCGACAAGAGCGGGTCGATGGATCGCGCCGCCACCGGCTATCCGGGCACCAAGTGGGCGGCGGCGCAGGATCGCCTGTCGTCGATGGTCTTCGATCTCGACGACGTGGCCGAGTTCGGCCTGATGCCGTTCCCTGCCGTCGGCGCCACCGACCTGTGCGCCACCGGCACGGTCACGGTGCCGCTGCAGGCGAGCACGGCCACGGCGATCTCCGACGAGCTGTTCGCCATCGATCCGCTGGGCGCGACGCCGACCGCCGCGACGCTGCGCGCCGCCAAGAGCGTGCTCGACGCGCTGCCCGCGCAGGGCGGCGACCGCGCCGTCGTGCTGGCCACCGACGGCGGCCCCAACTGCAACCTGCGCCTCGACGCCACCACGTGCCGCTGCACGCCCGGCGTCGAGTGCGCGCCCAACAACCCCGTGGGCGCCACGCGCACCAACCTCGCCCCGGCGAACTGCATCGACGACGACGGCGCCGCCGCCGCCGCCGCGCGCGCGCTCAACGACGCGGGCTACCCGGTGTTCGTGATTGGCATCCCGGGCATCAACGGCCTCGAAGACGTCATGAACCACCTCGCCGACGCCGGCGGCACCGCGCTGGCGGGCGGCACGCGCTACTACGACGCCAGCACCGACGACGCGCTGGCCCGCTCGCTCGAAGAGGCCGCGCTGCGCATCTCTTCGTGCCGCTTCGATCTGGCCGCCCCGGTGGCCACCGCCGACGACGTCACCGTGCAGATCGACGGCCGCGTCGTCGCCCGCGACGCTGGCCGCACGCAGGGCTGGGACCTGGTCGACGCCGACACCGTCGAGCTGTTCGGCGCGACGTGCACGCAGGGCGCCGATGCCCTGACCGGCGTCGTCGTCCGCGCCTGCCGCTGACGAGCGGTCGCGCGACGCCATTGCCAGGTTTGGTCCATGACGCGCTCCGCGCGGCGCGGCGCGCTCAGCCCGTCGTAGCCCGCGCGGCGTCGAGGCGCGCGGCGACGTCGTGCAGCGCCTTGCAGGCAATGCCCGTCGTCTCGCCCGGCGAGCGATCGGTGTCGTCCGAGAAGAACCAGTCGACGAAACGCCGGCCCATGGCCTGGATCAGCGCGTCGTGCCCCGCCTTCGTGCGCGGCCGGCCGGCCTCGATCAGCGCCTCGGCCACCGCCAGCGTCATCTGCGTATCGTCGGTGAACGTGCCCGGCGGGTGCGCCGTGCCGACGATGAACGGCCGCGTGAAGCGCGGGTCCTGCAGCGCGACGAAGTCGACGAGCCCCGCGGGTCCGATCTCGCGCCGCACCTGCGCCACCGTACGGAACTCGTGCGGATAGCCGAGCGCGTCGCCGACCGCCGTCGCCAGGAGGCTGCCCGCGATCCGATCGTCCAGCGTCGGCGTCATCGTCGCTCCTCTGCTTGCCGTCGTCGCCTTGTCAGCTGCAGCGCTGCGCGAGCAGCAGGTCGTGGATGCGGCCCACCCCCTCGGGGGTCTGCACCGTCGTGAAGCTCTCGACCCGCGTGCCCTCGCTCGAGAGCGACAGCGGCGTCCCCGCCGGCAGCTCGACGAACGCCCCGCGCAGCCACACCTTCGTCGGCCGGGCCAGCCGACACGCGAGCCTCGCCGGGGCGCCCGCCACGCGCAAGGTCGCAGCCGTCGTCGTCGCAGCCGTCGTCGTCGCAGCCGTCGTCGTCGCCGCCGTCGTCGTCGCAGCCGTCGTCGTC
>VGSZ01000505.1 GCA_016874845.1 Deltaproteobacteria bacterium
GCGGCGGCAGGCGCCGGCCTGGCACTCGAAGCCGTCGCTCTGGCAGGTGCCGCCGTTGCAGGCGTCGCCGACCTTCTTGCCGCGGCAGTTGGCCTCAGCAGGGACGACCAGGTCAGCGTGGGCGAGGTTCGGTGCGAGCAGCGCGAAGGCGAGGACCAGCAGCGGGCAAGAGTGAAGCGGGCGCATGACGCGCACGCTAGCGGAAAGACGCCGTTGCCGGCGCGGTTCCCCGGTGCTCGGATCGACCCATGGCAAGAACCATCGACGTCGTCGTTGTGGGCGGAGGCCACGCCGGCTGCGAGGCCGCGCTGGCCGCCGCGCGCCTGGGGCACGAGACGCTGCTCGTCACCGGCGCCGTCGAGCGCGTCGCGGCGATGAGCTGCAACCCGGCCATCGGCGGCGTGGGCAAGGGGCACCTGGTCAAGGAGCTCGACGTGCTCGGCGGCGAGATGGGGCGGGTCGCCGACGAGACCGGCATCCACTCTCGGACGTTGAACGAGTCGCGGGGCCCGGCGGTGCGGGCGACGCGCTGCCAGAGCGACATGGACAAGTACGCCGCGGCGATGCGGCGGATCGTGGCGACGACGACGGGCCTGCGCCTGCGGCAGGACGACGTCATCGGGCTGCACGTCGAGGAGACGACGACTGGCCGGCGAGCGGCGGGCGTCGTCACGCGCAGTGGCGAGGTGCTGCGGGCGCGCGCGGTGGTGTTGACCACCGGCACGTTCCTCGGCGGGCTGTTGCACCGCGGGGACGATCGCTGCCCCGGCGGGCGCGCCGGCGAGGCGCCGGCGGCGGGGTTGTCGTCGTCGTTGGCGGCTCACGGCTTGACGCTCGGCCGCCTGAAGACCGGCACGTGCCCGCGGCTCGACGCGCGCACCATCGAGCTGGACGCGCTCGAGGAGCAGCGCCCCGACGAGCCGGCGCCGCGCTTCTCGTTCGACTCGCCCGCGCTGCCGCCGCTGCCGCAGGTCAGCTGTCGCATCACCCGCACGACGACGGCGACCCACAAGGTCATCCAGGACGCCGTCGCCGCCGGGCGCTCGCCGCTGTTCAACGGCGCCATCGGCGGGCGTGGCCCGCGCTACTGCCCGTCCCTCGAGGACAAGGTGGTGCGCTTCGCCGACAAGGAGTCGCACCAGATCTTCCTCGAGCCCCACGGCATCGACACGTTCGAGGTCTACCCCAACGGTCTGTCGACGAGCCTGCCCCCCGACGTGCAGCTGGCCTTCCTGCGCACCATCCCCGGGCTGCAGGACGTCGAGGTCACCCGCTGGGGCTACGCCGTCGAGTACGACTTCGTCGAGCCGACCCAGCTGTCGTCGACGTTGATGACCCACGCCATCCCCGGCCTGTTCTGCGCCGGCCAGCTGAACGGCACGACGGGCTACGAGGAGGCCGCGGCGCAGGGCCTGCTCGCCGGCGTCAACGCCGCGCTGTGGCTGCAGGGCCAGCCGGCGCTGGTGCTGCGGCGCGACCAGGCCTACGCCGGCGTCCTCGTCGACGATCTGGTCACCCGCGGCACCGACGAGCCCTACCGGATGTTCACGTCGCGCGCCGAGCACCGGCTGATGCTGCGCGAAGACAACGTCGCCGCGCGGCTGCTCGACGACAGCGAGCGCGTCGGGCTGGCCAGCGCGGCGCGGCAGGCGCGCATGCGCGCACACGAGGACGCGGTGGCGCGGGGCCTGTCGTCGCTGCGCGCGGCGCGCGTGCCGGCGTCGGCGACGGCGAACGCGCTGCTCGCGCAGGCGGGCACCACGGCGCTCTCCGAGACGACGACGGCGTACCAGTTGTTG
>VGSZ01000506.1 GCA_016874845.1 Deltaproteobacteria bacterium
CCGCCTCGTAGGTCAGGCGCTTCTGCGCGTAGGGCAGCCGATAGAGGATCTGCAGGGCGGTCAGCTCGTCGCGCCGCTCCCGAAGGAACCGGCCGAAGCTGTCGACCGTGTCGGTGGCCTTGGTCTCGTTCCAGCCGGAGGAGACGACGGCGTCGGTCGAGATCGTGTCGATGCGGATATCGGCCGCGGCCTTCACCTCCTTCAACAGGCGGCGCAGCGCCGGATCGTCGAAGATAGTGGTCGCCTCGGCCTTGGCCGCGTCCAGCGCCTTCTGGCGTTCCGCCCCGGGCGCGGCAGGCGACACGCGCGCCGCCAGGGTATCGGGGTCGATGGCGTCGAGCAGACGCGCCGCCATGCCGGCGAGGTCGACGCCGCCGCTGGCTTTGCGGATCGTCGCGCGGTCCTTCTCGCCGATGCGCCGGTCGAGCGCCGCCAGCCGCGCCGCCAAGGTGGCGAGCGCGTCGTCGTCGCGCCGGCCGGCGGCGATCTCGTCGAGCAGCTTGTCGAAGCCGATGGCGCGGTCGCGCTCCAACGGCTGCGAGACGCTCTTGAGGCTCTCGGTGACGCCCACCGCGTCGATCAGCACGAAGCGCGTCTTGGCGTCGGCGTCGGGCGTCACCTGCTTGAGCTTCTCCGGCGAGAGCGTGCGCGCGCCGCGGCCTTTCATTTGCTCGAAGTACAGCTCCGACTTCACGTCGCGCAGGAAGATCAGCACCTCCAGCGGCTTCACGTCGGTGCCGGTGGCGATCATGTCGACGGTGACGGCGATACGCGGGTTGTAGTCGTTGCGGAAGGCGCGGATCAGCGCGTCGGGATCGGCGCCGTCGGTGCGATAGGTGATCTTCTTGCAGAAATCGTTGCCCTTGCCGAAGACCTCGCGCGCAAGGTTGGTGATCTCCTCGGCGTGGTGGTCGTCCTTGGCGAAGATCAAGGTCTTGGGTACTTCCGTACGGCCAGGAAACAGCTCGGTGAACAGCGAATCGCGATAGGTCGCCAGCACGGTGCGGATCTGGTTGGGCACCAGCACCGAGCGGTCGATCTGCTCCGGCGTGTAGGTGAAATCCTCGACCAGCGTCTCGTAGCGCTCCGCCCGCGTGCGCTTGTCGCGCACCGGCAGGTCGTAGCCGGGCGCGTACCGTCGAGCCGCGTTCGCCAATCTCGGTGCGGATGCGGAAGACGTCGAAGCCGACATTGACGCTGTCGACCACCGAGCGCTCGTATGGGTACTGGGCCACGAGGTTGCGGGCGAAGAAGCCCAGGGTGTGCAGCGAGGGTGTCGCCGTGAGACCCACGGTGAAGGCGTCGAAGTATTCCAGCACCTGTCGCCAGGTGCCGTAGATCGAGCGATGGCATTCGTCGGTGATCACGAGGTCGAAGCTCTCGATCGGGATCGACGGGTTGTAGGCGACCAGGCGCTCGGTGTCGGCGCTGGCGCTCTCGAAGGACGAGGATTCCTCCTCGTCCTCGTCGAGTTCCCGGCCCGACAGCACGGAGTAGACGCGCTGGATGGTGGCGACGACGATCTGCGCGTCCTTGTCGAGGCCGGCGGCGCCCAGCTTCTGGACGTTGTAGATTTCGGAGAACGAGCGACCCGAGCCGGGCGGGCGATAGGCCAGATACTCGTCGCGCGTCTGGCGCACGAGGTTGGCGCGGTCGGCGAGGAACAGGATGCGGCGGAAGCCGGCGTGCGCCAGCAGCCGGTAGCTCAAGGTGCAGGCGGTGAAGGTCTTGCCGGCGCCGGTCGCCATCTGCACCAGCGCACGGGGATGGT
>VGSZ01000507.1 GCA_016874845.1 Deltaproteobacteria bacterium
ACGACGGTGACCACGACCACGAAGGGGCTGCGGATGGAAGAGTCGTTCTGGGTCGAGCGGTGGACGACGGGGCAGATCGGGTTCCACCTGCCGACGCCCCACCCGCTGCTCGCCGCGCACCACGACGCGATCACCGGCGCGCGCCACGTCTACGTGCCGCTGTGCGGCAAGACCGTCGACCTGCCGTGGCTGCGGGCCCGCGGCCACGACGTGACCGGCGTCGAGCTGGTGCCCGACGCGGTGTCCCAGCTCGTGGCCGAGCAGGGGCTCGAGCCGACGACGACGACGACGGGCGCCTTCACGCACCACCACATCGACGCCGACGAAGGCGCCGGGCGCGGCCGGCTCGACGTGCTCGTGGGCGATGCCCTGGCTGTCTCGGCGCCGCTGTTCCTGAGCGCCACCGCCGGCCTCGCCGACGCCGTCTACGACCGCGCCGCGCTGGTGGCGCTGCACCCGAGCCAGCGCGCGGCCTACGTCGCGTCGCTGCTGCGCGTGCTGCGGCCCGGCGGCCGCGTCCTGTTGATCACGTTCGCCTACGACCAGACGAGGCTCGACGGCCCGCCGTGGTCCATCGACGACGACGTCGTGCGCGAGCTGTTCGCCTCGGCCTTCACCGCGCAGACGCTCGCCGTGCGCGACGAGCCCCTGGGCCCGAAGTTCGTCGCCGCCGGCGTCACCGCGCTGCGCGAGCGCTGCGTGCTCTTGACCCACCGCGGCTGACCCTGCGGTCGGTCCGACGGCGCCGCGCCGCGCACGACCGGCGGGGTGTCTCGTGCGGCGGCTCCCGCCAGCGCCGGGCCGGACCGGGGATACTCTGCCGGCACCGCGCACAATGCCCGCCGCCGTGCTCCCCGACCCCGCCGACCTGACCGCGCTCATCACGCCGTTCTGCGACGGCGGCCCGCGTTACGCGCCGGCACAGTGGCGCGACCTGCGCACCGACCCCGGCTTCGCCCCCTACTTGCAGGCCGAGCACCCCGAGGTCAGCGACCTGCTCGCCGACTGCGACGTCGAGCTCGTCGACGTCGCCGGCCTCGTCGCCAGCGTCGGCATCGGCCCCCGTCGTCGACCGCGCATCCGCCTGAACGCCCACTTCGCGACGTGGGCGCTCACCGACGGCCCCGCGCAGCACGGCCCGCTCGCCTGCTACGAGGCGCTGGCGTGCCTGCTGTGGCACGAGTGCTTCCACTTCCTGCTGCGCCACTTTCGCGTGCCGCCCCTGGGCGTCGACGCCGCGCTGCTGAACGTCGCCCAGGACATCGTCGTCGACAATTTCATCGCCCGCCGCTGCCCCGGCTGGCGCACGTGGGCCGACACCATCGACGCCGTGAACGCCGCTCTCGACGCGCAGGGCGCCTCCCACCGCGTGTTTCCCCGGCTGTCGCTCGCGCCGCCGCCGTCGTCGTCGTCGTCCGTCGACGAAGCCGGGCCGCGGCGCCGCTGGGTGCTCGAGGCCAGCGACCTCGAGCTCTACCAGTACCTCCTCGCCGCCGGCCTGCCGCCGCCGGCTGGGCTCGACGAACACCAGTGGGGCGAGGGCGAAGGCGAGGACGAAGGCGAGGGCGAAGGAGAGGGCCACGGCGAGGACGACGGCGAGGGCGACGGCGAGGGCGAAGGAGAGGGCGAAGGAGAGGGCGAAGGAGAGGGCGAAGGAGAGGGCGAAGGAGAGGGCGAAGGAGAGGGCGAAGGAGAGGGTCACGGCGAGGACGACGGCGAAGGCGAGGACGACGAAGGCGACGACGGCGACGGCGAAGGCGACGACGACGG
>VGSZ01000508.1 GCA_016874845.1 Deltaproteobacteria bacterium
CACCCTCGCCCTCGCCCTCGCCCTCGCCCTCACCTTCACCTTCACCCTCGCCCTCGCCTTCACCCTCGCCCTCGCCGGTCACCGGCGGGACGTCCTCGTCGACAAGGCCATCGCAGTCGTCGTCGACGTCGTCGTCGGTGCCGTCGTCGGCGGCCAGCGGCGGCAGGGGAGCGGCGTTGCAGACCACGGTGTCGCTGGGAACGTCGCAGACAAAGGTGGCTTCGGCGCGGCAGGCCCCGACACCCACCGAGCACGGAAGATCCTCGTTGGTCGCGTTGGCGCAGTCGCCCAGCGGCCGGTCGTCGCCGCCTACGCACCGGTCGACGACGTCGTCGGGCCCGTCGCACAGGCCGTCGTCGTCGCTGTCGGGATCGCGGGGGTCGGTGCCGAGCGCCGCCTCCGCGCGGTTGTCGAGGCCATCGCCGTCGACGTCGGTGTCGCAGGCGTCGCCCGTGCCGTCGCCGTCGAGGTCGTCCTGGGCGCCGCCGTCGACCGTCGGCGCGTTGGCGACGAGCGGGCAATTGTCGAAGGGCACGCCGTCGCCGTCGACGTCGGCCACGCCGTCGTCGTCGTCGTCGTCGTCGCAGGCGTCGCCACGCCGGTCGCCGTCGGTGTCGGTCTGCGCCACGCCGCCGAGCAGCGGGCAGGTGTCGACGACGTCGGCCACGCCGTCGCCATCGACGTCGGCGTCGCAGGCGTCGCCCGTGCCGTCGCCGTCCTGATCGCGCTGGTCGACGTTCGCCACCAGCGCGCAGTTGTCCTGGGTGTCGGCGAGCGCGTCGCCGTCGTCGTCGTCGTCGCAGGGGTTGCCCCGGCCGTCGCCGTCGGGGTCGCCCTGATCGGCGGCGGTCAGGAACAGGCAGTTGTCGACGCCGTCGGCGACGCCGTCGCCGTCGGAATCAGGGTCGCAGGCGTCGCCGAGGCCGTCGGCGTCGAAGTCCTCCTGCGCGACGTTTGCGGTCTGGGGGCAGTTGTCGGCGTCGTCGGGCAGGCCATCGGCGTCGTCGTCGCCGTCACAGGCGTCGCCTGCGCCATCGCGGTCGGTGTCGCGCTGGTCGCCGTTACGCACCAGCAGGCAGTTGTCGGCGGCGTCGGCGACGCCGTCGTTGTCGTCGTCGGTGTCGCAGGCGTCGCCGGCGAGGTCGCCGTCGGCGTTGTCCTGGCTGGCGTTGGCGAAACGCGGGCAGTTGTCCGTGGCGTCGGCGACGCCGTCGCCGTCGTCGTCGTCGTCGCAGACGTCGCCGCGGCCATCGCCGTCGAGATCGCGCTGGTCGGCGTTGGCGAGCAGCGGGCAGTTGTCGAGCGGCGCGCCGTTGGCGCCGACGTCGTTGACCCCGTCGTTGTCGTCGTCGCCGTCGCACGCGTCGCCGGCGGCGTCGCGGTCGGTGTTGGCCTGGTCGCCATTGGGCGTCGTCGGGCAATTGTCGCAGACGTCGCCGAGGCCGTCGGCGTCGACGTCGGCCTGGTTGTTGTTCGCCACGCGGACGCAGTTGTCGACGTCGTCACCAAACAGGTCGCCGTCGGTGTTGGCGGGCGTGGCGCAGAAGTCGAGGGTCTGGTGGTACGTCGTCGCCGCCGACCGGCCCGCGGCGAACACGCGGTATCGCCCCACCCGCAGGTCGCGCAGCTTGAACTGCCACGTGATCTGCTGGGCGGCCGCCGCGCGCGGCGCAGCGTGCGTCAGCTGCCGTGCGTCGGTGGGGGCACGTGTGCCGGCGTCGACGACGCGCAGCCCGCCGGTGGTCGGCGCGGGCGCGCCCACGAC
>VGSZ01000509.1 GCA_016874845.1 Deltaproteobacteria bacterium
CTGTCGCTGCCCGCAAACGACAAGCAGCTCGCGGGGATCGTCGAGCGCGAGGCGGGCCGGGTGCTGCCGGCGCCGCCGACGAGCCTGGTGGCGATCGAGAAGGCGGCGCAGCACCTGCTCGCCGAGGACACCGCGAGCACCGCCGACCAGAAGCTGACCGACCTGCGCATCGCCGTGCTGTTCGACGAGATGAAGGCCGAGGGCGGCGAGATGACCGGCCGCCCCGTCGAGCGTTGCGTGGAGGCGCAGTTCCGCGAGGCGGGGGCCGACATCGTCTCGGGGGCGGCGGTGGCAGCGCTGAAGGGCAAGGCCGGACCGCGCGTGATCCTGTCGGGGGGCGTCCCCGACACCGTCACCGCCGACGAGGTCGACGTGATCGTCGTCGGCGCCGTCGAGTACGAGACGCGCCGCAACGACACGCTGGGCATCGACACCGCCGGCGCGGCGCTGTCGCTGTCGCTCTTGAAGGTCGACACCGGCGAGGTGGTCGGCAGCGCCACGCCGCGGGGCAAGGGCACCGGCCACGGCGCGCAGGAGGCGCAGCGCGCCTCCGCCGACGACGTCTGCAAGCTCGTGCGTCCGTCGCTGCAGGCGGCGCTGGCGGCGCGAGTGAAGCGCGGCGAGCGGCTGGTGGTCGAGGTCCGCGGCGTCGCGTCGCCGACGGCGGCCCACGCGCTGGTGGAGCTGCTTGGCAAGCAAAAGAGCGTCGGCCGCGCGAAGCTGAAGCGCGTGCAGGGCGACAAGGCGATCATCGACGTCGTCGTGAAGGGCGGCGACGGCGTCGCGCTGGCGCTGGAGCTGGCCGGCGTCAAGGGCGCGCCCCGCGTCGTCGAGGCGGGGCCGGGATCGCTGAAGCTCGCCGTCGAGAAGGCCGACAAGAAGCCGGGCGCCGTCGGCGACAAGAAGGCGGGCGCGAAGGCGGGCTAGCCCTTTGGCCCGTCAGCGGTCGTTCAGCCGCCGTCGGCGCAGCGCGCGAGGCACAGGTCGAGGGCACGCGGCGCTCCGCTCAGCTCGGCCGCCGGCGGCGCCGGCTGCGACAGCAGCCACTCGTAGTGCGGGATGCAGCCCGAGTCGGGGCACTGCTCCTTGAGCGTCTGCAGCCGCGCGCGCGCCGCCTTGACGCGCGGGTCGGCGGACTCGGTCCTCGGCGGCGCGAGCCTGGCCGGCGGCGCCGGCGCCGTCGGTGCGGGCGATGGTGCAGGCGTCGGCGCGGGCGGCGGTGACGTCGGCGGCGCAGGTGTCGGCTCCAACGGCGACGGCGTCGTCACCGCGGTCGCCGCGGTCGCCGCAGGCGCGGGGCGCTCGAAGCGCAGCGCGTCATGGCTGCTGCGGCCGAGCCAGATGCCAGCGAGCAGCAGCCCGGCGGCCAGCGCGCCGCCGCCGGCGACGTAGACGAAGGGCGGCGCCACGGTCGGCGCCACGGGCGACGCCGGCGGCGGCGCCGCGGGCGACGCGGCGGTCAGCGCCACGGTCGACACAGCGACGGGCGGAGTGCCGGCGCTGGCCATCGGCATGGTCATCTGCGTCGAGGCGCCGGGGGCGCGCGACGCGGCCATGGGCAGCGTCGACATCGTCGTGCGCAGGCCCTGCTGCGCCCAATCGGGCGGCGGCACCGCGCTGATCGCCATCGTGTGTGGCGCGTCGCCGCCCGGGACCGACGGCGCGGCCATCGGCATCGTCGGCAGCGTCTGGCGCGCCGGCGCCGTCGATGACGGTGGCGATGACGATGACGCTGGCGATGACGGTGGCGGCGGCGGTG
>VGSZ01000510.1 GCA_016874845.1 Deltaproteobacteria bacterium
CGCGGACCAGCTTGCCCGCCAGTACGGCGTCCATGCCGACACGGTGCTCGGCTGGCGTGACGCGGCGGTGTCGGCGATCGAAGAGGCGATGGTGACCGGCGGCGGCGAGTCGTCGCGTGAACGAGCGCTCGAGCGCGAGGTGGCGCAGCTTCGGTCGGCGCTGGCGCAGGCGACGTTGGAGCGGGCCATCGCGATGCAGGGCGTCGAGGAATGGAAGCGTGCGAGCCGCCCTTCTCGGCCCGCGCGGTCGCGGCGCTGAGGCGCGAGACCGACGCGGGGACAGCGACAGTCAAGACGATGTGCCGCATCTTCGGCATCTCGGAGTCTGGCTGGTACGCAAGCCACAAGGGGCGCAAGTGCACGTCCGCGTCGCCATCGTCCGCGTCGCCGTCGTCCGCGTCGCCGTCGTCCGCGTCGCCGTCGTCCGCGTCGCCGTCGGCGTGCTCGATGGCACCGACCGGGTCGCCGTTGATGACGGCGGGTGCTTCGTCGAGGCGTCCGACGGTCTCTGCCGAGGCGCTGCTGGCGGCCATCACGGTTGTCGTCGCCGCCAACCCAGCGTGGGGTGTGCGGAAGGTATGGGCGGTGCTGCGGCGAGCGCCCCACGACATGCGCGTGAGCCACCGGCGCGTGTACGCGATGATGCGCGCGGCGGGCCTCTGCCTTGCGAGCATCGGCGAGCGCGAAGAGATTCCGCGTCTGGGGACGGTGGCGACGACGTCGCCGAACCGCCGCTGGGCGACGGACCTGACGACGGTGTGGACGAAGGAGGACGGATTGGTCGCGGTGGTGCCCGTCGTCGATTGCGGCTGCCGGTCGGTGCTCGGCGTCGCGGTAACGAAGTCGCAAGACACGGCGGCGGTGCTCGCGCCGTTGCGTGAGGCGCTGGCGACCGAGTTCGGCGACGTCGCCGGCGTCCCGGACGGCCTCGAGCTGCGCACCGACCATGGCCCGCAGTACACCGGCGCAGACTGCGAGGCGTTCTGCGCCGAGTGGGACCTCGACCACACGCTGGCGCCGATTGGCCGACCGACGGGGAACGCCGTCGCTGAGCGCGTCATCCGGACAATGAAGGAAGAGTGCATCTGGCTGCGCGACTGGCGCTCGGCCACCGAACTGAACGCCGCGCTCGTCGATTGGCGGCGGGGCTACAACGACCACCGACCGCACCAATCATTGTTGTGGCGCACGCCGTCGGAGGCGCGTCGCGGGCCGTCGCGGGAGTTGAAGCGCGCGGCGTAGCGACGAGGCTCGCGGATGCGCGGACGACGCCGACGTAGGTGACGACGGCGCCGTTGTCCGCGAAGGCCGGGAAGCCGCGTCAGCACCTCGACGACGCCCATCGCGGACCGGAGCGCGGCTGATGTCGACGGTGCCGCCCCGAGACCCCGCGGAGCGCCCGCCGCCCGTCGACAACACCAGCACGGCGGCGCGCGCAGGCGTCGTCAATGGCGCGCCAGCGGCGGCATAGCCGCGGACCATTGACGATGACGAGCACGTCGCCACGCTGGTTGGCGTCGACGAAGGCGCCGCGTTGTTGGCCGGGGGCGCCTGGGCGCCGCTCGCGTCTCCGGTGCCAGCTGCTCAGCTGTAGATGTCCAGTCGGTCCGAACTCACCGGAGATTTCCGGGCGCCAGGGTCTCTTGACCGGAGGGGAACAGTGCACCCGATGGGGGTCCGCTGCTCGAGGCAGGTCGCGGGGACCTGAATCGTGGTCGTCACGGTGCCGGCGACGCTGTTGGTCC
>VGSZ01000511.1 GCA_016874845.1 Deltaproteobacteria bacterium
CCTCGCCCTCGCCCTCGCCCTCGCCCTCGCCCTCGCCTTCGCCCTCGCCTTCACCCTCGCCTTCGCCTTCACCTTCGCCTTCACCTTCGCCGGGCGTGTCGTCGCAGACGTTGCCGGTGCCGTCGGCGTCGTTGTCGGCTTGATCGGCGTTGGCCGACAGGCGGCAGTTGTCGACGTTGTCGTCGACGCCGTCGTTGTCGCTGTCGGTGTCGCGGTAGTCGGGGGTGCCGTCATCGTCGGTGTCGATGGCGGGGGTATCGAGGTCGCCATCGCCGGCTTCGTCGGCGTCGGTCACGCCATCGCCGTCGCTGTCGTCGTCGAGTGCGTCGATGTCGGCGCCCCGGTCGGTGTTGGCCGGCGCCAGCAGGCTCACCAGCTCTTCGAAGTCGGCGATGGTGTCGCCGTCGCTGTCGCGCGTGGTGGTGTCCAGGCCGAGGTCGGACTCGACCAGATCGGGGACCCCGTCCTCGTCGATGTCGTCGAAGCCGACGGTGACCGCGACCTCGGCAGCGGCGGACTCGCGGCCATCGCTGGCGACGATGCGGAGGGTCGCGCCACCGAGCGCCGCGAGGTCGGGGGTGAAGGCGAGCGCCGGCGGGTCGGCGTCGGCCGCGTAGGTCGCGCCGGCGAGCCCGGTGACGGTCACCGTGGGCGCGTCGTCCACGTCGACGACCCGCACCGGGATCGCCGCCGGCTCGCGCAGCCGGGCCGAGAACGAGGCCGGCGCCGTGATCACCGGCGCGTCGTTCACCGGCGTGACGGTCAGGGTCACCGTCGCCGGCGCCGAAGTCGCCGTGCCGTCGTCGACGGTGAAGGTGAAGGCGTCGTCGCCAAAGAAGTCCGCGGCCGGCGCGTACCGCAGGCCTGCGCCGCTGCCGGTCAACGCGCCGCGGCTCGGGCCGGAGACCACGGTGAAGGTCAGCGCGTCGCCGTCGACGTCGTCGCCGGTCAGCGTGATCGCCAGCGCGCCGTCCTCGGCCACGGTCAGGCGCTGGGCCACGGCCGCCGGCGCGTCGTTCTCGGGCGTGATCGTCACCGGGACGTCCAGCGTCACCGTGGACGAGCCGTCGGACACCGACACCTGCACGACGTCGTCGCCATTCTCGTCGGCGGTGCGCGGCGCGTAGATGAGGCGCGCCGTGGTCGGCGTGACGTCGACGAGGGTCGCGGTGCCTCGCGTGCCCTGTGTCACGACGGCGAAGGTCAGCGTGTCGGTGTCGGGGTCGACGGCGGTCAGCGCGGCGCTGCCGGTTTGGCCTTCGGCCAGCGTGATCGTCGTTGGCGACAGCGCCGGCGGGTCGTCGACCGCAGCCACCGTGAAGGTGGCCGTGGCCGTGGCCAGCAGCGTGCCGTCGCTGACGGTGAAGGCGAGGCGGTCGACACCCTCGGCCTGCGCCGCGGCGACGTAGGTGAGGCGGCGGCCGACGAGCGTGGCCGTGCCGAGCACCGGCGACGACACCAGCGTGAACGTCAGCGGATCGCCGTCGACGTCGGCGCCGGGCAGCTCGAGCGTGACCGACTCGCGCTCCTCGAGAGTGGCGGTGACCGGCGACGTCGTCGGGGCGTCGTTCACCGCGGCGACGGTCACCACGACCCGGCCGGTGGCCTGCTCGCGACCGTCGCTGACCGCGTAGCGGAAGCACGACACGCCGGCGGCGTTCGGTGTCGGCGTGAACACGCGGGCGGCGCCGCTGCCCGCCGACACCGT
>VGSZ01000512.1 GCA_016874845.1 Deltaproteobacteria bacterium
AAGCGACGCCCGGGCTCGCACGTGTCGCGCCGTGAGCAAGGCGCGTTGTCGCCGGGGAACAGGTACAGCCCGAAGTCGAGCTGCCCGTCGTGGTCGGCGGCGACGCGGCGCACGGCGCGCTTCGCGATCTGCCACTTCGGCGCCCCTTCGAGCGGCTGCATCATGCTCGCCGGCGCCGCCGGCGCTGCCGTCCTCGCCCTGGCGCTGTTGCGCCAGGCCTACGACCAGCACGGCTCGTGGACGGCGGCGATCACCAACGTCTCCTTCCCCGACAACGACGAGAACGGCACCAGCCAGCAGGACTACCTGCACATGGTCGACGGGCTGCATCGCGAGCTCAACGCGGCCGGCTGACCGCGAAGGTCCACCACGAGGCCGCCGGGTCAAGTGTCCGATGACCAACGCGGGCCGCTGCGGTCCCCCTCGACGGGCAGGACCTTCGCGGCATGATCGGGGCGTCGGTTCGTGCCGTTCCTGCCAAGGAGTCCACGATGCGCCACCCCCTCGTCGACGTGCCCGTCTCCGTCTCCGTGCCCGTGCCCTCCCGCCGACGCGTGCGGCTTGCCTGCCTTTTCGTCGTCGCCGTCGCGACCGTCGTCGGGGCCTGCACGCCGCCACCGCTGGCGCCCGCCCACGGCGACGAGTCCCCGTCGGTGACCGCGCGAGCTGGCACCGTCGCGGGCTGGCGCGGCGACGACGGCTGGCGGGTCTCGCCGACGCTGGCCGCGCCCGTGGGCGCCACGCGGGTGGGCGCGCTGGTGCACGTCGCGCCGGGCGCGACCGTCGCGCTGCAGGCCCGAGTGGTCGACGCACATTGCGCACGCGAGCGAAGCGAGCTTGCGACGTGTCCCGTCTCGACGGGCGCCGACGACGCGGTCACCGCGTGGCAGCCGCTCACGGTCGTCTGGCGGGACGACGTCCACGGCGACGACCGGCAGTACGTCGCCCGCGTCGACCTGCCCGTGCTCGCCCGCGCGGTGCAGCTGCGTGTCGCCGACGCCGACGTCGCAGCCCTGCGCGCGCTGACGTTCGAGGCGGTCGTGCCCGAGCCCGCGCGGCCGGCGCCGCCCAGCCGCGACGTGGAGCTCGTGGTCGGGGGGCCGCCTTCGACCACGCAGGCGGTGCTCGACGGCTACGAGCCGCGGTCGGCTTGGGGCTCACGCGCGACGAGCTGCGACGCGAACGCGTCGAAGACGAAGGTGACGGTGCACCACACGGTGTCGGTCCTGAATGACGACGGGACCCGCGGCGAGTTCGCGGCAGCGGTGCGCGGCATCCAGTCGTTCCACATGGACGGCCGCAACTACTGCGACGTCGGCTACCACTTCCTCGTCACGGCGGACGGCACGGTGTGGGAGGGCCGGGTGGCCGATCGGCTCGGCGCGCACACCGGCGGGCAGAACACGAACAACCTTGGCATCAGCTTCATCGGCTGCTTCCACCCGACCGCCGACTGCAACGGGCTCGGCAGCACGACCCCGCCGCAGGCGATGATCGACGGCGCCGGCGCGTTCCTCGGCCGCGTCGTCCGCCACTACGGCATCACGCTGTCGCTCGGCTCGACGTACTTCGGCCACCGCGACAACCCCAGCCAGTCGACGTCGTGCCCGGGCAACAACCTGCACGACCGCCTCGACGAGCTGCAGGCCATTGCCGAGGGCGGGGGCGCGCCGCCGGTCACCACCGGCCGCGT
>VGSZ01000513.1 GCA_016874845.1 Deltaproteobacteria bacterium
GGGGCGGCCGTCTCCGCCGTCGTCTCCGCCGTCGTCACCGCCGTCACCACCGGGGTGCCGACGAAGCGACCTGCGGCGCGCCGCTCGGCCAGCCAGCCGTCGAAGGCGACGAGCGCCCGCTCGCTGGCGGCGTGCTTGCGCTCGGCCTTCGAGGCCTTCTTCTTCTTGCCGAGGGGGGTGACGGGGTCGACGGGGGGCATCATCGACCAGGTCACGTTCGACGGCGCATAGTCGTCGTGGCCGGCGGCGCGCAGCACGCCGCGGCAGTGGCGCCACAAGCCGCCGAGCCCGGTCGTGTGCGGCGGCACGTCGAGCCCGTGGCCGCCAAGCGCGTCGGCGACCACCAGGGCGACGGTCAGCCCCGAGGCCGTCGACTCGACGTAGCCCTCGACGCCGGTGACCTGCCCGGCCAGCCACACCGTGGGCCGCGCCTTCAGCGCGCCCCGCTCGTCGAGGACGACGGGGGCGTCGACGTAGGTGTTCCGGTGGATCGCGCCGTAGCGCAGGAACCGCACCTCGCGCAGCGCCGGCACGAGCGAAAAGACCTCGCGCTGCGCGCCCTGCTTCAGCCGCGTCTGGCAACCCACAAGGTTGTAGGACGTGCCGTGGATGTCCTCTTTGCGCAGCTGCAGCACGGCGTGCGACCGGCGGTTGGTCACCGGGTGGTACAGGCCCACCGGCTTGAACGGGCCGAAGCGCAGCGTGTCGCGGCCGCGCTCGGCCATCACCTCGAGCGGCAGGCAGCCGTCGAAGTAGTGCAGCTGCTCGAACTCGTGGGCCACGGCGACGTCGGCGGCGCGCAGCGCGTCGTAGAACCGCGCGTACTGCTCCTCGGTCATCGGGCAGTTCAGGTAGTCCGCTGAATTGCCCTTGTTCCAGCGTGATTTGAAGTATGCGCCGCCGTCGGGGTCTTCGTCCTCGAGGGTGATCGACTCGGCGTCGATGATGGGGGCGATGGCGTCGTAGAAGGCGAGTCGATCGCGCCCACACAGGCGGGCGAGGTCCTGCGCCAACGCGTCGGCGGTCAGCGGCCCGGTGGCCACGATGGTGGGCACGTCGTCGTCGGGCAGGGCGGTGACCTCGCCCGCCAGCAGCGCGATGCGGGGGTGGGCGCGCAGGCGCGTCTCGACGACGTCGGCGAAGACGACGCGGTCGACGGCGAGGGCGTCGCCGGCGGGCACCTTCGCGACCTCGGCGCAGGCCATCAAGAACGAGCCGGCGCGGCGCATCTCCTCCTTCAGCAGGCCGACGGCGTTGTCGACGTTGGCGCTGCGGAACGAGTTGCTGCAGACGAGCTCGGCGAGGCGGTCGGACGTCTGCGCGGGCGTGCGCCGGTGGGGCTTCTGCTCGTGCAGGCTGACGTCGAAGCCGGCGGTGGCCAGCTGCCACGCGGCCTCGCAGCCCGCCAGCCCGCCGCCGATGATGCGCACCCGTCGTCGCGTCTCGCTCATGGGCTGCGTGTTGCCGCACGTCGTCGACCGCGGGAAGGCCCGTCGGGTCGGGTCGGGTCCGGCGCGTCAGGCCGCCTTGCGCGTCGGGTCGTCCACCAGCGTGCAGACTGCGAGGGCGCCCTTGCGGCCCTTGACGGTGATCGCACCGGCGGAGCGCAGCGCCGGCAGCAGGCCGGGGTCGCCGGCGGCGGCGAGGGCGTCGGCCGAGACGAGGAGCCCGACGTCGTG
>VGSZ01000514.1 GCA_016874845.1 Deltaproteobacteria bacterium
GCCGCGGGGAACCAGCGTGACATCATCGACGACCAGCTTGCCGAGGAACGAACCGACGCCGCGCCCGCCCGACGACGGCACCTGCAGCACCACCACGGTGTCGAGGCTGCCGTCGACGGCGACGACGAACGACGCCTCGGCGCGGGACGTGGCCGGGTCGAACACGCTGGAGACGAACGGCGCGATGGTGCCGTCGCCGCCCAGATGCAGCGCCGCGACCTGCAGCCCGGTCACCTGACGGCCGAGCAGGTCTTCGTCAGGAAGCAGCAAGCGGCCCTCGACGAGCCGGAAGCCCTCGGGGCGGTCGCCGGCGCCGCCGGTCAGAGGAGTACAGGCGCCAGCCGCCGTCAGGGCGATGGCGACGACGACGGCAAGGACGAGACGGGTCATGCGGGCAGCCTCCGGCGACGGCGCAGCATCAACAAGCCAAGCGCACCGACCAGCGAGGTCGACGCGTCACCCTGGGCGCAGCCGCCGCAGCCCGGCTCGGTCTGCAGCGGGGGCGGCTCCACCGCGGCGACTTCCCGCGGAGTGCTGCGCGGGAAGTCGTCCGGCACGCCCGGGTCGCGCGCGCCGCAGCCGCGGCCGTCGACGACGACGCCGGGCGCGGTCACCGGGCAGTCGTCGCAGCCGTCGCCGAGGCCGTCGGCGTCGGCGTCGGACTGCGCGGGGTTGTACAGGCGCGGGCAATTGTCGACGAGGTTCTCGACGCCGTCGCCGTCCTCGTCGCCGGGGGTCACGACGATGGGGTCACCTTCGCCCTCGCCCTCGCCCTCGCCCTCGCCTTCGCCCTCGCCTTCGCCCTCGCCGACCACCACGTCGACGTCGCCGGTGAGGTCGATCGCCAGCAGCTCGGTGGCCGAGACGACGCCGTCGCCGTTGCCCGCCGGCGCCTGCGCCAACAGGGCACCGCCGTCGCCGCCGGCGTAGCGGACCGCCGCGACATAGACGACGTCGGGCACGCGCCCGAACTCCTCGAGCAGGTTCAGCGTGCCTTCGACGACGCCGCGACCCGGCAGCGGCTCGGTGGCGGCGTTGCTCTCGCCGGTGGTGCCGAACCAGCGCACGAAGTCGTTGTCGCCTTCGTCGCCGACGAACAGACCCGCGGTGGCCACGGTGCCCGCCTTGCCGAACGGCGCCGCCGTCGTGCGGCCGGTGTCGTCGGTGACGAGCAGGAACGCGTCCTGTCCGCGGCCGGCGGCCTCGGTGGCCACGTACAGCTCGGCGCCGTTGAACGACGCGTACAGCGAGATGCCGTCGCCCTGCGCGCGGCGGAACGCGGCGTCGTCGACCCGCCCGTCAAGGGCGTAGCGGGCGCGCGCGGCGCCGGCGCGCACGGCGCAGCCGGCGCGGTCGACCGGCGCGCCGCGCGGCGACCCCGGGCACTCGTCGCAGCGGTCGCCCACGCCGTCGTTGTCGACGTCGGCCTGGGCGGCGTTGGCGACGGCGCGGCAGTTGTCCCAGCTGTCGAGGACCTTGTCGCCGTCGTCGTCGGGGATGCCGTTCTTCGTGATCTGGAAGACGCGGCTGCCGAAGCCGCCGACGTTGAAGACGACGCCGCCGCCGGCCGCAAGCTGCTGCTTCGTCAGCTGCACGCGCACGTCGGGGTTCAGGTGGTCGACGAGCACCAGCGTCTGGTCGGGGAAGTCGGTGAGGATCTGCG
>VGSZ01000515.1 GCA_016874845.1 Deltaproteobacteria bacterium
AGCGCCTTCAGGACGCGCTCCTCTGCTTCGCCGACCACCCGCTGGTCCCCCTCGACGACTCCGCCTCCACCAACCCGTCGCCAGCGGCTCCGAGCACGCACACCGCGTCGCGACCGTGCGCGACGGCGACCTCCGGAAGGCGTCGACGAGGCGCTGCTCGGCGAGCTCCTGTCCTCAACCTGACCTCCGGCGACCCCAGCCGGGCTGTGCAAGCAGGGCGTCGGACGGCGAGCGTTCAAGGCAAGTCACCGAGCAGGCCTCCTACCTGCGCATCGGAGGGATGGACACCTCTCCTGGACGCATGCGGCGAAGTACCTTGAGACCGGAACGAGCTTGCTTCGGGTAGCAGACCACGGGCTGGCGCCAAGGGCCCTTCAGTTCGGACATATGTTCTCCGGCCCCCTCGGCGAAGTCCGACGATTCTTCCTCGCCCCGCACGAGGGCGACATCGCTGAGCGCGTCGGATCGTAGCGCCGACACCACGGTGGACGTGATCGGACAGATGATCGACGTCGACGGCGCTCGGGCATGATGTGTTTGCCCGAAGCTTCGTAACCGGCCGGCCGAAGACGTCGTGACGCCCATCGGGGCCTCGCCGATCGTGCGCCGTGGAGGTCCCATGGCGCGCAGCGACTGGAAGGACGCCGACGCACGCCGGGTGCTCGCGGCGTGGCAGGCGAGCGACAAAAGCATTCGTGAGTTCGCGCGGCAGCGCGGGCTCAATGCCAAGCGATTGTTGGACGCGCCGGCCGAGATCTGACCCACCCGCCGGCCGAGATCTGCCCCACCCGAACCGCGGCTTGCGTCGGCTTCGCCGGCGGGGTCCGCAGAAGGATGCTGGACGTGGGAACCGCACAATCGATCAAGCACCAGGTCGGGCCGCAGCGCCGGTCCGTTCGCGCCGTCGCCCGGGAGACCGGGCATTCACGCAACACGGTCGGTCGCTGCGCACGCGGCGCTGAGCCGGGCCAGAGCGAGTTGGGGAGGCCGAGAGCGTCGCCGAAGAAGAGGGCCGCGCAGGCTGCGCTCGTCGCACTCCTCGCCGACGTCGAGAAGCCGCAAGAACGCAAACAGCGGCTGACAGCGCAGCGCGCGTTCGACCTGCTGAAGAAGCGCGGCGTCGACGTCGGCTACACGGTCGTGAAGCAGCTCTTCGCCGAGGAGCGTCGTCGACGCGGTGAGCTGGTCGCGCGCACGGCGTTGACGCACGCTCGCGAAGGGCGTGGCGGATGAAGCTCGACCGCCGCGGCACCGGGCGCTCGCAGGCGCTGCCGGTCGTCGACCTGGCGGCGACCACGCCGGTGCAACCGGCGCGCGCGCGGTACGTGCGGTCGGTCGGCGACGTCGCGGTGGAATTCGACGACGCGTGCTCGGGCGAGACGCTCGCGCGGGTCGTGCGGGCGCTGCGGACATGCTGACGTGGCCGCCGTCGTTGCGGCTGTTCGTCGTCCTCGCGCCGCTGAACATGCACGGCTCGTTCGACGCGCTGGCCGGCGCGGTGCGGGGGCTGGGGCTCGATTCGGGGCGTGCCCGAACACGATGCCTCATCGCCCCGCCGCGAGTGCGCGCGCCCACGCGTGCACAAGCGGCGCGAGCGGCGCGGGATCACCGGTGGCGGTCCTGCGGACGAACACCCAGACACCCCCAAGCTG
>VGSZ01000516.1 GCA_016874845.1 Deltaproteobacteria bacterium
CGCGGTCAGGCAGCCCGAGGCCGTCACCGCGGCCAGCAGCGCCCCCGCCACCGCCAGCGCCGTCGGCGACGCCGGCGGCCGCTCCTCGCCCGCCACTGCGAGCGCCGCGAGGAACGCGGCGAACCCGGTCCACAAGACGGCGGTGCGCACGACGCGGCCCTTTCGTCCGCGCGGCCTAGCGCACCGGCACGTCGACACGACCGAAGTTCAACGCCTCGTCGTACAGCTCGCACGACACCGACGTCGCCCCGTCGCCGCCGGCCACGTCGACGTCGAAGGACTCGCTGCGCCCGTCGAGCAGGCCATCCTTCGGATCGAGGGGCTGCCAGTCCGACAGCTGCGTCGAGCAGCGCACCGATACCAGCGGCAGTGCGGCGTCGACGCGCATCGTCAGCCGCACGCCGCCCTTCGCCTTCGTCGCCGTCGCCTCGAGCGCGCGGGGCACGACGTGGCTGACGACGAAGCGATCGCTGACGACGGTGTCGGACAGCGCCCGCGACGGGCCGTTGGTCGGGCGGTCGTCGACCTCGACCTTGACCCGGTAGTCGCCGTCGGACAGGCGGCTCGCCTCGAACGACACGAACGGCGCGTCGGACCAGTCCTGCAGCAGCGTCCACGTCCCCACGTCACCGTCCTTGTTTGCCGCCGTAGCCATCCCGCCGCCGACCGCGCCCAGCGAGAAGCGGTAGCGCAGCGCGTCCTTGTCGGCGTCCTCGACGTAGGCGTAGACGGTGCGGTAGCCGACGTCGAAGCTCTGCTTGCCGTAGGGGCGCTCCTCCAGCGTCGGGTTCTGCGCCCCGCGGCGGTTCAGGGAGCGCGCAAACGGCTTGTCGCCGAACGTCACCGAGCGCGTCTCGGGCGGCTCGCGCGGGTTGGCCACGACCTTCCAGCCAGGGGCGAGCACGTCGACGCTGACGACCTCGGGGGCGCGGTTGTCGACGAGCTGGGCCACGTGCACCGCCGACACCGCCGCGCCCGGCGGCAGCTCGACCTTCACCTGCGCAAACGGCGCCGGCGGCGCCGACAGCACGACGCCGTCGGGCGCGCTCGCCTTCGGCGACGACCAGTCCGACCAGGTCTCGTCGGGCTCGCGCGTGTGTCCGGTGCGCAGCGACAGACCCACCGGCGCCCCCGCGGCGGCGCGGTCGAGGGTCGCGCGCACCAGCCCCCAGCGGGCCCGGCCGTCAGCGTCGAGCGCCGGCGTCAGGTACGCCGCCTTGTCGAACGTGCCGCCGCCGAGCGCGAGCACCGCGCCGCCGTGGCTGGCGCCGGCGGTCACGCCGGTCTTCTCGACCAGCAGCGCCGTGATCTCGTCGTGGCCCGCCCGCCGCGACCACACCAACGGCCGCCGCTCGCCGGCCACATCGACCGCGACGACGCGGCCCTCCGGCCCGGTGCCCGCCAGCACGCGTTTGCCGCTGGCGTCGACGGCGAGCGCGTACGGCCCGTGCGCCCGTGATTGAAAGACCACGCGCGCGCTGCCGTCGGTGCCGAGCCGCCAGACCTCGCCGCCCTTCACCTTGCGCGCCTTGGGCTTCTTGCCCGCCTTCTTGTCGTCGTCGTCGCCGGCGTCGTCGCGGGCCTTCGCCCCCGCCAGCTTCGACAGCTTGCCCTCGCTGTCGACGAGCGCCGCGAACACTGTG
>VGSZ01000517.1 GCA_016874845.1 Deltaproteobacteria bacterium
TCGGCGACCGGCAGCCGGAAGCGCACGGAATCGCCGAGGTCGCCGACCGCGGCGTTGGCAAGGAAGCGCAGGTACTGGACGAGCAAGGGATCGTCGAGGCCCATCTCCCGCTTCAGCTCGGCCAGGCGCTCGGGCGTGATCGCGCCGCCCTCGGCGCCAGCCAGCATCAGCTCTGCGGGATCGCCCGGCAGCATGTGCATCACCACGAAGATGATCGTGGAGATGAGCCACAGCACCGGGACTAGCTGCAGGATCCGTCCGAGGATGTATCGGGTCATGTCGACCGGCGACGCCGGCACGGGCCTCCCGTGCCGACGTCCCCGTTGCTCCGGGCTATTGCCGCCTCGCCGGCCGGATCAGCGTTCGAGCCAGGCGTTGTTGAGAAAGAACCAGTTACCCTCGGCACCGACCTGGAGGCCCTTGACCTTCGGCGACATCGCGAAGAACACGGGATCGCTCAGCGTCGGCAGCATGAGCGCGTTCTCCATGATGATCTTCTGCGCCTCCTTGGCCACCTCGCAGCGCGCCTTGGTGTCCGGGATGGAGCGCAGCTTGTCGACCGTCGCGTCGAGCTTATCGTCCTTGAAGCCGGTCCAGGCCCAGCCGCCAGGCTGGTCCCACTTGGAGTTCCAGATCTGGTCGAGGATCAGCGGGTCGGGTGAACGCTGGCGCTCGAACATCAGGTCGAAGTCGCGTCGCCGCACGCGGTCAAGCTGGACCGGGCCGGGGACCTGCTCGACGACGAGGTCAATGCCGACGCGGCGAAGCTGGGCCTGCAGCGCCTCGCCCAGTTCCTTGTGGTGCAGGGTGGTGTAGCGCACCTTGAGCGGCGTGCCGTCGGCGACGCCGGCGACGCCGCGCGCCACGCGGATCTGCCCCTGGCCCGCCGCCGGCGCCTTCCAGCCTGCTTCCTCGAGCAGGGCGCGCGCCTTGTTGAGGTCGTTGGGGTAGACCTTCGGGTTGCCCTCCCAGAAGCAGGGATGGTTGTTGTTGAGCGGCCCCTCTGACGGCGCGTAGACGCCGTCGTAGAGCAGCTCGTTCGCGGCCTTCATGTCCGCCGCATGGAGGATCGCCTGGCGCACGCGGATGTCCGAAAGCGGCGGGATGCGGACGTTCATTACGTGCTGAAGGCCGGTGCCCGACTGGTCCTTGCCGACGAACTGGAAGTTGGGCTTGCCCTTGTACTCGTCGACGAAGCGCGCGGGCAGGCCGAACGTGACCTGCGCGTTGCCCGTCTTCACGACGCTGCCGAGCACTGCCGCCTCGCCGATGAAACGGATGGTGACCTGGTCCAGCCATGCCGGGCCACGATGAGCCTGCAGCGAGTTCCAGCCGCCGTAGTCGGCCCAGCGCCTGAACACGATGCGGTCGTTCTGCACCCACTCCGCGAAGAGGAACGGCCCGGCACCCACGAGGTTGCGGCCAAAATTCGCGACGCCATGCTTCTCGGCCGCGGTCGGCGACCAGATAGGCATGCGGCGCACGCCGTCGAGCAGGGTCACCCAGGGCGTGTCGTAGACGAGCTTCACGGTGAGCGGGTCGACGACCTCGACGCTCTTGATCGGCCCAACGTCGCTCTTCATCTGGGCGGACGCGGTCTTCGGGTCGAGCACGCGGTCGAAGTTGTA
>VGSZ01000518.1 GCA_016874845.1 Deltaproteobacteria bacterium
CCGGCGGCAGGCCCCGTGCCCGCCTCGCCCTCGGCGATGGCCACGCCGGTCAGCGTGCCGCGCGCCAGCGGCAGCACGACGTCGCCGAGGTCGGTGGTCTCGCCGGCGACGACGCGCGGCGCGCGGCTCTGTGGTCGATAGCGGGCGGCGACGTCGCCGGTGCCCCGCAGCGTCAGCGCATAGGCGCCGGGCAGCAGGTCGTCGAAGCGCACGACGCCGTCGTCGCCGGCGAAGGCGTCGACGCTGAGCGCGCCGGTCAGCACCGCCTGCACCGCCGCCGCCGCGCCGCCGTCCTCGCGCAGCGCCCGCAGCGTCAACGAGCCGCGCAGCAGCCGCAGCGCGTCGGCGAAGGGGACCGCCGTCGTGCGCTGGTGCTCGACGACGACGGGGTACACCGTCTGCGTGACGTAGCCGGGCTTGCTGGCGCGCAGCGTGTACGTGCCGGTCAACACGCCCGAAAATCCAAACGCGCCGTCCTGCCCCGTCGTCGTGGTCAGCCCCGCCTCGACCAACTCGAGCAGCGCGCCGGCGTCGCCGGCCCCGGCCACCAGCGCCTCCAGCGCCAGCGTGCCGCCGACGTTGCCGCGCTTCCTGGCCACGAACAGGTCGGGCGCCGTCGTCGTCTGCCGCGGCTCCACCGCCACGCCGGTCTGCGCGACGAGGAACCCGTCGGCGTCGACGTCGGCGGCAGCGACGCTGGCCTGCACGGTGAACAGCCCGGCGGGCACGTCGGGCAGCGCCCAGCTGCCGTCGGGCAGGGGCGTTGTCTGCAGCGTCGTCGCGGTCGCGCCGACGAGGCGCACCACGGCGACGGCGCTGTCGTCCTTGCCCTCGACGAAGACGCGCCCGGCGAGCTGGCCGGTGGTGTCGAGGGCGATGGTGGCGCCGACCTCGACGGACTCGTTGCCGGCCTCGTCGCGGAAGCGCGCGAACACGCGCTTCTCGCCGTCGCCGGCGGGCAGCGCGAGCGGCACCTCGGGCAGGAACGGCTGCCACGCCACGCCGGCGAGCCCGGGCAGCAGGCCGAGCTTCAGCTCCGTCGCGCCGTCGACGTCGAAGCGCGCGCGCACCGTCGGCGACGTCGTGACGCCCGAGCCGTCGCCGAGCACGAGCGCGCGCACCGTGGGCGGGGCGGTGTCGACGACGACGCTGGCGGTGGCGACGGCGCTCGCGAGGCCGGCCTCGTCGCGCACCTGCACGTCGACGTCGAAGGCGCCGTCGGCGGGCACGATCACCGGCACGCTGAGCGCGAGGTCGCCCCACGGCGTGTCGTCGAGCGCGGCGGGGGTGCAGGTGCGCTGGTCGGCGGCGTCGCGCGCGCACAGCCGCGTGCGCAGCTGCAGCGTGGCCGAGAGGTCGTCGGCGGCGTCGACGAACAGCGCCAGCACGCGCGTGTCCTGCAGCGGCCGGCCGTCGTCGAGCACCGCGCGGCGGAGGACGGGCGGCGTGACGTCGAGCACGACGGGCTTGTCGAGCACCGGCGACACGAAGCGGCAGCCGTCGCCGGTCTGCACGTGCAGCGTGTGCCGGCCCGGCGCGGTGACGGCGACGACGAATTCGAGGGCGCCGTCGGCGCTGGCGTCGGGGGCGAGCGGCGGCGGCGTGTCGTCGTCGAGCCAGGCGCGCC
>VGSZ01000519.1 GCA_016874845.1 Deltaproteobacteria bacterium
GGTCGAGGGCACCTACGCGGTGCGCTTCCGCCGGGCGAGCGACGGCAGCCTCGGCAGCGTCGCGGCTGGCGTCGCATCGTTCCACCACGCTCTCATCAAGACGTTCGTCGTCATCGCCGGTGACGTCGCCATCGGCGAGCTCGCAGCGCCCGTGAGGCACATCGCGCCGATCCCGCCGCTCACGCAGGGCGTGCACTACCTCGCCGGCATGCCGTTCCGTCACGCCGGCTGGGGCAACGAGGGACCGGCGCAGAACGGCGGCCCGCGATCGCGCCTGCTCCTGTGCGACAACGTGTTCGTGTTGACGGCACGCGACGCAGCCTCGTGGCCGTTGTCGTGGTTCGACAACCCCGAAGTACCCGTTCGCTGTGGCGTGAACCGGCACGACTCCGGGAGCCCGGAGCTCGTGGAAGACACCACCACCGGCGCGCTGCGCGTGGTGTCGGTGACGAGCACGTTTGCCGGCGGCACGCACCTCGCGCAGGTGCCCCTCGCGCCGCTCGCCTCGGTGCCCTTGGCCGGCCCGGATCTCGCCGTCAGCGACTTCGACGCCGCCCTCGTGCCCGCCCGCGCGGAGCCCGGCGCGACGTTCACCTTCGCGCTCACCGTCGAGAACGCCGGCACCGGTCCCACCGGCCTCGACACCGCGGTGCGCGCGTACCTGAGCGTCGACGCTGTCGTCGACGCCACGGACGTACCGCTCGACGCGGTGGCGGTGCCCGCGCTGCCGCCCGCGGGCACCGCGACGCTGGCGCTCACCACGACGATCCCAGCCCTCCCCCGCGGAACCTGGAAGATCATCGCCCGGCTCGACGACGGCGAGGTCGTTCGCGAGAGCCTCGAGACGAACAACAGCCTCGTGCTGCCCGCGCCCCTCTGCGTGGCAGAGGCGTTCGCGCCGGTGCGTCACACATTCCGCCGCTACCTGTTCACGCCTGCCCCCGACCGCCGGCCCGTCGGCGTCATCGCCGGCGTGCGACGCACCGACGACAGCGTCGCGGTGTTCTTCCGCTCCTACGCCGACGACGATGCGCGGCTCGGCGACATCGTGCTCGTGCCACAACCCGACGGCACCGCCCGCGGCCAGTTCACCGTGGCCACCGGCGTCGTCACGCTCACCGCCCTTCCACCGATGACACCCGGTGGAGCCGAGACGCTGCACATCGGGACGCCGCTTGCTGCTCCGGTGACCACGACACTCGCCCCACCGAGCGGCGAAGGCCTGCTCACGAGCGGCGTGTACCGGCCCGCCGCGACGTCAGCCGACGGCGCCGACCACGCGCTCTTCGTCCTCGGCAGCGGCAGCGAGGCCATCCTCGCCCGTACCGGCCCCGCCGGCGTCGTCGACCTCGCCTGCGGCCCCGACTTCTCGACGCGTCGCCTCGAGTGCGCCGATCCCTTCGCCGACAATTCTCCGACCTCCGCAACCATCCGGCTCAGCGACCTCGACGGCGGCGCGGGCCTCGTGGCGGACGTTGAGCTGAGCCTCGCCGCGACCCCCCCGATCGGACTCACGCTGTTCCAGGAGATGCAGCTGCCGGGCGAAGGCGAAGGCGAAGGCGAAGGCGAAGGCGAAGGCGAAGGCGAAGGCGAAGGCGAAGGCGAAGGCGAAGGCGAAG
>VGSZ01000520.1 GCA_016874845.1 Deltaproteobacteria bacterium
ATCGCCGACCTTCCCCGCCCGCGCCGTCGTCCCCAGCGACGTGTCGACGGCCTCGAGCCCGGCGGGCAGCGGCACGTCCACGGCGACGTCACGGCGGGCGTCGCGCGTGGCCACGCGCACGCGGATACGCACCAGTTCGCCCGCGACGAAGCGGCGGCCCTGCCGGGTGGGATCGTCGATGGGCTCGAAGAAGCGCTGCACGACGAAGCCTCGATCCAGCGCCGTGGTCGGCAGCTCCTGCGGCGCCCGCCGCAGCACGGCGCTGTAGTACAGGGTGCCGGTGCCGGTCCTGGCGAACACGAAGGGCAGCGCGTCGGCGCCGCGGGCGACGACGTCGGCCATCGGCACCAGGTGCAACGCCACGTCCAGCGACCGGCCGCGGAACTCCTGCTTCACGAGGCTCGCGCCACCCAGCGTGACGTCGGCGGTGAACGATGGCGGCGTGCGCTCCTTCGCGCGCACCAGCTCGCTGAAGGCCATGAGCGACCACGCCGCCTCCTGCGTCGTGCGGTAGCGCCCGCCCTTGTCGCGTGCGCCCTCGAGGAACGACGCGAGCTTCGGCACGAAGGGGTGCTCGGGCGACGCCGCCGACAGGGTGAGCAGCACGATGGCCGTCGTGCGCACGTCGCTCGACCAGGGGCTCGCGATGCGCGCGGCCTCGGGCTCTTCGAAGCGCACCTCCCGCGGCGTCTCGCGGGCGGCGTTCAACACCGTCTGCAGCACCTGCTGCGCCAGCGCGGCGTCGCCGCGTCCGACCACCAGCGCGTCGGCGAGCAGCGCCCGTGTGAACAGCGGCAGCGCGTCGGGCTTCTGCACGACACCCTGTGCGAGCTGCTGCAGCGGGGCCACGCGCGGCTGGCCCGCTCGGGACAGCACGAAACCGGCGAGGATCCGCTCGGGAGAGGACACGCGCGGCGTGCCCCACGAGCACGACGGCAGGCGATCGGCCAGCACGTTGTCACGCAGGAACGTCGTCGCCCGGCGCAGCGCCCCGGCGTCGGTGTCGACGCCCGCCGCCTTCGCCCGGGTCAGGGCGAGGGTCGCCCATGCCGACGCCTCGGCGTCGACGCACGCGCTGCCCGGCCACACGCGGAACCCGCCCGTCGTGTCCTGCAGAGCCTGCAGGCGCTGCACCGTCTGGGCGATCACGCGGTCGGGGTGCGCGTTGCCCTGATCGTCGAGGATCTGCGGCCCGAGCCAATTCACCGCCGTCGCGACCGCGGCGTCGTCGCCCTGCCGGTGCTGCTCGCCGAACGCGCCCTGCAGCTCCCGCAGCGCGAGGAACGGCACCAGCTTCGACGCCAGCTGCTCGGCGCAGCCATGGGGATACTCGACCAGCTGCCGCATCGCCTCGCGCGTGCCGGCCAGCGCCGTCGACGACAACGTCACCTCGAGGCCCCCGGTGTCGGGGCGCGAACCGCCCGGCGGCTGCAGCGCCTCCTGACGGTGGTCGTCGGTCATGCCGCCGACCGCCAGCGTCTCGACGACGACAGGGAGCAACACCGGCAGCCTCAGCTGCAGGGCGTCCTGACCGTCGGCGCTGGCGTCACCCTTCTTGCGCGCGACAAACCGCAGCATCGCCACGCCGTCCTTCCGCGCGACGAACGGGAAGCGCACC
>VGSZ01000521.1 GCA_016874845.1 Deltaproteobacteria bacterium
GCCGACGTCGCTGACGTCGACGACCCCCTGCGCGAGCAGCGAGCGGGCCAACGCCGCCAGATCGCGCCCGTAGGCGAGCAGCGAGTTCCCGGCCAGCCCGCGCTCGACGCGGGCGTGGGACAGGAACGCGTCGATGGCGGCGTCGACCTGCATCCCGCCCCCGTAGGCCGTCAGTGACGGAAGTGGCGCTCGCCGAGGAAGACCATCGCGATGCCGCGCTCGTTCGCGGCGGCGATCACCTCGTCGTCGCGCTTGCTGCCGCCGGGCTGGGCCACCGCGGTGACGCCGGCGTCGGCCAGCACCAGCAGGCCGTCGGCGAACGGGAAGAACGCGTCGGAGCCGACGGCGGCGCCCTGCGTCTCGTGCTTGTGCTCGCGCGCCTTGGCGATGGCGATCTTCGCGCTGTCGACGCGGCTGGTCTGCCCGCCGCCGGCGGCGATCAGCAGCGCGCCGTCGCCGTCGGCGCGGGCCAGCGTGATCGCGTTGGACTTCACCGGCGCGCACAGGCGCCACGCGACGTCCAGCGCGCGCCACTCGGCGTCGGTGGGCGCCCGCTTCGTCACGACCCGCCCCGAGCGCACGGCCGCCGGCGCGCCGTCGTGCTGCTGCACGAGCAGGCCGCCGGCGACGCTGCGCATGGCGTGGCGCGGCAGCGGCGCGGTCGTCAGGTCAGCGACGGCGAGCAGCCGCAGCTGCGACTTCTTGGCGAGCACGGCGCGCGCGCCGTCGGTGAACCCGACGGCGACGATGACCTCGAGGAACACCTCGCTCATCGCCGCGGCGGTCGCCTCGTCAACAACGCCGCCGACGGCGACGATGCCGCCGAAGGCCGACACCGGGTCGCCCTTGAGCGCCTGCTGCCAGGCGCCGAGCACCGACGACGAGCGCGCCGCGCCGCAAGGCGTGTTGTGCTTGATGACGATCACGCCGGGGTGACCATCGTCGGCACCGTCGGCGAGCGCGCGCAGCGCGTACACCGCGGCGTCGGCGTCGAGCAGGTTGTTGTACGAGAGCTCCTTGCCCTGCAGCGGCTCCACCGAGGCGAGGTCGAGCTCGGGGGACGACGACGACGCGCGGTACACCGCCGCCAGCTGGTGGGGGTTCTCGCCGTAGCGCAGCGCCGACACGCGCCGCGCGACCAGCGGTAGCACGTCGCCGAGGCCGGCGGACACACACGGCTCGCGGCGGTCCTCGGGCAGCTCCAGCTCGGCCTTCAGCGACAGGCGCGCGGCGATGGCAGCGTCGTAGGCGGCGGTGCGGGCGAAGACCTTCAGGGCCAGCCGACGACGCAGCGCGTGGGCGGTGCCGCCGCCAACGTCGAGCGCGATGATCACGTCCGCGTAGTCGGAGGGGTCGCAGACGACGACGACGCTGTCATGGTTCTTCGCCGCCGACCGCAGCATCGACGGGCCGCCGATGTCGATGTTCTCGATGAGCTCGTCCCACGAGGCGTCCGAGCGGCCCGCGATCTTCTCGAACGGGTAGAGGTTCACGACCACCAGGTCGATGGGCGCGATGTCGTGGGCGCGCATCTGCTCGACGTGCTGCGGGAAGTCGCGGCGACCGAGCAGGCCGCCGTGGATCTTCGGGTGCAGCGTCTTCACGCGCCCGTCGAG
>VGSZ01000522.1 GCA_016874845.1 Deltaproteobacteria bacterium
GTGCTCGACTGCGACAGCGGCACGCGGAGCCTCGACACCGCCGCCGGGCTGGCGGCCATCGACGCCTACGCGTGCGACGGCGTCGGCGTCACCGGCTTCCGCTACAGGGACCGCGAGCTGCTGTTCGCGTTTGCGAACGATCGCTCCGCGCAGGTGTCGGTGACCGCCGTGGCGACGAGCGGCTCGTCAGCGACGTACCAGCTGTTCGATCTGGGCGAGGGCGGCGACCCCTGCGCCGCCGACCGCGCCTGCCTGGCCGTGCGCGACGGCTTTGGTGGGGCGCTCACGTTCGACGCCGCCGCGGGCGCCACGCGGTTCCTCGCCTACGACAAGCGCGACAACGGCCTCGACGGCGAGACGACGACGTTGACGCTGACCGTCAGCTGCGTCGAGTTCGTCTGCGGCAACGGCGTCGTCGACCCCGGCGAGGACTGCGACGACGGCGACGCCGCCGGCGGTGACGGCTGCTCGGCCAGCTGCGCGGTCGAGGACGGCTTCGCCTGCACCGGCACGCCGTCTTCGTGCGCCGCCAGCGTCTGCGGTGACGGGCTCGTGCAGGGCTCCGAGGCCTGCGACGACGACGACACCGACGGCGGCGATGGCTGCTCGGCCAGCTGCGCCGTCGAAGACGGCTTCGTCTGCACCGGTGCGCCGTCTGCCTGCGTGCGCGGCACCGGCGAGACCTGCGCCGAGGCGTTCGCCCTCGGCGCCGACGCGTCGACGACGTTCGACACCACCGGTCGCACCGACGACGTCGACAGCTACGCCGGCAGCTGCGGTTACTTCGCCCCCGAAGGTCCCGACGTCTACTACGCCGTCGATGTTCCCGCCGGGCACCTGCTGACCGCGACGCTCTCCAACGACTTCAGCGGCTCGATGCTGGCCGTGCTCGATGGCTGCGACGATGTCGCCGCGTCCTGCGTCGTCGGCACGCGAGGCGAGGCCCACTACGCAAACCACGGCGCGTCCCCCGCCACCGTCTACCTCGCTGTCGAGGGCCTGCTCGGCGACACGAACTTCAGCGGGCAGCCGGGCACGCCCGACCAGGGGGCCTTCACGCTGACGACGTCGACCCGCACGCTGGCGTCGGCCAGCAGCGCCGAGGTCTGCGAGACCGCCGCGCCGTTGACCCTCGCCACGCCTGCGAACGGCACCACCGTCGGCCGCCCGGGCACCGCCAACGGCTTCGCGGGCCCATCCTGCACCGGCTCCGGCATCAACGGCAGCGGCCGGGACGCGTTCTAGTTCTACCGGTTGACGGTCCCGGCGCTGCGCACGCTGCGCGCCACCGTCGACAACGTCAACGGCAATGGCGACGTCACGGTCGGCGTCGTCTCGGACTGCACCGCGACGCGCACCGCATGCCTTGCCGCGCAGGACGGTCCATCGGGTACCGCCGCCGAAACGGTGCGGTTCGTCAACAGCGCCAACACGCCCCGCGACGTCTTCATCGTCGTCGACGCGTTGTCGGCGAACGACGGCTTCACCTTCACGCTCACCGCCACGTTGGAGTGACCCATGAAACGCGATCTGACTGCCTCGCTGTTGCTGCTGTTGTTTCTGACCGTGACGGGCCTTGCCGTCCTGCCCTCCTGCGACGCCA
>VGSZ01000523.1 GCA_016874845.1 Deltaproteobacteria bacterium
CCGCGCCCGCCGGTGACGCCGGACCGGCGGCGCCGGCCCCGACGGTCGCGGCCTCGACCGACCCGGCCCGGGCCACGATCGGAGGCGTCGACGCGGGTGCGGCGGCCGCTTCCCCGGCGGGCGCCGATTCCGGCGCGCCCTCGAGCGCTGCTGCCGCACCCGCGCCGACCGGTACGGCAACCGCCACGACGACCGCCACGACGACCGCCACGACGACCGCCACGACGGCCGCCACGACGACCGCCACGCCGACCGCCACGACGACCGCCACGACGACGCCGGTCGTGCCGGCGCCGTCGGAGACGTGGGAGCAGGTGATGCAGAAGGCCCGCCGGGCGCAGAAGTCTGGCCGCAGCGGCGAGGCGGTGCGGCTTTTCAAGCTCGCGCTCGACAAGAAGCCCGACGACAACGAGGCGCAGCTCGGCTGGTCGTGGGCGCAGCTCGACCTCAGCAAGCACGGGGCGGCCACCGAGGGCTTCCGCGCCGTGATCGCGCGCGACGCCGCGGTGGTCGAGGCGCAGTTCGGGCTCGGAGAGGCGCTGCGCGCCGCCGGACGCACCACCGACGCCGTGGCGGCCTACCAGCGCTACCTCGAGCTCGCTCCGAGCGGGCCCGACGCCGAGACCGCGAAGAACGCGATCAACGCGCTGCAGTGACCACCGCGATGCCGGCTCGGCCGGCGATGGCGACGGCGCAGCCGTTTTTTTGCGAGCGCTCCCGACGTCTCTCATACTGCCGGCCGTTGTCCGCGGAGCCCGCGCCATGAGATTGCCCGTCGTCGTCGTCCCCGTCGTCTTGACGCTGCTGGCCATGGCCGCCGTACCGGCGCGCGCCGACAACACCGTGTACGCCGTGCTGCCCACGCGCAGCGGCGTCGGCGCTGTCGTCGAGGCCGAGCTGGCCACCACGATGATGCGGGTGGGCCTCGCCGAGCGCGGCGTCGTTGTCGTGCCCGTCGACGCGGTGACCGCCGCGGTGGACGCGAACCGCACCGCTTGCGCCCAGTCGCCCGTCGCCTGCGCGCGCCTCGTCGGGCGCACCATCGGCGCCGTCCGCGTCGTCGCCAGCGAGCTGTTCGAGAGGGGCGGCGCCTTCGACCTGCTGCTCGTGCTCGTCGACGTCCGCAGCGAGGCCGAGCCGGGCGCGTGGCAGGCGGTGCCGGCGCGCGATCGCGCGACGCTTGGCCTGCAGGCGCAGCAGGCGGCGGTGCAGCTCGTCCGGCCCGATGCCGTCTTCGGGCGCTTGACGGTGACGATGTCGCCGGGCGCCGAGGTGCTGGTCGACGGCGTCGCCCGCGACCGCACCCCGATGCTGTCGCCGCTCCAGCTGTCGGTGGGTCGCCACGAGGTCGAGGTGCGCGCCGGACGGCTGGTGCCCTGGCGCGGCCACACCGACATCGTGCTCGACCAGACGACGACGCTGGCGCTGTGCGCGCCGGGCGACACCATCGTCGACACCTGCGGCGGCGCGGCGCCGGCCGCGACGGCGTCCAGCCCGAAGAGGCCGCTGCTCGTCGTCGGCGGCATGGCGGCGGCGGTGGGCACCGCCGGTCTGGTCGCCGGCGCGGTGGCCGCCGCCGGCGCCGCCGGGGCCCTCGAG
>VGSZ01000524.1 GCA_016874845.1 Deltaproteobacteria bacterium
GACTTCATCCCGCCCGAGGACCTCTTCGTCGGCGCGCTGGCCTGGCAGCACGAGGCGGTGCTCGTGCCCGGCCTGCAGTACGACAACTGGTCGTACCTCGACATCGGCACCCGCGGCCGGCGGGCGTGGACGACCAACCTGCGGATCTTCGTCCACGGCCGCGACGACTGAACGCTTCTTCGGTCGTCGTCGTCAGCCCTGCGGTCGCGCCTGTCTGGCTGGAGTATCTCGATGAGCCTCGTTCGTGTTCTCTCCTTCGCCGCCGCGTCGGCGTTCGTGGTCGGCGGTGTCGGTGTGCAGGCCTCACCGGCGTCGTCGCAACCTGTCGCTGATGACCGCGCGACCAAGGACGACTACGCGCTCGACACGTCGGCGACGACGGCGAAGCTCAAGGTCGGCGAGGACGGCATGTTCAGCGTCCGCATCACGCCGAAGAACGGCAAGAAGGTGCACGAGCAGGCGCCCCTCGAGCTCTCCTTCGTCGACAACGGCTTCGTGAAGCCGGGGAAGCCGAAGCTTGGGCGCGCCGACGTCAAGAAGAACGGCGCCAAGGAGCCCGAGGTCGCCACGACGCTGCGCGCGCTCAAGGCGGGGACCACCACCCTCGAGGCGAACATCTCCTTCTTTCTCTGCACCGAGGCGTGGTGTCAGCGGATGAGCGATCGGGTGCAGGTCTCTGTCGTCGTCGAGTGAGGCTTCTTCGCTCCTCTTCGGGCTCTTCGTGCTCGCTTCGGGCGTCTCGGTCTCCGACGGGGTTTTCTCTCTCGGCTTCGTCGCGCTGCTTGCCTGGACGCTTGGCTGTCTTCGCCTTCGGTGCGAGTCAGGGGGACGTCAGGCCACGTCCCCCTGACAACCCCCGGGCCTCTCTGGTGCTGCCGACACCGGCGAGACGACCCGGGCCCCGCAGTCCGTCACGTCCGCTACGTCGTCATCGCTGGCTGCGGCGCGCGGGTCGTTCGCCTTCGGGTGGTGACACGGACCGGCGGCGCGCGCTTCGTTCGCCTTCGGGTGGTGACACGGACCGGCGGCGCGCGCTTCGTTCGCCTTCGGGTGGTGACACGGACCGGCGGCACGCGGGTCGTTCGCCTGCCGGTGGAGACAGGGAGCGACTGCGGCGCGCGGGTCGTTCGCCTTGCCGTGAGCGCCGTGCTATCGACGGGGCATGGCCCTGTCGCGCGAACTGCTCACCTCGCTGTACGCCGCCCACCTCGACGAGCTCGCCCGCCGCACCGCCGGCGTCTGCGAGCGCCACGGCCTCGACGGCCTCGTCCTCCACTCGGGCACGCCGCAGCAGAAGACCAGCTTCGACGACCAGTTCTGGCCGCTGGTCACCGTGCCGTTCTTCAAGCACTGGCTGCCGCTGGCCGTCGAGGGCTGCGCGCTGCTCGTCGTCCCCGGCGACAAGCCCACGCTGTTCTACAACGTCGAGCGCGGTTTCTGGGAGGGTCCACCAGAGCCTGAGTCCGACCACTTCTGGCCGTTTTTTCGGGTCGTCGAGGTGCGATCTCCCGCGACGATCCGCGCCGCGCTGCGGTCGCGCATCGGCGGCCTCGCCGGCGTCGGCGAGGACCGCGCCTTCTTCGCGTCCCT
>VGSZ01000525.1 GCA_016874845.1 Deltaproteobacteria bacterium
GGTCGCGCAGCATAGCCGGGCCTCCGGGCGCGGGCGGCCCGCACACCGGATATGGTCTCGGCGTCCGCGTCCCCGGAGCGCCCGTGTCGGGAAGGTCCCCCTCACCCCTGGTCACCCCCTCCCCAGCTGCGGCCCTCGCCCCGGCTGCGCGCGCCGTCTTTGCGCGCGGGCTGCTGCTCGGCCTCGGCCTGCTCGCGGCCTGCCAGCCGCCGAGCTCGCAGTCGTACATTGACCAGGACGGCGACCAGTGGACGTCCGACGTCGACTGCGACGACAAGAACCCCGACGTCCACCCCTACGCCGAAGAGTACTGCGACGGGGTCGACAACGACTGCGACGGCGTCAGCGACGAGGAGCACGCCCTCGACAAGACCCTCTGGCACGCCGACGCTGACGCCGACGGCTTCGGCTCGCCGGTCTACACCTGGGCCCTGTGCGACCAGCCCCCGGGCTACGTCGAGAACAACCTCGACTGCGACGATCTCAGCGGCGACAACCGCCCCGGCGCCCCGGAGCTCTGCGACGAGATCGACAACGACTGCGACGGCGAGATCGACGAGCCCGGCGCGATCAACCCGCAGACCTGGTACGCCGACGCCGACGCCGACGGCTTCGGCGACCCGGCGGTGCGCACCGACGGCTGCCTGCCGCCCGAGGGCTACGTCGAGAACTTCGACGACTGCGACGACACGAACCCGCAGATCAACCCCGACGCGGTCGAGGTCTGCGATCCGCTCGACGAAGACGAAGACTGCGACGGCCTCGCCGACGACCTCGACCTCAACCCGTCAGGCCTGATCACCTTCTACGTGGACGCCGACGCCGACACCCACGGCGCCGAGGGCACCACCGACGTGGTGCTCGCCTGCGAGCAGCCCGAGGGCTACTCCCTCGCCGCCGACGACTGCGACGACACCAACAAGCTGACCAACCCGTCGGCCCGCGAGGTCTGCGGCGACGGCGTCGACAACGACTGCAACGGCCTGATCGACGGGGCCGACGGCGCCGGCCGCGACGTCGACTTCTGGGTCGACGCGGACGGCGACACCTACGGAGATCCCCTCAACTACTGGGGCAAGGGCTGCGACAACCCCGGCGGTCTCAGCACCCTCGACACCGACTGCGACGACGCCGACGCCTCGGTGAACCCGGGCGCCTCCGAGGTCTGGTACGACGGGATCGACGCCGACTGCGCCGGCGACGACGACGATGACGCCGACGCCGACGGCCACCGCGCCGCCAGCGAAGGCGGCGATGACTGCGACGACGGCGACCCGCTGGTCAACCCGAGCGTCAACGAGGTCTGCGGCGACGGCGTCGACAACGACTGCGACGGCGTGTCCGACGCCTGCGAGATCTCCGCCACGTGGACGGGCGAAGCCGCCGGCGACCTCGTCGGCGCGGCCATCGCGTGGGCCGGCGACATCAACGGGGACGGCCTCGCCGACCTGCTGGTGGGCGCCGACCGCGAAGACACCGGCGGCGCGGGCGCGGGCGCGGCCTACCTGCTGCTCGCCCCCTTCAGCGGCGGCGGCGACATCGGCGCCGAGGCCGAAGCCAAGCTCATCGGCGAAGATCTCGGCGACCA
>VGSZ01000526.1 GCA_016874845.1 Deltaproteobacteria bacterium
CAGGGGGCCGTACAGGGGGCCGTACAGGGGGCCGTACAGGGGGCCGTACAGGGGCCGGGTGACGGCGCAGGCTCGCGCAAGGCGCCACCACCGTCGCCGCGGGCGGCGGTTTCCTTGACTTCGTGGGCACGGGCCGTCGATTGTCGTCGACGGAAACCGCAATCCGCCGTGGCGAAGAAAAGCCTCCTCCTCGTCGACGCTGACAGCCAGAGCCTGCGCATGCTCGAGGTGTCGCTGCGCAAGGCGGGCTTCTCGGTCACCACCGCCGTCGACGCCATCGACGCCTGGGACAAGCTGCGCCACGCGCTGCCCGACCTCATCGTCGCCGACACCAAGCTACCCGGCCCCGTCTCGGGCTTCGAGTTCGTCGCTGACCTGAAGCGCGTGGGCGACACGTCAACGATCCCGGTCATCTTCCTCGCGTCCAACGCCACGCTGGCCGAGAAGATCATCGGGCTCGAGCTAGGTGTCGACGACTACCTGACCAAGCCCATCTACCTCAAAGAGGTGCTGACCCGCGTCCGCGTGCTGCTCGACAAGCGCGACCAGCAACGCCTCGAGGGCCGCGAACGGTCGACGCCGCCGTTCTCCGGGCTGCTCGGCGACATGGGGCTGGTCGACCTCGTGCAGACCATCGAGCTCGGCCGCAAGACCGGCCGCCTCGTCATCCACGCCGGCCGCGACCGAGGTGTCATCGCGTTTCGCGATGGTCGCATCGTAAACGCCCGCTGCGGGCGGCTGGTCGGCGAGCGCGCCTTCTACCGAATGCTCGTCTGGAGCGAGGGCAGCTTCGCCATGACGTTCGAGGCGCACCGCGAGCCCGAAGTCATCGCGCACTCGACGCAGATGCTGCTGATGGAGGGCGTGCGCCGCGTCGACGAGTGGGGCCGTCTGGCCGAGCAGCTGCCGCCCGTGGGCCATGTCTTCGAGATCGACTTCACCGCCTTCGGCGAGAGCCTCGCCCAGATCCCCGACGAGGTGAACGCGCTGCTGCGGCACTTCGACGGCCGGCGCTCTCTGCTGCAGGTCATCGACGAGACCGAGCTCGGCGACCTCGAGGCGCTCGAGTTTGCCTCGAAGCTGTTCTTCGAGGGGCTGATCGTCGACCGCACGCCCGTGGGCGAGGAGCCCGCCGCCGAGCCCGAGCCGTGGCCCGAAGAGTTCAACGATGGCGCCGCCGCCGCCGGCGGTGGCCTGCTCGTGCCGCACGACACGATGCCGCCCGGTCCCGCGCCGGCCGCGGCGTCGCTGCCCCGCCTCGAGGACATCCTCGCGCCTCCCGAGGGCGCCGCGGGCGCCGAGGTCGGCGCGCCCGCGCGAGGGGACTCCCCACCGCCCGACCTCGCCGCACCGACGCTCGCCTTGTCCCCGCCGATGTCGTCTGCGTCACCGGGCCAGCCTTCCGCAGGCTCGCCGCCGCCGGCAGCCCGCGACCACGCCGCGCTCGCTATGCCGGTGCCGCTGTCGCTGCCTGCGTCGCTGTCGCCCCAGTCGATGCCGCCGGTGCCGCCGCTGGTGGCGACCACGCCCCCGCTCGCGTCCGCACCGTCTGGGTCGCTGTCGTCGCCGGCGGCGTTGTCGTC
>VGSZ01000527.1 GCA_016874845.1 Deltaproteobacteria bacterium
ACTGCGGCCCACCGTCGGCGACGAGGCCCATGTACGCGCCCTGTGCGTACGCGTGCAGCGGCCCGCCCTCCCACGTGACCTTCGCGCGCGCGCCGAAGGTGTCGGTGACGAGCACCTCGTCCTGACGGACGGTGTACCCGTCGGCCTCGTCGCCCTTCACGTTGGCGAAGGCCTGGCCGATGCGCGTCGAGCCGGCCCAGATGCCGCCGGCATCGACGGTGACCGATCCGACACGCGTCTGCGCCGACAGCGTGGCCTTGCGCGTGGCCTGCTCGGGCAGCGTCGTCGACGTCAGGATCGTGTTCTGACGGACGAACTGCTCGGTGTACATGGCGGTGGTCACGACGGGGCCAAGGGGCAGCGAGTACTTCGCGATCACGGCCGGGTTCGCGCCCCACCACAGCTCGGGACCGAACGCGAGCCGCAGACCCTGCAGCCCACGCTTGCCTTCGACCTCGAAGCCGATCGGCGTGTCGGCGTCGTACGTGTCGATCGATGGCCCGTAGTACGCCTCGCGGTACAGGCCGAACAGGTCGCCGTCGTAGCCCCAGTGTCCGTGGCCGGTTCGAAAGAACCCGTGCAGCCGGAACCACGACTCGTCCCAGACGACATCGGCGTCGTGCACTGCGACGCGCTCGATGCCCTGCAGCGGGAAGTTCGTCGACGACGACGCATCGGTCAACGTGCGCAGCCGGCCGCGGGCCTCGTAGAAGAGCTCGTCGATGGGGTTCGTGGCGACGTTGCCGAGCACGTTCATCGTCAGCGACGCGTCGACGTTGCTAGCCGGGTTCGCCGCCGCCGTGACCGAGAACGACTCGGTGTGGTCGAAGCCGTCGCCGCTGCTCGGCGTCGACGCGCCGGGCAGCAGGCGCTGCCGCGACGAGCCCCCGGTGGCGAACGTCGACACCTCGAAGCGCAGCGCCGACAGGCGGAAGCGGGCGGCGTCGAGCGCGACCGTCCGCGCGCTCTCGCCGTGGGCCAGCGCGGCGGCGGTGGTGATGTCGACGTCGCCGAAGCGGGCGCGGATGCCTTGCACCGTCGTCGTCGGCCCATACGCGTCGAGGGCGAGGGCGTCCTTCAACGCGAAGAACGCCGCGCGCGGCCGCAGGTCGTAGAGACCACGCGCGTCGGGCGGGCCCTTGGCGCAGATGCCCCACCACTCCTCGTTCATGTTGTTCGCGCCGTCTTCGAAATCCTCGGCGTAGCCGCCGTTCGGCCACGAGGCGTTCGTGTCGTGCACGTCGAGGTTCGTCTCTTGCTTGTGCTTCCACCAGCCGTCGCTCCACTGGAACGTGAAGCCGCCGATGGCGTTGCCCACTCGGCCCTTGCCCGCGCTCTGCTCGTAGAGCTCCTGCCACTGCGCGAGGAGGTAGCGGGCTTGCGTGACGTCGTCTTCGCGACCGAGCTTCGCGTCGAAGGCATCCGCGCCGAATTCGGTGAACACTACGGGCACGTGGAGCTTGTGCTCGACGACCTCGAAGAAGTCCCGCGCGGACTTGCCGCGGTAGACGTTCGCGCCGAAAAGGTCGAGCCCTTGGCACTCCTCGGCGATGATGTCGACGTACTGCG
>VGSZ01000528.1 GCA_016874845.1 Deltaproteobacteria bacterium
TCGCTCTCGCTCTCGCCCTCGCCCTCGCCCTCGCCCTCGCCCTCGCCCTCGCCTTCGCCTTCGCCTTCGCCTTCGCCTTCTCCCTCACCGCCGTCGGACGGCTTCGGGCAGGCGACAGCGGGCAGGATCAGGGCGGCAGCGGCACCAGCGACAGCAGCGAGACGCAACATGGGTCAATCTCCAGAAAAAGAGTTTGGGGGGGTTAGCAGCGTCGCCGCCGCGCGCAACCGCGCACGGCGACGACGCCCAGGACGTCGTCGTGGACGGACGGGCTCAGAACTCGTAGCCGAGGGCGAGCAGGCCGGGCAGCTTTCGGCCCTCGAGCAGCTCGAGGCTGGCGCCGCCGCCTGTCGACACGTGGCTGATCTTCGCCGCGAGGCCCGACTGGTTCAGCGCCGCGACGGAGTCGCCGCCGCCGACGACGGTGAACGCGCCGGAGCTGGCGACGGCCTCGGCGACGGCCATCGTGCCCTTGGCGAAGCTCGCCCACTCGAAGACGCCCATCGGACCGTTCCACAGCACGGTGCCGGCGCCGACGATGGCCTCGGCGTACAGCTTGCGCGTGGCCGCGCCGACGTCGAGGCCCATCTGGTCGTCGGCGAGGGTCGCGGTGTCGATGGCGGCGGCGCCCTCGGCGAATTCGGTGGCGGCGACGTGGTCGACGGGCAGCAGGATCTGCACGCCGCGCTGGGCGGCGCCCTCGAGCACGGTGCGGGCGACGTTCAGCTTGTCGGGCTCGGTGCGCGACTTGCCCGTGGCGACACCCTTGCTGGCGAGGAACGTGTAGGCCATCGCGCCGCCGATCAGGATCTTGTCGACCTTCCCGAGCAGCTTCGTAACGACGCCGATCTTGTCGCTGACCTTGGCGCCGCCGATGATCGCGACGAAGGGCTTCTTCGGCTGACGCAGCAGGCCGTACAGCGTCTCGGCCTCCTTCTTCAGCAGCAGACCGCCGGCCTTTTTGTCGACGAACGCCGCCATGCCCGCCGTCGACGCGTGGGCGCGGTGCGCGGCGCCGAAGGCGTCGTTGACGTAGACGTCGCACAGGGCGGCCAACTGTCGCGCGAAGCCCTCGTCGTTCTTCTCTTCGCCCGAGTGGTAGCGGAGGTTCTCGAGCAGCAGCACCTGCCCGGCCTTCAGGTCGTGGGCGAGCTTCTTGACACCGTCGCCGACGCAGTCATCGGCGAAGATGACGTCGCGCTTCAGGTGGCTTTGCAGGCACCCCGCCACCGGCAACAGCGATTGCTTTGGATCGTGGCCCTTGGGCCGGCCGAGGTGCGAGGCGAGGATCAGGCGCGCGCCCTTGTCGAGCAGCAGCTGCAGCGTCGGCAGCGACGCGCGCACGCGCTCGTCGTCGCTGACGACGACGCCGCCGTTGCCGTCGTCCTCGAGCGGCACGTTGAAGTCGACGCGCACGAAGACGCGCTGGTCCTTGAAGTTGAGCTTGCCGTCGTCGATCCACGTCACCGCCATGACACACCTCGCTGGTGCGCGAGGCGTGGCACCGCCCGCGGCGGGACTCAAGCGGGGCAGTCGTCGTCGGACGCCCCGCGGGCTACTTGCAGGC
>VGSZ01000529.1 GCA_016874845.1 Deltaproteobacteria bacterium
GCCCTTGAGGTTCGCGGGGTTGTGCAGCGGCGCCAGCGGCACGCAGGCCTCGATGCCGGCCAGCACTGCGTCGTCAACGATGAGGCTGTCGGTCAGCCGCTCGCCGCCGTGGACGACGCGGTGGCCGAAGGCCTTGATGACGAAGCCGCGGGCCGCGACGGCAGCCAGCAGCGCGGCGACGGCGACGTCGTGGTCGGCGCCGGGCAGGGGCTGTCGCTCTTCTTCGGCGGGCTTGTCCTTCGTCGATGCCAGCTCGAGCGACAGCCGTGCGTCAGCGGTGCCGACGCGCTCGACGGCGGCGGACAACAGCGCTTGCCGCACGTCGGTGTCGAAGACGTCGAGCTTGACGCTCGAGCTGCCGCAGTTGACGACGACGATCGCGTCCATCTGTTGCTCCTGTGACGCAAGTGCGAGCCGAGCGCGTCAGCCGCGCACCTTGCCGACCTTCACCCGCACCGCCTCCATGTTGGCGGCGTAGACGGCGCAGACGATGGACAGGAACTTGCTCTCCGCCGAGTCGCTGCGGCTCGTGAGCACCACCGGCGCCTTCGCGCCGAGCACGAGGCCCGCAGTGCGCCCGCCGGCGAGGTGCGAGAAGCCCTTCACCATGATGTTGCCGGCCTCGAGGCTCGGCATCAGCAGGATGTCGGCGTGGCCAGCGACGGGGTTCTTCACGCCCTTGATGCGGGCGGCCTCTTCGCTGACGGCGAGGTCCAGCGCCAACGGGCCCTCGATCAAGCCGGCCTCGAACTGCCCGCGGTAGCTCATCAGCGACAGCACCGCCGCGTCCTGCGTCGCCGGCATCTTCGGGTTCACCAGCTCGACTCCGGCGAGCGCGGCGACCTTCGGCTGCTCGATGCCGAACAGGCGCGCCAGCGCGATGGCGTTGGTTGCGATCTGCGCCTTCTCCTCGAAGTTCGGCGCGATGTTCATCGCCCCGTCGGTCACGAACACCAGCCGCTTCACCGGCAGCGGCACCTCGAGCAGGAACACGTGGCTGAGCAGCCGCCCCGTCCGCAGCCCGGTCTCCTTGTCGAGCACCGCTCGCAGGAAGTCATCGGTGTGCAGCTTGCCCTTCATCGCGATGTGGCACTCACCCGAGGACACCAGCGCCACGGCGCGCTTCGCCGCCTTCGTCACGTCGCGCTCGTCGATGAGCTCGGCCTTGCTGATGTCGGCATTCACCGCGTCGGCGGTGGCCTTGATCTTTGCGACGTCGCCCACGAGCACGCAGTCGGCGACGTCCTGCGCCTCGGCGCGGGCAACGGCATCGAGCACCGCCTCGTCGTGGCCCACGGCGACGGCGACGCGCTTCTTCGGGTACGGCTTGATCTCGGCCAAGACGTCGTCGAACGAGTACGGCACGGGGCCCCTCGGGGTAGCAGGACGTCCGGCGAGACGTCGTTTTCAGACGTCGATAGCGCCCCGCCGGTCCGCCGGCAAAGCCCGCGGCCGCGCTTGACGTCGAGGCTCCTCGCGTCACGTTGAGAACGTGCGCCCGCGCCAGCGGCCCCGCCGCCGCCACGCCGCCCACAGGTACGTGCCCGCGACGACAGACT
>VGSZ01000530.1 GCA_016874845.1 Deltaproteobacteria bacterium
CGGCGGCTCGCGCGGCGCCTGCGGCCTCGCGCGCGCGTGCACGGCCGGCTCCTACTGCGCGACCAGGCACCGCGCCGCGGCGAAGTGCGCCTACGCCACGCGCTGCAAGGTCCTCCTCGCCGTCGGCAACGCCACCTCCGGCACCTACACGATCGACCCCGACGGCGCCGGCGCGATGGCCCCCTTCGACGCCACGTGCGAGATGACGGCGAACAGCGGCGGCTGGACGGTGATCTCCGCACCGGTCGCGCGCACCCACCTGGGCGCCACGGTCAACCCGATCGAGCGCCCGCGCCCGGCCTTCGACGCCTCCGACCGCCTCTGCGCCGCGCCGACGGCGCCGGCGGCTCTCGGGCCCAGCTCGACGTCAGCTTCCCCGGCGGCTTCACCGAGGTCTCCCTCGAGGGGTACGTGTTGGCCGCGAACGCCGCCGCCGGGAATGCCCCGGACATCACGCCCTCGAACTGCGTGCAGAGCTCGTGGGCCGCGGACTACCGCGCGGGCGGCACGGGCGACGTCTCCCTCGGCAGCGCCTCGAACGACGGCCCCACGACGAGCTGCGCGAGGCTGCGAGCGGCGACCGCGCGTCGGGGTGCGGGAGCGACGGCCGTCAAGGCGAAGGCCGAGGCGGGTCCCCGGACGGCGGGAGATCGGCCCCGGCCCCCTGTCCGTGGACGACGTCGGGCGCTAGGGGCTGTCCCTAGTTTCAGGCAAGCCAGAGGACGGCGCAGCAGATCTGGACAAGGCTCAAGAAGCTGTCGGCGGTCTTCTCGTAGCGAGAGGCGATCGCACGAAAACGCTTCAGCCGATGAAAGAAGCGCTCGACCTCATAGCGCTTGGCGTAGAGCGCACGACGCTTCGGCAAGACGCGCGGACGCTCCGGCTTTGATGCGATGACCGGAAACATGCCGCGCTTGCGGATCGCTGCGCGGAACTCATTGGAGTCGTAGCCAGTGTCGCCGATGAGCGCTCGTCCGCTCGCGTGGGCCAGCAGCTCGGGAGCGGCGATCATTTCGTGGCGCTGACCTTGGGTGAGCGCGACGTGGAGCGGGCGGCCCTTGGTGTCGACGAGCGCGTGGATCTTCGTGGAGACTCCACCTCGAGAACGACCCAGACAGTTCCTTTCGACCCCCCTTTTCCGCCGGCGGCGTCTTGGTGCGCCCGGATCACCGTGCCGTCGACGATGCAGCCTTCCTCGTCCACCTCGACGCACAGGGCCTTGAAGATCCGGGCCCAGGCTCCCTTGCGCGACCAGTTTCGGAAGCGGTTGTAGACCGATTTCCAGGGGCCGAATCGCTCGGGCAGGTCTCGCCACGGGACGCCCGTCCGCGCACGGTAAATCACCGCGTCCACGAACGACCGGTCACCCAACGTCGCCGCCGGTCCGCGTTCCTGCGGCGGCAGGACCGGCATCACCTTCGCCCACTGCTCGTCTGTCAGCGCATGCCTATGCATGGGCTGGTTATCGTCTTGATAGGACTTCTAAGCAAAGAACTGGCCGTCGAATCTAGGGACAGCCCCTAGGGCCCTGGGGGCGCGGTAGT
>VGSZ01000531.1 GCA_016874845.1 Deltaproteobacteria bacterium
GACCGCCACCTCGACGACGTCCGCAGCGTCGCGCTGGTCAGCCTGCACGCCCGCCGCGGCGTGCTGCAGCAAGACCTGGCGCTGTCGCCGACCTTCGCGCCCGAAGGGCTCGGCGCTGAGGTCCTCGAGATGATCGAGGGCGACATCGAAGGCGAGCTTGAGCAGCGCTTCGGGGCCGACGTCGTGCCGCTGGTGCGGGCGACCGGCGCGGCGGGCTACTCGGCGTTGCCGACGGCGCAGCCCGTCGACGACTGGGCTGCGCCGCGCGACGCCGTGGCCGTCGACGTCGACGCCCCCTCGGCGCCCGCCGCCCTCGGCGCCGTCGCGCGCGCCCTCGGCGTCGACGCGGTCGTCGTGTTGCGCCACGAGTGGTGGCTGTCTCGGGTGCGCTACGCGCGGTCGGTGGCGCACAACGGTCACGACCGCTGTACGGTGCTGGTCGTCGACGCCCGGGATCGGTTGGTGTGGCGCGACACGGTCGTGGCGCAGGTGTCGTCGTCGCAGCTGGTACTGCTGCCCGGCGCTGGCGGCCTCGGCGCCGGCGCCACCGCCGACGAAGCGCGGGCGCTGGCGCGGCGCACCGCCCGCATCGCCTGGAGCGATCTGGTGGCCCGCGCGCGCGCGGCGCCGCGGACGACCTCGGCAGCGCCTTCGTCGCCTTCGGCGACGCCGCTGTCGGAGCCGCCAGCACCCCTGTCGGAGCCGCCAGCCCCCCTGTCGACACAGCCACTGTCGGCCCCGCCACCACCCTCGTCGGCGCCGCCACCGCCCCTGTCGGCGCCGCCCCGTTGAGGCGTTCGTTCCGACGGGCTCAGTCGCGGAAGATGGCGAGGTTGACGCTGTCCCCGCGCCGCTGCAGCTCGTCGTAGAAGCGCGGCGGCGTACCCGTCGCCTGGAAGCGCCCGATCACGGCGCCACCGTCGTCGAAGCCCTCGCGCTTGAACGTGAACAGGTCCTGCGTCGTGATCAGGTCGACCTCGACGCCAGTGACCTCGCTGATCTGCGTCACGCGCGAGCTGCCGTCGGCGAAGCGGGTGACGCTGACGATCAGGTCGAGGCTCGAGGCGATCTGCTCGCGCACCACGCGGCTCTGCACGTCGAGCCCGGCCATCGAGATCATCGTCTCGAGCCGGTCGAGACAGTCGCGCGTCGTCGACGCGTACGTGGTGAACAGCGTGCCATCCTGCCGGCCGCCCATCGCGACGAACAGGTCGTGGGCCTCGCCGCTGGTCACCTCATGCACGATGACGCGGTTGGGACGCATGCGGAGCGCGTTGCCGACGAGATCGCGCACCGTCGCCGCCGACGGCCCGCCGCGCAGGGGCCGCGGCTCGAGCGTGACGACATGAGGCTGCGGCAGCTTCAGACGCGCCACCTGCTCGACCACGACGATGCGCTCGTCATGCTCGATCGTCGACGCCATCGCCGACATCACCGTGCCGATCTGCGCTCCGGGCCCGCCGCAGACGCAGACGTTGCGGCGCGCGCGCACGCACAGCTCAAGGAACTCGGCCATGTTA
>VGSZ01000532.1 GCA_016874845.1 Deltaproteobacteria bacterium
TGCGCGTCGTGCTGCGCGTCGTGCTGCGCGTCGTGCTGCTCGCCGTGCTGCTCGTCGGGCGGCGCGTCGGGGACGCCCGTCGCGTGGCTCATTGTCCGAACGCCGCGCCGAAGTGGTCGCCGGCGACGGAAGGGGGGTCGGCGGGCCGCGCCAGCGTCGCGGTGGTCAGGCACCCGCCGGCGCCGCGGGCGAGCAGCACCTGTCCGGCGACGCCCGAGCCCGGCAGGCCGCCGGGGGCGCCCACGGCGACGACGTCGCCGAGCGCGCGCAGCGCGGCGCCGAGGCGACCCTGCGGCGTCGTACCGACGACGGAGCAGGCCTCGTCGACGAGGGCGCCGGCAGGGGTGGCCTCGATGTCGGTGGAGCGCACGAGCCACACCGCGCCCACGCAGTTGCCGTCGTAGCCGGGGGGCGCGCCCTCGAGGCTGGCGCAGGCAGCCACGGCGGCGCCGGCGGTGTCGTCGTTGTAGAACGGCGCGCCGAGCAGCAGCTCGTCGCGCCCGTCGCCGTCGACGTCGGCGATGGGGGCCACGGCGGAGCCGAAGGCGGCATCGCGCGCGCTGGTGCCGGGCGGTGACGACAGCTCGAGCAGCGCGGCGCCGGCGCCGCGCGACGACAGCGACAGCCACACGCGGCCGGCGCCGGTGTCGCCCACGGCGATGTCGCCGATGTCGTCGCCGTCGACGTCGCCGGCGGCCCACAGGCGGGCGCCAAACGTCGTGGGATCGGCGCCGGCCGGCGGCCGCCAGCGCGCGAGCGCGGCGGGGGCCACGGCGCCAGCGAAGTCGCTCTGCAGGCTGGCGCCCGAGAACACAAAGACGCCCAGCGGACCCTGCGCGTCGACGAGGCCGGCGGCGCCCAGGGCGACGTCGCCGACGCCGTCGCCGTCATAGTCGCCGACGCGGGCGAGGCCGGCGCCGAGGCCGACGCCCGCGGTGGCGCCGAGCTCGGCGGGCACGATGGACTCGGTGCGCACCGACGAGCCGGCGGCGTCGCGGTCGGGCTCGACGACGAAGATGGCGCCCTCGTCGGGGCGGGACAGGTCGGTGCGCGGCGCGCCGATCAGGAACCGCGAGCGCGCGCCCGTCGAGCGGACGAAGGCGACGGTGGCGCCGGCGCGGGCGTCGGTCATGGGGCCATTGAAGAAGCGGAAGCACCACGGCTCGGTGGTGCCGCATTCGTTGGGTGCCGGCGTCGCCCACCAGACGAGGCCGGCGTCGCTCTGGGGTTGGCTGACGACGGCTCCGGTCCGCTCAGGCTCGCCGATCACGAGGGCGTGCTGCCCCGTGGCCTTGTAGGTCGCCGGGTCGATGGCGACGCTGGCGCCGAAGCGCCCCGTCGACGACGTCCGGCGTATCACGCGCAGCAGCTCGAGGGCGCCGCCGTTGCGTCGATACACCGCGACGTGTGGGCCCAGCGACGGGCCGCCAGGCAGCGCCGGCGCGCCGACGACCAGATCGGGCAGGCAGTCGCCGTCGACGTCAGCGTGGAAGCGATCGCTGGCCCCGCAGGGGT